>NZ_JBHXPF010000096.1:0-20125 GCF_042718715.1 Streptomyces sp. NPDC058576 | reverse complement strand
CTGGGAACGCCGAGCCGACATCCACGAAGCCTTCCTCAAGCTGGCCTGCTGCCTGATCACCCGCCGACAGATCAACTCATTGTGTTAGCCGTTGTGAGTGCGAACCGTATGAGCGACGGGTCGGTTACTCGCACAAGCACTGCCGCCGCTGTGTGAACGTGGAGGCAGTGAAAGATCGGTCTGGACACGTGCTGTGGATCTCGTCAGCTTCCCGCACGGTGTCACGAAATCCGCCAAGCCGTCCTCACTCCAGAGGCAGCGGTAAAAATGCCCCGCGCTTACTTTTATGAGCTCCCCCCACCTCTGAGGCGACTCTCCCAATAAGCAAGGCCCCTTCGGCATACTTCGGTTGAGGGATGGCCCGTACCGAGGTTTCGCTCGAAGTCGATCAAAAGGTTCCTGAAGCTAACCGCGGCCCCTGCTGCATCGCCTGATGCTCCCTGACGGTCAGCATGATTGTGGCGTGCTGTGAGAGTTATGGGGTGCGTAGAACCCAGAAAATCCGCCATGTCGAGCAGTAATCTACTCGATTCTCTAACGGTCCCAAGGATGTCGCCGCTGCGTACGCGCCACGTTATCTGGTTGTCCCGGGCCGTGAGGGTTACGATATTTCCTGGTCCTAGGATTTCCTCAAGGTCCGGTATGAGCGAGGAGAATTCGCGAACAGCACCAGCAGGATCCCCGGCCTCGCCAATCCAAGAAGCTAGGTCGTTTCGCGTTGTAAGGGTGGATGGATGATTGGGGCCAAGAATTCGTTCCCGATCGCTTAGTAGGCGTCTGAGGTCCCGTATGGCACCCGTAGGGTTACCCGCCTTGGCTCGCCACCTGGCAAGGTCGCCTCGGAGGGTGAGGGTGCGCGGATGGTCGGCCCCCAGGACGTCAGTAAAGAAGATTCTCAAGGTCGCAAGGCTCTTGGCTGCGAGGACGGTCTGGCCTGCCTGGCCCTGCCAACAAGCGAGGTCATGTTTGGTGAACAGCGTGTCCGGGTCGGTTGGGCCGAGGGCATGTTCTTGGTCGACGGCCAGCGACTGAAGGCTGTCGATTGCGGCAGCAATGTCGCCAGTCCTCCCCGTCCAACGGGCGAGTTCGTGACGGGTGAAAAGCGTCTCGCGGTGGTACTCGCCCCAGGTGAGCATTTGGTCTGGCAAAAGACTCCGAAGTTCCTTGACTGAACCCAGATAATCGCCTGACCTTCCTCGGAATAGCCCGAGGTTAAATCGGCTAGTGAGGGTGTGCGGGTGATTAGCACCCAGGAGATTATTCTGGGAGATTCGGATAGATTCGAGCTCGGTGACGGCTTCGGCATAGGCTCCCGATTCACCCAACCAGGCTGCGAGGTTCCCACGCGCTGCTAGTGCGAGCGGATGCAGTTGCCCGTTGATGCGCTCCGATTTGGCCGCGACGTCGCGAAAATGCGATATAGCTAGATCTACTTGCCCAGCCTCTCCAAGGCTCCTTCCCAATCGGAAAAGAATTACGTGTGGGTAGGGATTGAATAGCTTATCGCCAGCTACCTGTAGGAGAGTCTCGGCATTGGCTCGAAGCGCCTGATCCATTCTGGTATTGCGATCAAGATCCGGCCAACCGGCCGCCAGGGAATCGGAAGCGGCGCTTGCTATCTTGGTTCGCGCTTCAGGGGGGAGAGCCTCACGGGTTGCGCGTTGAATTAGTTGGTGCGTATGTACCGTTTGGCATGCATCCGAACGATTATGGTCAACCAAATTCAGGCGATGCAATGATCGCACTGCACCAAGGGCATCAGTGACGGACACCTCGGCGAGGGGTGGCTGGCTTCCAGTTATGATCGCCCTGCTGTCGGCCAAGTAGGCCAGTGCAGGCTTGCTGGTTAAAACTGAGATAGGAATGCCGCTTCCGTCGAGCGTCGAGGCCAATTGCAGCATCGGACGTGCTAGGCCAGCGGGGCGGAGGAGGTCGGCACGCTCAATCGAGAGTGACCAGGCGGCAGCGACGGTCGTATCTTGATCGTCGGGGAGGGCGCTCGGGTCAGGAACCACGTCCCGAAGTTCTGTTGCCCGCTCCTTCAAGATGTTTCGGTAGTCAGAGAGGCTCATTGCCGCGTCGACGATGTAGGCCGCAGCTTGGGAGAGCGCGAGCGGCAGGTGCCCGAGGTCGGTCGTCAGTTCCGCCAACTGATCAGGGTGTTCGATGCGGTCATGTATCGCCAAAAACTCGGTCAGGTAGGAGATCGCCTCGCCGCATGTGAATAGGCCGACGTCCGCGAACTGTCGACCCTGCCCTGCCAAGGCCGCATCCCGGCGTTGCGTTGTCACCACTGTGGTGCCATGAGGGTTGGAAGGCGGCCAGAGGCCACGCATATCGCTGGGGTCAGCAAGACCGTCCAGGATGATTAGCCAACGGCAGAGTTGGGCCCCTCTTTTCGGCTCCAGCCAAGAAAGAAGGTCTCTAGCAGCGTGCTCCAGATCAATGGGGGAGATTCCCAAGATCTCTGCTGCCGCCTGGGCATACGCGGAGATCACCGCCGCGCGGTCACCGGCGGTGATCCACACCAAAACGTCGATGCGACTGGACTCCCAGGCGCTGCGTGCGAGGCTGGCCGCGAGTTGTGTCTTGCCAACGCCCCCGGTGCCCGTGAGGATCACCGAGCTGCCAGGCGGTATTGCACGGAGGGCATTTGCCGAAGGCCGTTCCTGGAAGGCGGTTGCCGTGGGCGGAAGTACGCCCACCTGGTGCGGCCAGGTGGCCGGCGCGCGCGGGACGTGTGGCTGGATCACCGTCAACTTGCCGATGTAGCCGCTGTTGGCCACCCCGCCGGAGGAGGCGGTGGCTGCTCCAGTGTGCGTAACGACTGCTAGTTCTGCTGCCCCGTCGCTGGGGGCGTCAGGAGACGGCCCTCGATAACCGGTGTTGGCTGATCCGTTGTCGCTAGCTTCGGCATCCCCTGTATCCGCTACGACGACCGCGTCTGTTGGTTCTACCGCACCGACGCTGGGACGATCGCCATCGCCGGAGAGCGGGGAGCCACCCTTGGTCCACGTCATTGCGGCTGCCATCCTTTAGACCTGTGAACTGTGATCGCTTAGCTGTAGTCGATACCAGTGCTAGCGCTGCTCCCCTTACCGTCTGCGGTTGCGTCTCCGGTGCGCACGGCTCGGGCTGTCCCATCCCCTACGGCCCGGGGGCGTCGCACGCCGGTGCGCGCCGAGCCGCCGCTGGTGGCCTTTGCTTCCCCCGTGTCGATGGCCGTGTCCGACAGCGGTGTAGCCGTCACAGGGCCTGGTCTGCTCCGCCCCTGACGCCAGGTCCAGAGTGCCGCCGCGATTCCCGTCCCGGCTTGCACAGTGGCACCGATGAACTGGCCCGCACCAGGGCCGTCCAACAGCCAGACCACAGGAGTGGACGCGATACCAAGTGCGGCGATCACTCCAACGGTGATCCTGCCCGTGCGAGACATATTTCCCCCTCGAAAGTGACCCCAGTTCACGTCAGACCAGCCTAGATGGCTTCCTGTTCGGCGATGAGCTTTTCCGCAGATACAGCTGCGCTGTTCTAGGGGACGGGAGTAGAGTCAGGCGGCTCGGGCGGCTCCCGGACGGCCTCTGTCAGGGTGACCTCCATCTTGATGACTTCTCGGTTGTCGTGAATCCGCGCCGCGAGGCCGTTTATGGACTCGCTGTCGAAATAGTAGGGCGGCGGCCAATCCAGGGCCTTGCCCGATGGGGGCCACAGCTCGACCACCGAGCCGTGGAAGTCCGGGAGTGGAGCGAGATTTCCTTCTACGAACGGAATGAACACCTGAAAGGCGACGCGAAGCACGGAGAAAGTGGCACACCAGCCATTGAGCTGATCGATTTCCGTCTTCGTCGGCTGGGGTGCATAGATGGGACGAATTACGAGGGCCAACGGGTTACTGTCGTAGTACGCCGCGATCCACACGCGCATTCCGGGGTGCGGATGGCGGAAGATCTCCAGGCTCTGACTGAACCCGCGAGGGATGACAGCTTCGCCAGCGGAGTCGAAGAGGATCGCTTTCATGGCCGCCCATAGAGCGAGTCGCAGCTGCTCTTCCTCGCATACGAGGCGGGTGCTGAAAAACATGGGCAGCATGATCGAAGATGCGTCGTTATCGAGGACCGGCATCCAGTTGTTGTTGCAGCGCTGGCACGCGGGAGCGGTCGGCCATTCGATCTTCCGCTTCCGTGGATCCGGCGAGCCATTCTTTACGCCCAGCTGGCGCAGCTCCCGAATCAGCCACTTCGGGTAGATATGCTCCTTTGTTGGCTTCTGCTCCAAGTCTGGGCAGAAGGGACACAGGCCGCGTTGCGTGGGTAATGCATATGTCTCTTCCGGGCCACGGGGAGGCACGTCGACAAACGCCTCTTGAAGGGGCTGATCGAGAACCGCACGTCCTTGCCGAAGGAGTTTGACGGCTGAGTCTAGACAGGTCCGGTGTGCAACTCCCAGCATGTACAGCGGCTCACCTGCAGGGGGCGGAAGTGGGTCGGCGAATCCCTGACCCGCATCTATGCGGGACGCTGCGAGCCAACTTCCGGATTGAGCCCCGTACAGCTCCACCCATGCGTGAACATTGCGCTTCACAGGGTCACCGCAGCCTGCAAGGCACCGGAGCCGACGCCATTCCCAGCTCCACGGGTCGAATGACCTTGTCATGGGTGCATCCTGACCAAGCGGTGGCGGCGCGACAGCCCTCTGGGAGCGGATTGTGCCGCCGACGGAAGTTGGTGAGGTACGGGCATCAGTTGTCTCTCGGTCCGAGGACGCGCGGCGGAGCATCTGGCTGGAAATCACTTGGGCGCATCTATTGCCAGCCATTGAGGGAGACTTCCGGGCCTCCCGTGAGGTATCGATGAAGGGCGCTTGAAGTGGTGTCGACGAAATTCTCGGGTACTGCATCGGCATCGACCCAGCGGACCTGGGAGTGCTTGCGGGGTTCGCGGTTTTCGGGTCTGCCAGTCCATTCGTGCGTGGCGAAGACGACCGTGAGGAAGCCATTGGGGGACTCAACGCCCCAGGCACCGTGGATGATGTGGGCGACCTTGAGGGAGTCAGGCTCCACGGTGAGGCCCGTCTCCTCGTAGAGCTCGCGGACTGCCGTCTCAGTGATGGGCTCGCCCGGTTCGCTCTTGCCGACGGGCAGGTCCCACATCCCCTGGGCGAACTTGGCGTTCTCGCTGCGCTGGAGGAGCACGACGCGGTTCGTGGCCTTGTCGTGGACAATGACGGCCGCGACCAGCAGGGTCATGGAGTCGAGCGCCGGCTTGAGGGCTGAGGGGCGGTTGTCGGTCTGCTGAGCCACGGGGTTCCCTTCGTCGGGCGCGTTGTTGGGCATGTTAGGCGAGGGCCTCGCGGGCGCGGCGGGCGAGACCTGCGGCACCGGGAACGCGGCGGCGCTGGTAGATCGCGAGGGTGGAGCGGATCGAGGTGATCGCCTTGCGGGTGCGGTCGGAGGTCATGCCCTCCATGAGGACCAGGGCTTGAGTCCAGGCCGCGACCGCCTCGTCAGCCCGGGCCTGAGCGGCAAGGCTGTCGCCGAGGTCGGCGTGGGTGAGGGCGTGGACGCGCTTGTACTTCTCCGGGTCCCAGCGGGTGAGCGCGTTGCGGTGCTGTTGTTCTGTACCGATGTGGTCGGCGAGGTCGGTCAGGGTGCGTGCGGTGTGGCTGGCCACGGTGCCGGCTGCTGGGCCGCTGACGCGGGAGAAGCTGGGCTGGGGACCGTCCTCGCGCAGGAGGGCGTCTTCGGCTCGGAGGAGGGCGCGGGCGGCCAACGGGTTCTCGCCGACCGCTGCGTAGGCGCGGGCGTGCGTGATGTGGAGGAGGGCTTCGGTTTGTCCGTCCACGTGGCCGAGGCCGCGGGAGAGCGCGCCTTTGACGAGGTCCACGCAGTGGTGGGGTTGCTTGAGGCTGAGGGATTGATGGGCGAGGGCGCGCATCATCCATGCGGCGTGGCCGTGGGGGTCCGCTTCGCAGGCGAGCTGGTAGCCGACCTGGTAGTAGCGCTGGGCGGCGCCTTCGTGGCCGAGGTCGTGGTGCTTCCACCCTGCGAGGTAGGCGAGTTCGGCGACGGCGCCGAAGGCGGCCCGGCGTAAGGCTTCTGCGGGGAAGCGGCCGCGCAGCATGGGGGCTGCCGTGTCGGCAAGGTACGCCGTGACCGTGGTCAGGCCGTGCCCGCCGCCGAGCCGTTCGTCGGCGGCGCTGAAGGCTGCCGTGATCTGTCGTACGACGTCGATGTCGTCGCTGCCGACGAGGGAGCGGGCGGTGCGGGCGCGGAGCAGCCGTGAGGTGGCTTCGTGGTCGTGCAGGAGCGGCATGGCCACGCCGGCCGTGGTGAACGCGGCGATGGCGAGGAAGCGGCGGCGCTCGACGTCCGCGCGGCCGAGGTCGGTGACCGCGGTGACGGGGTCGGTGTCCGGTGGCGACTCCGTGTCGGGTGAGTGGAGGCCGAGCTCGGTTCGGGTGACGACGCGGCCCAGGCGCCGGGAGAGGGCTTCGGCGAGGTACTGCCCTGCTTGGCCGGATGGCGTGCGGGCACCGCCCACCCAGTGGGAGATGGCCGACTTGTTGGTCTGGAGTAGTTCGCCGTTCTCGGCGGCGATGCGGCGTACATCCTTGGCGAGTGCCTCGTACGTGCACTCGGCGGCGTTGACCGTGTCGCGCAGGCGGGAGTTGGCGCTGGTCGGTGTCGGCACGATCGCCTCCGCTCCGGATCCGTAAACCGTGTATACCGCTTGACCTCGGTCACACCGTACCCACTCTGCGTAGCGGGCGGTTCACTTATCGACAGCCGCCCCACTCACGGCATCGCGAGCCGGGCGGCTCCCAAGTTCCGTACGCCCTAACGGGTTCGGGCATTCCTATGCCTCGGCCCGGACGATCAGAGACGGAGACACGGTGACCACCATCGACACCGCGACCATCACGGTCGAGCTGCCCGACGCCTTCGACCCGCGCTGGAACCGCCTGCCCGGCATCCACGTGGACGGTCGGCGCATCACCATCGACCCGGCCGAGTACTTTTTCCGCTTCGAGTCGAACACGTGGCACGTCGCCGACTGGGAGCTGGTCAAGACTCAGCTCCTGGACGTGGACGAGACCACCGAGAGCGCGGTCGAGCAGCTCGCGCTCGACTTCATTAAGAACCACGGCGAGTCCACCTCCGACGCGGCCCGCGTGCTGGCGACGGCGTACGGGGTGTACTCGTATCTCTTCCGCGAGGAGCACCTGGCCGGTCTCGGCCTCCCGCAGGTCACCGCCGACCACCTGCGCATGCTGCGCGAGGCAGCCACGCTGATGGCACTCAACAAAGTCGAGCTGGATGGGCACATCTCCAACGTCGGCCCGTGCTGGTTCTTCCCCGCCGCCACGGCCGTCGTCTTCGACCTGGACGACGAGACGGGCGGAATGCTCGACGAGGTCTACCACGGCGGCTGGTTCAACGAGCACCGCCGGATCGAGTCCATCAAGGCCCACGCCGCGCTCGGCGGCCGGCTCGTGCACGGCTGCCAGTCTGTGCCGGACCAGTCCGGCGGCGTGGTCGCACCCTACGGTGCCTCGATGGCCAACTTCCGCGACGACCTCGCCGAGTTCAAGGCGGGCTGGATCGAGCAGGTCTACGCCCACCGCGTGACCGCAGCCGAGTAACCCCGCCCCCAGTACGGCTCCGGGGCGGGCCAGCTCGCGCGCGCCCGCCCCGGAGCCCACCAGTCCCCTGGAGACCCGCCATGGACCAGAGCCTGTCCGCCACCCTGCTGGACGACCTGTGCGCCCTCGTCGGCAAGCCCCTCCCCGAACGTACCGAGATTCGCGTCTGGGGCATGTCCGGCGTCGAACGCGTCACCTTCCCCGACGGCACCACGGCCGTTTTCAAGTACGCCAAGGAGCCCTTCGACCGCGAGGCCCAGGCCCTGCGGGCGGCATACCAGCGCGGGCTCCCGGTCCCCGCGCTCCACGCCACCGCCATGCAGGACAAGTGGCTCGGGATGCTCATGGACGACCTCGGCAACCCCGTACGGGACGCCGACGACCTCGACGGTGTCGCCGCCGCCGTGATGCTCCATGCCGCCCGCCCGGCGGGCGGTCTGCCCCTCCTCGACGGGGCGGGCCTCGCAGCCCTGCCCGGCCGAGCCCTCGATCACCTCCAGCGGCTGCGGAAGACCGACCGATGGACGGACTGCGACGACATCGAGACCGCGCTGGGAAAGATCTCCGCCGCGGCCGAGACTCGCGTCCAGGGTGCGACGCTCGACCCGTTCGGCTGGGTCCACTCCGAGTTCCACCCCACGAGCATCCACATCGGGGAGAACGGCTGGCACCTCCTCGACTTCGCACGCGCCTTCACCGGCCCCGGCCTGATCGACCTCGCCTCCTACCAGGGCACCACCGACGTACCGAGCCCCTTCCGACTGCGGGTGTTCCTGGAGCAGTACGTCATCGCAGGTGGTCATGAGGACGCCCTCGCAGCCCGGGGCGGCCTGGCCGCCGAGGCATGGGCCCTGGGCTGGCACCGCATGTGGGCCGTGGAGTGGTTCATGGAGCAGGCCATCCGCTGGATCAACGACCCGGACAAGGACCCCGCGTACATCCCTGTCGTCCGCCGCCACCTGAACGACGTGGTCCAACTCCTGGAGGTCTAGGTGCTCGCCCAGTTCTCCCCCTGGTACGCCCACGCAGCCCAGCGCACAGCCGCTGCCCCCGCGCACGCCCTCACCGCGCCGGCCCGGATGGAATGGAGCACCCGCGCCGGCGTCGGACCCGGCGCTGAGATTTTGGGACGGGATCTGTGCGGCAAGCGCGTCCTGGAGCTGGGCTGCGGCCCCGGCCACAACGTGGCCCACCTCGCGAAGCACCACCAGGCCCGCGTCACCGGCGTGGACCTGGTCGGCCTCCAGGTACGCCGCGCCCGCTCCCACTACGGCCACATCGACGACGCCACGTTCGCCGCCGGTCACGCACTGCACCACCTTCAGGCCACCGGCCGGACCTTCGACGCGATCTATTCCGCTTTCGGTGCCGTCGGCCTCGTCGCCCCCGAGCTCCTCCTCACCGCCGTTTCCCGACGCCTGAAGCCTGGCGGTGTCCTGGCCTTCTCCGTCCCTCACCCGGCACGGGCCGGAAGACATCCATCCACGGACGACCGTCCGCGCGAGGACTACGTCACCATGCCCGACCGCACCCGATTGCCCCTCGCTCGATGGGAGTTCGACGCCCGCCGCTGGGGAGCCCACCTCTCCCGGGCGGGCCTGGGCGTCACCTCGACGGTGGAGCTGCGGCCCCCGCGCCGTGACCCGTGGCCCACCACCCTCCTGATCACCGCCCGCAAACGCTGACCGACGGAGGCACCGATGACCCTGCCCTACCTGCTCCTGGACATCGACGGCGTCCTCATCCCGTTCCCGGCCGCCGACGGCAGCACCCCGCCCACCCACGTCCGCCACACCGTCCTGCCCACCGGCCGGCACCCCGACGACCCCGTCCCGGTCTGGCTCGACCCGAGCCAGGGCGGCGTTCTCACCGACCTCCTGACCAGCGGGCTCATCACTCCCGTGTGGTGCACGAGCTGGCGCAAGGACGCCGCCACGATCATCGGCCCCCTCCTGGGGCTGCCCGACTTCCCTTACCTCGATCTGCCTCGCCCCCGGATCACCACCAGCCACCCCGATGGCTACCTCTGGAAACGCGACCACGTCGACGTCTGGCTGGCAGACGCCCCCGCCGTCTGGATCGACGACGACTTCACCGGCCTCGACCACGACTGGGCGGCGGAGCGCACCGCCAGGGGAACTCCGACCCTTCTCGTGCAGCCCGACCCACATTTCGGGCTGCAGCCCGAGCACCTGACCGAGCTCACGAACTGGGTCTCGCAGATACCTACAGCCCGCGCCGTCTGACGGCTGATGCCCTCGCTGCCACGAGCAGCGAGGGCATCAGGATGCGCTGTGGGGTCTGACTCCCTGAGTGCCTGTGGAGTCGGGACCCACCTCAGGCGGTGCCGACTGGCCTGCCGGACCTACGGATCGGCTGGCCGAGAAGCTTCTCTACCTCCGCGGATGCGGCGTCGAGGAATTCCTGACCGAACAGACAGAGGGACTTCTCCCAGGGGTGCCCAAAACTGCCGGTACGGAAGTCTTCCGCGAGGTAGATGTAGTAATCCCCATCGGGGTACGGGCTCAAAGGCCAGGCCAGCTGCCCCGGGCCACCGACGCCCAGCGGTGCGAAGCGATACGACGTGTGCTGCCAGTCGAGCGCGAGCAGCGTTCCGCTCGGGCCCATGCAGGACTTCAGCCCCTGCTCGATCACCTTGACCAAGCGGTCCAAACGCTCGTATTCAGGGTCGTCGTCAAGCACGGCAAGGCTCCAGGTAACCGATGCAACGGGCTCCTTGATGGCCGGCCACTTGAAAGAACTCGTACTCGGCCGGAACACGAACTCGTCGTAGAAGCGGTCCCAAACGCGTCGGTACTCGGCCTCAAGCAGCTCGACCACGGGACTCTCCATCATGGCCCGACCCTATCGAGTCGCCCGTGTGAGGATCGGAGATAGATCCTTCACGGAACATCGGTCCCCTCCACTCGGACCATCAAGGCATTCCGTGAGAGGCGGGGGACGGCCTGATAGCCTGCGATCTTCGCCGGTCACCCGGACGGAGTCCCCCGGCAGGTCTTCATGTCTTGCTCTGAGCAGCTCATGACAGCTCTCGATGCCCTGGACCACGCCTTCGCCTCAGAAGGTCCCTTCCTCGTCACAGGATGCACGTACTGCTACGGCGAGCACGACTTCGCCGAACTCTCCGGCCCGCTGCACCTCATAGGCGACGACCTGGTTTCCTCGATTGCCGCAAAGACGCCTGATCATTGGGAGGACTTTCCTCGTCTCTATCGTCACCTCGTCCCGCGCATCATTCGCCTACTCGTCACAGGCCGACTCCACATCGACGAGGAGCTCATCGCCTCCCGCCTGATCCACGCGGGCTGGGCCACCTGGGACTTGCCCTTGTCCGAGGCTTTGCGGGACGTCTGGTCCGCTTGGTGGCAGAGCACGCTGCATACCCACCCCAGCCCCGTGCCCGTCAGGGATTCCCTCAGCGTCATCACCGTGGCCACCAACAGCTTGCGTCCTTGGCTGAACACGTGGACCGCGACCAATACCCCGGCCGCTGACGCGCACTTGGCAGACCTCGTTGACGACGTGATGTTCGAGTTCGAGATCACCGACTTGCGCATGGGCTTCTACGATGAGTACGACGCCACTGCCGAACTGCTGGGCTGGCTTCTCACCGACGTGCGCGATCGTGTCAGCGACACACGTCTCGACGCCCCCTTCCTCTATGAGCACCTTCAGGCAACTGCTCAGCGCTCCAGCTGATCTGGTACGCCATCCGGAACTGAGCGGAAAGCCCCGTCTCCTCAGGGTTGGGCGTTCCCCGAGGGAACACTTCCGGTGTTCCCTCGGGGAACGTGTCGCACCGGGGGCTGTGCCGGCCTTCGCCTGCCGGTCTCTTTGTCGGGAATCTGGCTGGGAGAAACCGGGGTCAGCGGTGCCGACTGCGCTCCTCGGGCCTCGTGGCCTCTGGCGTAGCCGGATGGCGTGGCGTGGCGGACCTGGCCGATGTGCCACTGATGGCGCTTTGCCTGCGAGCGGCTTGCGTCCGCCGGTTCGGTTGTGCGGCGATGCGCCAGTTGAGGACCTCGGCGGGGCGCTCGGCGCTGTCGAGCTCTGGTTGGGCGCTCACCTCGATCAGGAGACGTCGGGGGTTGTGGCCGGCGGTTTCCGCTTGGGCGAGGGTTGTGGTCAGGGCGGTCCAAGTGGGGTCGGCGAGGATTCGGTCGGCGTGGTTGGGGAGGGCGGCGCGCACGTCCTGCTCGAAGCGGCTGGCGGTGGCGGCTCGTGGTGCGCGGTGGGCAAGCTCCGCCAAGGCGGGTGCGGCGGCCTGCTGGTAGCCCGTCTGGAGGTGGCTGAAGGCTTCCTCGGCCGCGGCGGCCTGCTGTTCGTGGCCGCGCTGCTCGTGCCATGTGGCGGCGGCGCGGGCTAGGTGCACGGTGGCGAAGAGCAGGGCGATGGCGAGTCCACCCGGCTCGTTGGAAGCGTAGGCGAGTTCCTGGGCGGCCTTGCGTAGGGCTGTGGCGACTTGGTGGTCGGCGCTGGTAGCGGAGCGGCGGGCGCGGTTGAACGCCACCGCCGCCGATCGTAGTTCCGCCCGGTGTAGGCCGGTCGTGGCGCTGGCGATGTTGTAGAGGGCATCGCCGAATGCGGCGATCTGGCCTTGGGCGGCGGCATCGTCGTCGGAGTCGAGGACGGTGTGCGCCCTTTGTATCGCGGAGATGGTGTGCTGCCACGGTTCGGTGGGATCTGCCGCGAACCGGGGACGGTCGGCTGCCTCCTGGTCGGGGAGGCGTTCGCGGAGGCGGTTGATGGAGAGGTCGGGGGCGAGCTTCGAGCCGCCGTACCAGACGGGCTCCCCGGCGCTGTTGGTGTCGCCGGGTGCGGCGAGGCTGTAGCCGATCACGTCGCCGCTCTCGGGGCCGAGGCGTGTCTTGACCTTGATGCCGAGGGACTGCAGCACGGTGAAGTAGTCGGCCTCGGTGTGTACGGCGGCGGCGACCGCGTACGCCCGCTCGCGCAGCCACTGTCGTGCCGTGACCGTCTGGCCCTGGCGCTCGGCCTTGGCGCGTTCGGCGCCGGTGGGGGTACGGGGGGCCGTGAGGTCGCCGGACTTCAGGCGGCGCAGGCCGAACTCGGCTTCGATCCTGCGGCACTCGGCCTGGGCCCGCCAGCCGTCCTGGTGGGTGCGTGGGCGGCGTCCGTCGGCGCGGACGGTGGTGGCCATGATGTGGATGTGGTCGTCGGCGTGGCGTACCGCGATCCATCGGCATGCCCTCTCGTCGCCGTCGGGGGCGATGCCCGTGGCGTGCACGACGCGGCGGGCGACCTGGGCCCACTCGGCGTCGGTGAGGTAGCGGTCGCCGGGCGCGGTGCGGACCGGGCAGTGCCAGACGTGCTGCGGTGGCTTCTTGCCGCCCAGCTCGCGGGTGCGGAGGTCGACGTGGTGGTCGAGTCGCCTGGCGAGCTGGGTGTAGGTGGCTGCCGGGTCGCGGCCGGGGTCCGGGGCGCCGGCCATGTCCCAGGCGGCGACGATGTGGGGGTTGGTGTGCTCGTCGCGGCGGCCGGGGCCGAAGAGGTAGGCGATCAGTCCGCGACTGTCGGAGCCGGTGGAGACGTCAGGAACCATGAACCTTTCCTCCCGCCAGGAGTTGGTCGATGAGGTGGAAGCTGTTCTGCGCTGCTTGCTCAACGCGGTCGAGAATCGTTTCGGCGCGCTCGGGCACGGTTCCTCGGTTGATGGCTGCGGTGATCTGGTTGAGGTTGCCGCCGATGCGATTCAGCGCGACGGTTTGCGCCTCGACCGCTTCGATCAGCGGGCGCAGAGGATCGTCCTCCGGGCTGCCGACCATCCCCGCCTTGCCCTGCGCAACAGCCAGGGCGGCGTCCCCGACGAACCCGGCGAACCTCTGACCCCGCTGGTGTGCAGCGCCGCTGATCACCTGAACCGCCGTGCGCGTGAAGCGGATGGTCTTCTCCTGATCGCGCTTCTCGACCGTGCGCTTGCGGTTCATCCGCG
This sequence comes from Streptomyces sp. NPDC058576, assembly GCF_042718715.1. Taxonomy (NCBI): domain Bacteria; kingdom Bacillati; phylum Actinomycetota; class Actinomycetes; order Kitasatosporales; family Streptomycetaceae; genus Streptomyces; species Streptomyces sp. NPDC058576. The sequence goes on along the minus strand of NZ_JBHXPF010000096.1, from coordinate 6,513 downwards.
TGGGCAGCACGGGGGCGTCGAGATCTTGCCAGGACGGCTGCTCGACCGGCGGTGGGACGTCGGCCTGCGGCTCAGTACGAGGAGCTTCGGAGTCGGCGGGCTGGCAAGAGTCCTCCGCCACCCTCTGCTCCGGCTCGGGCGCCCCCTGGCGCTTGGCCTTGTCCTCCGCCACCCCTGGGGCGGGGGCAAGCGCGGACGAAGCCTCGTTAGAGGCTCGTTCGCTCCAGCTTGCTGCTGGTCGTCGGGGGAGCCTGAACAGCTTCCTGTGGCGGCGGGAGGTGGTGTCGTCGGCGTTCGATTCGGGCATGGTGGTGCTCCGTCAGTCGTGTGGGTGGTGGTTCGTCGCGTCCGTCGCATCCGTCGCATGGCTGGTCAGCACAGGTACGGAGAGGGCCGCAGGTACGGAGTGATCCGTAACGGCGACGAGATCCGTCCCCGCGCTGACCTGCGCGGGGACGGATGCGACGGATTGATGTGGACCTGGAGTCAGCGAGTGGGCCTGGGGCCTGCGGGCCCTCCCGGCGGGCCGGTGGGCAGCGTCCCGGACGGAGGGGCGGGTGGCCTGCCCTGGGTCGGACGTGCCGGGACCTCGGCGGTGGGTACCGACGGGGCGGGGTCGGGGCAGTAGCGGGCCCAGGCGTCCACGAAGTGGTTGCGGGCGTACGCCTTGGCCTGCCTGCCGTTCTCGAACCGGTAGTTGGCCGGGCTGATACCGAAAACACGCAGCAGATTCGCCAGGTGGTAGGCGTTCAACCGCTTCGTGCCGTACTCCGCCCACGGAGCCTCGGCGTCCTGGATCAGCACGGCCAGCAGGTCCTGGCTGCGCAGAGCCTCCTTGCTGCCCTCCTGGTCGAAGACGCGGCGGATGTCACGCAGCAGCCGCGTCTTCAGCGTCGTCTGCTCGTCCTGGACCACCTCGTTACGCGTCATCGCCAGACAGGCGGCACGTGCCCGCGCTGGCCAGTGCCCACCGGCGAGATCGGCGACGATGACGAGCGGCTCCCATGTGTCGGCGGCGCGGTCCTCGACGGGCATCTTCGGCACCGCGCCCGCGACGGTGCCGCGCAGCGGGACCAGCCAGTCGGCCAGCCGGCCGCGAAGCGCGTGCAGTTCCGGCACGGAGTACCGCGAGCGGAACGGGGTGATCCGCTCGCCCGGCTTGCGCTTCTGCATGCGGATGACGATCGCCCGGTCCATGATCGTGTCCGGCAGGTCGCCGATGCCGGCCAGCGCCGCCATGGCGAAGGTGGGGAACGCGGTCGGCTTGTGCTCCGGCCCGGAGATCCGCCAGGCGGGCCGGTTGCGCTGGTGCCCGGCGTTCAGCAAGCCGCGCAGGTCCTCCTTGTCGCCCGCCTTAGGGCCGAAGATGGTGTCGGCCTCGTCCACCAGCAGCGTCGGCGGCGTCTTGCCGATGACGCGGAAGACGACCGCCGGGGAGGTGTTCACCGTCATCATCGGCTGGTGGACGGTCTCGTAGAGGACATCCAGGAGACGGGACTTGCCGCACCCCTTGGTCGGCCCGACCACCGCCAGCCGTGGCGCGTGCTGGAGGCCAGGCTGGATGTGGGAAGCCGCGACCCAGAGGGTGACGGCGGTCAGGGCCTCGTCGCTCGGCAGCACCACGTACCGCCCGATCGCTGTGCGGAGGTCGTCCAGCATCGCGCTGCCTTCGCCTGCTGCCCCGTCGCCGTCTTGGGCTTCTGGTCCGCCTGGAGCGGGATCGCCTGCGCTGTACGACGCTGTTGTCGGGGCACTGGCCTCGGCAGGTCGTGAATCGCGCGAGCTCCGGTGCGGAGCATCGGCGGGCGGGCCTCCGATGGCGGGGCGCGTCTGCGGGTCGCGGGTGGGCAGACCCTGGCCTGGAACCGCGATCGGTGGCCAGGCAACACCGGATGCCTTCGAGGTGGCGGGGGACGTAGGGTCCTTCATAGATGTTCCTCTCAGGTGGGGGCGAGACGGGCAAGGTCTCGCCCCCGACCAGTTCGTTCAGGGATGGGCGAGGTGCAAGGGGATCTCCGGCCCTCGGCGTAGGCGTGCCGAGGGCCGTTCCCGTGTCCGGGCGGTCCGGCGGCTCATGAGGCCAGGCCCCAGTCCCCTCCGCCGTCGATCAGCGCGCGCTCGTAGCGCAGCAGTTCGGCCTCGGGGTAGAGCACCCGCTTGCCGACCTTGATGCCGCGCGGCCCCTTCTTGAGCTGGCGCCAGTAGCGGACGGTGCTCTCAGCGGTGCGGTAGCGCTCGGCGACCTCGGCGGTGGTCAGGTATCGCATGCGTTCCTATTCGGCTAGGTGGCGATTCGATCTGCATAATCTGTACCTCATGATCGGCGATTAGCCAAACCGGGAAGCCCATGTTTCAATTTGGATAGCGAAGGTCGCGATGGAGGTTCGATGGCAAGCGAGAAGGCCGAGGGTGGCGAGGTGCCGCTGCTCTACAGCGAAGGCAACGTGGCGGGCCGCGTGGCCCTGGAGCGTGAGGTCAGAGGGTGGAGCACGACCGAGCTGGCCGAGCGCGTGACCAGAGCCGGCGTGAAGATGAACCAGACGGCCGTCTGGCGCATCGAGAACGGCTCACCCCGTCGGCGGATCAACCTCGACGAGGCGCTCGCCTTCTCCCGCGTCTTCGAGCTCCCCCTCGAAGAGCTGATGTCGCCGCCCCTCGAAGGGCTCGACGTCGACAGCCGACGGCTCGTCCAGGAAGCCGTCGAAGCGTTCTACGAAACCCGTGACGCCCGCGACCGTCTGCACCGTGCCGTGGTCGCCGTCGCCGGCCACATCAAGGCCCACCCGGACAGCTCGCGGGCGATCCACGAGCAATGCCTCCGCCTCATGGGGGACGAGCGAGACGCCCGCGTCCTCAGCGGCGACATCGAGGACGGGGGCCACTACTGACAACCAGCACAGAGGAGAAGCCACTTGGCGAACGTACAGAAGCGCCCCAACGGCAAATGGCGCGCCCGCTACCGTGATCTCGACGGCAAGGAGCACGCTCGCCACTTCGGCCGGAAGCTCGACGCCCAGCGCTGGCTCGACGAGGTCACAGCCAGCGTGGTCACTGGTCAGTACGTCGACCCGCGCGCCGGTCGCATCACCTTCGCGAAATACGCCGAGAGGTGGCAGGGCTCGCTCATCGCGAGCGAGGCGGGTGAGCGCATCACCGACAACGCGCTCCGGCTCGACCTCGTACCGGCGCTGGGTGCCCGCTCCCTGGCGGCGATACGCCGCAACGATATACAAGTGCTGTTCAAGCACCTGTCCGACCAGCTCGGCCCGGGCAGTGTCCGGAACGTCCACGACGTCCTCGTGCGCGTCATGACGGCGGCCGTGGACGACAAGGTCATCGCCTCCAGCCCGTGCCGCCGGATCACCCTTCCGGTCATTCCGGACGAGGAGGTCACCCCGCCCACCGTCGCCCAGGTCGAGGCCATGGCGCGCGTGATGCCGCCGTATATCCGCGCGGCCGTCGTCGTGCTCGCCGGGTCAGGCTTGCGCATAGGTGAGTTGCTCGGCCTCAAGGTGGCGGACATCGACTTCAAGGTCGGCAGCATCCGGGTGGAGCGGCAGCGGCTGCAGTCGGGGAAGATCGGTCCGCCGAAGACCGCCAAGTCCCGGCGGACGGTTCCGGTCGGCGAAGTCGTCACCGACGCGCTCCTCGCGCATCTTGCCGCTCGTCCGTCCAGGGAGTGGCTGTTCACCATGGAGGGGGGCGAGCCGCTCAACTACCGCCGCTGGAAAACCGAGTGGAACTGCGCCCGCAAAGCGCTCCAGACGGAGGAGAACAAGGTGGCCGAGTACGAGGGCCGCAAGCCCGTCGAGCTGCCGCACCTGGTGACCCACGACCTGCGGCACTTCTACGCCTCCGCGCTCATCGCGGGCGGCGCGAGCGTCAAGCAGGTGCAGCTCGTCCTCGGCCACGCGTCCGCCGTCATCACGCTGCGGATCTACGCGCACCTGTGGCCGGGCGAAGAAGACCGCACCCGGTCCGTGATGGACGCCGTTCTCGGCGGCCTGCGGACCGGGTGCGGACAGGTAGGCGACATGACCGGCGAAACAGCAGGTCAGACGGCTAGCCGGAGATCAGGCCTTCTTGGTCTCCCAGAAGATCCGGTCGACCTCGGCGATCAGGTCCAGGGCCTTCTGACCCGTCTTCGGGTCGTTCGAGCCCTTGGCCGCGGAGAGCGCCTTCAGGGTGTCGTTGATGAGCTGGTGCAGCTCCGGGTACTTCTCGAAGTGCGGGGGCTTGAAGTAGTCGCTCCAGAGCACCGAGACGTGGTGCTTCGCGAGCTCGGCGCGCTGCTCCTTGATCAGGACGGCGCGGGTGCGGAAGTCCGCGTCCTCGTTGGCCTGGTACTTCTCCTGGACGGCCTTGACCGACTCGGCCTCGATGCGGGCCTGGGCCGGGTCGTACACGCCGCAGGGCAGGTCGCAGTGGGCGCTGACCTTCACCTTGGGGGCAAACAGGCGGGAAAGCATGGAGCTGTCCTCCTCGTGATCGTCTTCTCAGGTGGGACATTACTCCGTGGAGCGCCGCTTTCCGCGGCTGCCCCAGGGGCTTAGGTCAAAAGTCCGGGGTGAGAATCGGGCCGTCGGCCGAATGTACGGAGCCGTAGACGGGGCGATGTACTGACGATGTGCTGGAGGAGGAGCGGGAGGTGCCGGAGATGCCGGAGCGGCGACAGGTGTCCGGAGGCGGGCGGGTGACGCGGCGTCCGTTGCGGGTCGTGGAGGTGACGGGCCCCTCGATGGTGCCCACCCTCTACCACGGCGACCTGCTGCTCGTGCAGTACGGAGCGCCCGTGCGCCCCGGTGATGTGGTGATCCTGCGCCACCCCTTCCAGCAGGACCTGCTGGTGGTGAAGCGGGCCACCGAGCGGCGGCCCGGCGGCTGGTGGGTGCGGGGCGACAACACCTTCGCGGGCGGGGACAGCACCGATTACGGGACCGTGCCGGAGGAGCTGGTGCTGGCCCGGGTGCTGGCCCGCTACCGGCCCCTGGCGAGGGGTCAGCGGTCAGTGACGGCCGTGGTGGGCTGGGCGGTCTCCGCGCTGCGGCCGGTGCGCTCGGCCTCCTCGCGCTTGCGGGCCCGGTAGGCGGCCACGTTCGCCCGGGTCGCGCAGCGGTCCGAGCAGTAGCGCCGGGAGCGGTTGGTGGAGGTGTCCAGGTAGGCGTTGCGGCACGGCGAGGCCTCGCACAGGCCGAGGCGGTCCACGCCGTGCTCGGTGAGGTGGAAGGCGAGGCCCATCGCCGCGATGGCCGCGTAGCCGGCGGTCGCGTTCGACGGATGGTCGGCCAGGTGCATGTGCCAGTCCGGCCTGCCGTCCTCGTCCCGCACGTCGTGCCCCGAGATCTGCGGGCTCACCGGGAACTCCAGCAGCAGCGAGTTCAGCAGGTCGACCGCGAGCGTCTCGTCGCCGCCGTCCGCCGCGTCGAAGACCGCGCGCAGCCGCGCCCGTACGGAGCGGAACCGGGTCACGTCGGCGTCCGTCGTCCGCCGCGCCGCCTGCTGATTCGCGCCGAACAGTTCCCGGACCGCCTCGACCGAGGTGAGCGCGTCCTTGCTACGGGCCGGCTCCTCGGTGTTGACCAGGCGCACGGCGTAGTCCGAGTAATAGGCCAGTTCCACTTGTAGTCCTTACGGCGTCGGTCTAGAGTCGGGGCATCGGCCAGTGTAATGGTCGAGTGACGTGAACGGGCATTACGTGGAGGGTGACGTGACGGAGACGGCTACGGGTACCGACTGGCAGTCCTGGCAGGAGAGCTGGGACCGCCAGCAGGAGTGGTACATGCCCGACCGCGAGGAGCGGTTCCGGGTGATGCTGGACATGGTCGAGGCGGTCGTCGGACCGGAACCGCGGGTGCTCGACCTCGCGTGCGGTACGGGCAGTATTACGGACCGGCTCCTCAAGCGGTTCCCGAACGCCACGAGCACCGGCGTCGATCTCGACCCCGCGCTCCTGGCCATCGCCCGCGGCACTTTCGAGGGCGACGACCGGGTCGCCTTCGTCACCGCCGACCTCAAGGATCCGGACTGGACGGCCCGGCTGCCCCACACCTCGTACGACGCCGTCCTCACCGCCACCGCCCTGCACTGGCTGCACGCCGAGCCGCTCGCCGCGCTCTACGGGCAGCTCGGCGGCCTCGTCCGGGACGGCGGGGTGTTCATGAACGCCGACCACATGATCGACACCGCCACACCCCGCATCAACGCCGCCGAACGCGCCCACCGGCACGCCGCAATGGACCGGGCCAAGGCCGCCGGCGCGCTGGACTGGGCCGACTGGTGGGCCGTCGCCGCGAAGGACCCGGTCCTCGCCGGGCCGACCGCCGAGCGGTTCGCGATCTACGGCGAGCACGCGGACGGCGACATGCCCTCCGCCGACTGGCACGCCCGCACGCTCATCGCCGCCGGCTTCGCTGAGGCGCGCGCCGTCTGGGCGTCCCCCTCGGACACCCTGGTCCTCGCGGTGAAGTAGCCGGCTCCCGCGCCGGGCCGGAAGAGGGAGGGGCGGTACGGGCC
>NZ_JBHXPF010000095.1:0-20160 GCF_042718715.1 Streptomyces sp. NPDC058576 | reverse complement strand
GGGATCCGGGCCTCGGCCGTGTTCATCAGTAGCGGGGACAGGATTTGAACCTGCGACCTCTGGGTTATGAGCCCAGCGAGCTACCGAGCTGCTCCACCCCGCGTCGGTGAACACCACCCTACGCCACGGAATACCTCTCGGTGACCACGAGAGGCTCCGCCCGCACGCCCGTCGGCGCTCACCCGAGCCTTTGCCTGCACACCCATTCCTGACGCAGCGTCAGTTCAGTAACCTGACAGTGTGTCAGCTAACTGGCCGGCCCCGCCTGTTCACCGGCGGGCCATCGAGCAGGAGTGGGCGGAACGATGCTTGGATCGACTCACGGCACCCTCACCACCGACTTCCGCGCCCGGGTGGTGGCCTGCGGCGAGGAGCCGCACGCCGCCGTCGTCAGCCTCCCGACGGCCTCGGCCCGGGGCGGCCTCGACGTCAGCGGGCGTCCGCTGCACCTGACCGTGCCCGACCTGGACCGCTTCTTCCGGCCCCGATCGGTGGCCGTCGTCGGCGCCTCGGACGCCGAGGGCCGGCCCAACACCGGTATCACCCGGCAGCTCCTCTCCTGGGCCGGACGGGTCGGGGCCCGGCTGCACCCGGTGCACCCGACCCGTACGTCCGTGTTCGGCCTGGCCTGCTTCCCGTCGGTCGGCGCGCTCCCCGAGCCGGTCGACCTGGCGGTCCTGCTGGTCGCGGACCCGCTCCCGGTGATCGAGGAGCTGGGCGAGGCCAAGGTGCCCTTCGCGGTGGCCTTCGCCTCCGGGTTCGCCGAGACCGGGGAGGCCGGCGCGGCCGCCCAGGCCCGGCTGGCGGCGGCCGTGGAGCGCTCCGGACTGCGACTGCTCGGGCCCAACACCAACCTCAACGCCTTCGAACGGTTCCGGGAGGACCTGGAGGGCCCCGCCATCGCCCTGATCACCCAGTCCGGGCACCAGGGCCGCCCGCTCCACGCCCTCCAGGAGCTGGGCATCCGGCTCTCGCACTGGGCCCCCACGGGCAACGAGGCCGACCTGGAGACCGCCGACTTCCTCGCGTACTTCGCCCAGCTCCCCGAGGTCGGGGCGGTCGCCTGTTACGTCGAGGGGCTCAAGGACGGCCGCTCCTTCCTGCTCGCCGCCGACCGGGCCGCCCGCGCCAAGGTCCCCGTCGTCGCCGTGAAGGTGGGCCGCACCGAGGCCGGGTCCGAGGCCGCCGCCTCGCACACCGGGAAGCTGACCGGCGCGGACCAGGTGGTGGACGCGGCGATGCGGCAGTTCGGGGTGATCCGGGTGGACGGCCTGGACGAACTCCAGGACACCGCCGCCCTGCTGGCCCGCGCCCGGCCGCCGAAGGCCGAGGGGGTGGCCGTCTACTCCATCTCCGGCGGCACCGGCGCGCACTTCGCCGACCTGGCGACGGCGGCGGGGCTCTCCCTGCCCGCGCTGTCCCCGGACAAGCAGGCCGAACTGCACACCTGGATACCGGAGTACCTCAACGTCGCCAACCCCATCGACAACGGCGGCCACCCGGTCGGCGACTCGCGCGGCCGGAAGATCATCGACGCGATCCTCGCGGACCCGTCGGTCGGGGTGCTCATCTGTCCGATCACCGGCCCCTTCCCCCCGATGAGCGACAAGCTCGCCCAGGACCTGGCGGACGCGGCGGAGGCCACCGACAAGCTGGTCTGCGTCATCTGGGGCTCCCCTGTCGGCACCGAGGACGCCTACCGCACCACCCTGCTCGGCTCCTCGCGCCTCGCCACCTTCCGTACGGCACGCAACTGCGTCACCGCCGTGAAGGCCTATCTGGACCACCACCGCTTCACCGACCGCTACCGCTCCCCCTTCGAGGACGCCCCGCGCACCCCGTCCCCCTCCTTCCGCAAGGCGCGGGGCCTGCTGCGGCCGGGCCAGCAGCTCAGCGAGCACGCGGCGAAGCAGCTCCTGCGCGCGTACGGGATCCGGGTGCCGCGCGAGCAGTTGGTGACCAGCGCGGCGGCGGCCGTACGGGCCGCCGGGCCGGTCGGCTACCCGGTGGTGATGAAGGCCTCCGGGCCCCGGCTCGCCCACAAAACGGAACTGGGCCTGGTGAAGGTCGGCCTCACCTCGGCCAGCCAGGTCCGGGACGCCTACCGCGAGCTGACCGACATCGCCCGGTACGAATCGGTGGACCTGGACGGCATCCTGGTCTGCCAGATGATCGACCGGGGCGTCGAGATGATGGTCGGGGTCACCCACGACGCCCTCTTCGGCCCGACCGTCACGGTGGGGCTCGGCGGGGTCCTGGTGGAGGTGCTGCACGACGCGGCGGTCCGGGTGCCGCCGTTCGGCGAGCGGGACGCCCGGGACATGCTCGGCGAGCTGCGCGGCCGGGCGCTGCTGGAGGGGGTGCGCGGCGGGCCCCCGGTCGATGTGGACGCGCTGGTGGAAGTGGTGCTGCGGGTCCAGCGCATGGCCCTGGAGCTGGGCGACGACCTGACCGAGCTGGACATCAACCCGCTGGTGGTGCTGGGCCGCGGGCAGGGCGCGGTGGCCCTGGACGCGCTGGCGGTGTGCCGGTGAGCGGGCAGGCGGGTGCCGGGCCGGAGGAGCGGGCGGGCTCGGGCGCGGCGGACGCCGGTCCGCGGGAGCGGGCGCGGGACGGCTCGGGCACAGCGGACGCCGGGCCGCAGAAGCGGGCGCAGGCTGAAGCGACCAGCGGCGCACCCGACCCCGGCCCGCACGCGACCAGCGGCGCACCCGATCCCGCCCCGCACGCGCCGGCGGCCACCGTCCTGCACGTGCTCGACGGCGGCGTCTCGTGGATCACCCTCAACCGGCCCGAGGCCATGAACGCCGTGACCTGGGACCAGCGGGAGCGGATCATCGCCCTGCTGGCCGAGGCCTCCGCCGACCCCGCCGTACGGGCCGTCGTGCTCACCGCCACCGGCCGGGGCTTCTGCGCGGGCGCCGATCTGCGCGGCACCCCGGCCCCCCCACGCGAACGGGTCCCCGGGGACGTCGCCCGGACGATCCGGCTCGGCGCTCAGCGGCTGATCGGCGCCGTCCTGGACTGCGAGAAGCCGGTGATCGCCGCCGTGAACGGTACGGCGGCCGGCATCGGCGCCCATCTGGCGTTCGCCTGCGATCTGGTCCTCGCGGCCGACACGGCGACGTTCATCGAGGTCTTCGTACGCCGGGGGCTCGTCCCGGACGGCGGCGGCGCGTATCTGCTGCCCCGGCTGGTGGGCCCGCAGCGCGCCAAGGAGCTGATGTTCTTCGGGGACGCCCTTACCGCGGCGGACGCAGAGCGGCTGGGCCTGGTCAACCGTACGGTTCCGGCGGGGGAGCTGGAGGCTCTGGCCAAGGAGTGGGCGGGCCGGCTGGCGAAGGGGCCCACCCGGGCCCTCGCCCTGGCCAAGCAGCTGGTGAACGCCTCGCTGGACGGCGACCGGGCCACGGCGTTCGCGGCGGAGGCGGCGGCCCAGGAGATCAACATGACCACGCGCGACGCCAACGAGGGTGTGGCGTCCTTCGTCGAGCGCCGCACTGCGGAGTACCGGGGCCACTGAGGGCACGCCCTAAGCCACCGGCGGGTTGAAGCGGTGGAAGGCGGGTTCCGACCAGCGCAGCGGGGAGGCGGCCGGGATCTCCCGTACGCCGGTGACCTCGAACTCCATGAGCCGCTCCGCCCCCGGGACCCGGGCCACCTCGTCCGGGTCCCAGACCGTGCGGGCGGATCCGGTCAGATGGAGGGACGCGCCCGTGTCCCAGCCGGGGACGAACAGCCCGGCGGCCGGGTTGAGTTCGAGGTTGCCGAGGGTCAGGAACATGCCGTTGCCCGCGTAGTCGGGCCAGCGCAGCAGCCGGGGCGTGAGCACCTGGACGAAGCCCGGATTGCCTCCCCGGTGCGAGGCGTCGGCGTCGCCCCGGTCGGAGGCGGTGGCGATGAAGAAGGTGTCGGCGGCCCGCAGCGTCTCCTGCTGCGCGGGGCTCAGGGCGTCACCGTCGGTGACCCCGCCCCGGTGCTCGCCCCTCTCCTCGCCGCCGTCCGGCGCGGGACGGCGGGGGTGGCGTTCCTGGATGTACTTGGGGCAGTTGGCGAGGGCCTGGTCGAGGTGGACGCGGAGGCCGTCGCCGTCCCGGACCGCCCGGCCGTTCATCCGCATCCGGCGACGGGTGGCGGGCTCGATGGCGATCATCCCGATCCGTGCGGCCGCGCCCCCGGCCTGCTCGCCGGCCCCGGACAGCAGGCCCGCCAGCGGGTCGTCGGGTGCCGGCAGGGCGTCGATGGTCAGGACGTCCGGTTCGGGAACGCCCAGGAAGCCCGCCTCGCCGGTGAGCTGGGTCGCCCAGATCCGCCCCCGCTCGTCCGTGCCGCCCAGCACCACGAAGGGCTGCCGGGCGAGGAAGTCCGCCGCCACCTCGGGAACGGTGGAGCCGATGGCCCGCTCCGCGCTCGCCGCCCGCCGCTGGAGACCCGACCGCTCCTGTACCGCGATCTCGCCGCGGTGGTATCCGCTCATGACCCTGCCCGCCCTTCCGTCGCAGCCTGGATCGACGCCTCATCGACGCCTAGAAGAAGCCGCAGGTGGGAGCACCGGCGGTGGGAGCGTCCGCCGGGTCGGCCCCGGTCGGCGCGTAGACCTCCAGGCGGATGCCGTCGGGGTCGCTGAAGAAGATGCCGCCCGAGGCGCCGCTCTCGCCGTGCGGCACGACGCCCTCGTGGGCGAACCGGGCGCCCCGCGCCCGCAGCGCCTCCTCGGTGGCCCGGACCTCCTCGACCGAGTCCACCTGGAACGAGAGGTGGTGGAGGCCGGGAAGGGCCGTCGCGAACGTCCCCTCGCTCTGCTGCCACAGGGTCACCAGCAGCCGGGAGTGCCGCCCCAGGAAGGCCCAGCGGCGGTCGGCGTCCTTGCCCTCGGCCAGCACCTCGAAGTCGAAGACCTCGCGGTAGAAGGCGGTCGAGCGGTCCAGGTCGGTGACGTTGAGGCCGACGTGGCCGGTCTGGAGGGTGCTCGCCTTGGTCATGGTCGGTCCCGTGCCTTCGGTCAGGGCCACGAGCCGATCTCGTAACCTTTCACCTTCATTTTGAGGGTTAGACCGGAGAGAGTCAACCGGTGATCTTCGTTTGGCCGGTTATCATCGGGAGTCCACACCCCGCCCCGCACGAGGAAGGACCCAGCCGTGACGCAGCCCCCCGGGGCGGACCCCCGGCCACTGACCGGCGAGCCGCTCTCCATCGACCTGCTGAACACCCGCTGGATCGACGGGGACGGGCCGCACGATCTGCTGGACTCGCTGTCCGGCCTGACCGTCTGGCTCGACAGCCCTCCGGTGCGCGAACACCTCGGCCCCGGCCCCGCCCCCACCGCCGACCGCGCCACCCTGGACCGGCTGCTCCTCGCCCGCAGGGCACTCGACGCCCTGGCCGCCACCGCCGTCCGCCACGACCCGGCCACCCCCGAGGACGCCGACCGGCTGAACGAGGTCCTCGCCCACGGGCGGATCCGCCGCACCCTGGGGCCCGACGGGACGCCGGAGTCCGTGGTGGAGGTGGACGAGCCGTCCTGGCGTCCCGCCTGGTACGCGGCGGAGAACTGGCTGCGGCTGGCCGTGGACCGGCCCGACCGCATCCGCCCCTGCGCGAACGACGCCTGCGTCCTGCACTTCCACGACGTGTCCAAGAACGGCACGCGCCGCTGGTGCTCCATGGCGGGCTGCGGCAACCGCGCCAAGGCGCAGCGCCACTACGCCCGGCGCTCCGGGGCCTGAAGCCCCGCGATCCACCGTCCGCACGGGTTCACTTCTGACGGACCGTCAGCTCTAATGGACGGCGTGATGGGACACGCAGGCATGGCCGCCACCGCCGTCCGGTACCTCAGGTCCGTCGGCGCCGCCACGACAGCCGCACCGGGGACACCGCCCGAGGCGCTTCCCCGGCCCGACCTGAGAGCCGTCCGGGACGACGAGCGGCTGCCGGTCGCGCCGGGCGAGTTCCGGCGCGTGCTGGGCCACTTCGCCAGCGGCGTCACCGTGGTCACCGCACGCGACGCGGACGGGCCGGCCGGCTTCGCCTGCCAGTCCTTCGCCTCGCTCTCACTGGACCCGCCGCTGGTGTCCTTCATGGTCGCCCGTACGTCGACGACCTGGCCGCGCATCGCCCGCGCCGGGGCGTTCTGCGTGAACATCCTGGGGGCCGGACAGGGCGCGCTGTGCCGGGGGTTCGCGGTGAGCGGCGCCGACAAGTTCGCGGGAGTGGCCTATGGGGACGCCCCGGCGACCGGATCACCGCTGCTGGACTCCGTACCGGCCTGGGTCGACTGCCGTATCCACGCCGTCCACACCAGCGGCGACCATCTCATCGTGGTCGGCCGGGTGGAGGCGCTGGGCGCGACGGAGGAGGGCGAGCCGCTGCTGTTCCACCGGGGGGCGTTCGGCCGGTTCAGCCGCTGAGTCGGCTCGAGGGACTTCGTCCTACGCGGTCGGCTTCACGGCTGCTTCCCGCCCCCTCAACGGCCCTCCGTATCCCGGCGGTGGCGACGCGGGCGGGCGCTGTGCACGTCGAGAACGGTCCGGAACTGCTCGTAAGCTTCGCCGAAGCGGCCCGCCGCCACGTAGGCGCGGCCCAGTCGGCTGCGGATGTCCATCTCCAGCCACGCGTAACTGGGTTCGGTGAGGGGCGACAGCAACTGGCTCTGAAGGAGCAGAGCCCGGTGATGGAGGGTGATGGCCGCGCCCGGGTTCCCCAGGCCCTCCTCCGCGGTGCCCAGCCGGGCAGGCTGCGTGCGCAGAGGAAGACGTCCCCGCCCTGCTGGACCAGGTCGACGGCGCGGTGGAGCAGACGCTTGGCTTCACGGTGCTGGCCGAGGCGGAGATGGACGTCGGCGGCGCAGCTCAGGGGCCTGCCCAGCATGCGCGGCCTGCCGTCCTTCTCCGCATGGGCGAGGGCGCCCGCGAAGCAGGTCAGCGCCTCCTCGTTCCGCCCCTCGAAGTAGTGGGCCAGACCGAGGATGACGCGTGCCATCGAGGCGACCCAGTCACTGTGCAGTCGTTCGGCCAGGTCCACCGCCGCCGTGGCATGGACGATGGCCCGATCGCCCTCGCCCATGCTCAGTCCGAAGCCCCGTCCGACCCAGAGGAGTTCTCCCGTACACGCGACCTCCGCCTCCGCGCATCACCGAAATTTCATCAGCATTGCAGCACCCCCGGCCAGGGTGGCGGTGTCGACCTCGCACAACCCGCACGAGCGGTCAGCCGGATGCCGGACCGGAAGACAGCCGTGCCGACGGCACCGGAGCATCACATCCGGAGTGGGTAACGCCCCTGCTGTCACGGGTAGTTCAGGGTGCAGGGGTCGTGTGACAACAGAACCGGCGCCGTGCCGGTGCGGACGAAGAGGGTGGCTGTGACCTATCTCGTGGAACTGCCGGTCAGTGGGACCGACGGACGGACGGAAGTGGCGAAGGTGCGGGTCGAGGCCGAGGGGGACGGTCTGGTGAGGGTCGCCCGACCGGGCCAGGTCGTTGCGCGGGCCACGCGCTCGCTGGGCGAGATGGTGGCCTCGGTCAGGCCGGTCGCCCAGAACTTCGTCGACGGCTTCCGGGGCATGGCCCACGGACCCGACGAGATCAGCGTCGAGTTCGGCCTGAGTCTGTCGGCCGAGGCCGACGTCGTGATCTCCAGCACCTCGGCACAGGCCAACTTCACGGTCTCGCTCGTCTGGAACCGTCCTCCCTCCGGTCCGTCCGCCGCCCCGTCCCCGGCTGCCCCGTCACCGACCGGCCCGACGGCCGATGCGGACGGCGGCCCGGCCGCGGACGGGGCGGTGGCGTGACGGCGGCCGGTGCGCGCACCGACGCCCTGGAAGCGGGGGTGCTCCAGATCCGTAACCAACGGGGCGAACCGGTCGGGCTGGGGTTTCTGGTCACCGACGAGCTGGCCCTGACCTGCGCCCATGTCGTCAGCGCCGCCCTCGGCACGGACCACGGCGCCGAGCCCGCCGCCGACGCCCGGATCGACGTCACGCTTCCGCTGCTGCGGGCCCCTGCCCCCGGCGTCCCGGACAGCGCGCCGCCGATCACGGCAACCGTCGAACACTGGGTCCCGCCCCAACCGTCCGGCGCCGGAGACGTGGCCGTGCTGCGCCTGGGAACCGTGGTGCGGGGCAGCCGGCCCATCCGGCTGGTGGACGAACCGGACGTGTGGAAGCACTCCGCGCGGGTCTTCGGGTTCCCGGCGGGCCGCCCCGGGGGCGTGTGGCACGCGGCCCTGCTCCGCGCGCGTCAGGCGCAGGGATGGGTCCAGGCCGACCTGGCCGAGGGCGGCTACCGGGTGTCCGGCGGCTTCAGCGGCAGTCCGGTGTGGGACGACGAACTCCGGGGCATCGTCGGCATGATGGCGGTGGCGGAGGAGGGCGAGCCCCCGGCAAGCTATCTGATCCCGACGGCAGGTCTGCTGGACGCCTGGCCCGGTCTGCGGCCCCTGGTGCTGCCGCCGTCGCCGTTCCGGTCCCTGGCGGCGTTCCAGGAGAGCGACGCCGCCCTCTTCCACGGCCGCCGGGCAGAGTCCGACCAGGTCGCCCGGATGGTCGCCCGCGAACGCTGGACCGCGATCGTGGGCCCCTCCGGCTCCGGCAAGTCCTCCTTGGCCCGCGCCGGAGTCGTGCCGAGACTGCGGCCGGACGGCACGTCGGTGCTTGTGCTGCGCCCCTCGGCGGGCAGCAGCCCGGTCGCCCGGCTGGCCCAGGAGCTGCTGGCGCTGCTGGAGCCCGGCCTGTCCGGGACCGAGCAGCTGGACCGCGCCCCGGTCCTCGGCCGGGCTCTGACCGGGGAGCGCTCGCTGGCCGACGTCGTCCCCCTGCTGCTCGACCGGCAGGGGACCCGCCGACTGCTGATCGTGATCGACCAGTTCGAGGAGCTGCTCGCGCGCGAGGCGGCGGCCGTCGACGAGCTGGCCTCGGTGTTGTTCGACGAGGCCCTGCCGGACACGGTGCGGATCCTGACCACGCTCCGGGCGGACTTCCTGGGCACGGTCCTCGACCACCCGGGTCTCGGCCATGCCTTCGACGGGCGGCGGGCCTACGCCCTCGGTCCGATGAGCACCGGCCAGCTGCGTGACATCGTCACCCTCCCGGTGGAGGCCGTCCCCGGCGTCCACTACGAACCCCACCTCGTCGACCGCATCCTCGACGACACCGGCGCCGAACCCGGCGCGCTGCCCCTGCTCGGCTTCGCCCTCGACCAGCTCTGGCGGGAGCAGCAGGAGGCGCACGGAACGCTGACCCACGCGGCGTACGAGAACATCGGCGGCGTCGCCGGCGCCCTGCACGACCACCTCGTCGAGGTCTGGGCCGCCCATGTCCCCGAGACCGACGAGGCGGCGGCACGCCGGCTGTTCACCCGGCTCATCCGGATACCCCTGGAGTCGGGAGGCGTCACCCGGCGCGTCGTCACCCGTACCGAACTCGGCGCCGGGGAGTGGCACGTCGCGCAGCGGCTCGCCGTCACCCGTCTCCTCGTCACCGGCCGGGACGCCGGAGGGACCGAAACCGTCGAACTGGCCCACGAGGCGCTCATCTCCAGCTGGGGCAAGCTGGCGGACTGGGCCGCGGAGGACCGTTCCTTTCTGGTCTGGCGTGAGTCCCTGCGCCACGACATGCGCCGCTGGACCACCGCCGGACGCCCGCCCGAACTGCTGCCGAGCATCGATGCCCTGGCGGGCGCCAAGCCGTGGCTGGACAGCCGCGGGGCCGAAATCGGTTCCGACGAGCACGAGTTCCTCGGGCTCGCCAGCGCCCATCACCGTTCGCGGGGCCGCAGGCGGCGGGCGCTCAGGTCCGGTTTCGGCATCCTCATCGTCCTCGCGGTGCTGTTCGGGGGGATGTTCGCGTACACGCGACAGCAGAGCGAGGAACGTCAGGCCCTGGCCGACTCGCGTTCCCTGACCCAGTTCTCGCAGGACCAGGCGGAGTTCGACCCCGCGCTGTCGGTGAAGCTGGCGCTCGCGGCGTACGACACCGCGGCCACCCAGGAGGCGCGCAGCCAGCTGCTGCGGCAGCATCTCGGTCTCTCGGGATCGACCCGCGTGCTCTCCGGTCTGCTCGGTACGGTCCGGCAGTTCCGGACGAGTCGGGACGGCGACGTCGTCTTCGCCCGGTCGGCCCTGGGCCGCGCGACGCTGTTCGTGAACTCCCTCACCGACGGCATGCGCGTCGAGCACTTCTCCCGCAAGGCGGTGTCCATGGTGATGGTCTCGGCCGACGGCAGCCGTGCCGCGTTCATCTGCGACGACGGGTCGGCCGGCTGGTTCGATGTGCGCCCGGATGCCGACCGGGTCATCGGACCTGTGCGTGAACTTCCATCGGAGAAGAACCTTTTGTACTACAACAACGCGTCCGACAGGGGGTTCGCGATGTCCCTGGACGGACGGATCGTCGTCGCCCGGACAGAGGACGCCCTGGTGTGGTGGGACCTGGACCGCCGCACCGCCGGGGGCCGGGCGCCCCTGCCGACGGACGCGGACGGCAAGCTGTGGATCGGCCCCGACAACCGGACCCTGCTGGTGGCGACCTCCGCCTACGACGGGAACCGGACGGACGCCGGACTGATCGAGGTCGACCGGGCCACCGGCAGAACGCGTACGGTCGCACGCGCCGCCGACCAGGTCCTGGTCTCGGGAGACCGGAAGGCGGTCGCGACCTGCCGCAACGGTACGTCGGGCATGGCGATCACCCTGCGGCGGATCTCGGACGGCGCCGAACAGGGCAGATACGCCCACGGCGACCACGCCACCTGCGCCATGCGGAGCATCGACCTGACCGGGCGCCGTGTCGCCACGGCCGACGAGAAGAGTCTCTCGCTGGTCGACCTCTCCCGGTCCGAGCTGATCAGCCGGTCCGCGCAGCTCGACGGCGTCATGGAATCGTCGGAGTACCTGGTGTCCCACCGGGGCAGGATCCTCGTGGCCGGGAACAGCGACTCCTTGATCAATTACGTCGAACTGCCCACCGAGCCCAACGTCCTGAAGGTGAGCGAGCAGAAACTCAGCGCGGACGGCGAGAAGCAGATCAGCCTCGTGGACGAGGGCGCGAGCCTGCAGGTCCACTCCGTGACGGCCGTGGCGGTCGATCCGCCGCTGGCCGAGGCGAAGCGGCCGCGACCGTACTGGTACCCCAAGGACGCATACCAGCTGGTGCTCGACGCGGAACGGACCCTGCTGGCCGACTGGGTCGCGAAGGACACCATCGTCATCCGGAGTACGTCCACTTTGAGGGAGACGTCCCGCATCACCGTTCCCGCACCACCGTCCCCCACCGACCTCCGGTACTTCTTCGACCGTGACAAGCGCCTGGTGACCGTCTCCGGAACCCTGGTGCAGCAGTGGGACACGCGCACCGGCGAGGAGCGCGCCCGCTTCGACACCAAGGCCCTGATGTCCGGGGGCCGGGCCGGCGCCGATCCGCCGACGACGCACGTCAGCAAATACCCCGAGGACGACCAGGTGGCCGTGCTCGTCTGGGGCGACCCCCGGCTCCGGATCGTCGACCTCACGACGGGAACCACCAAGGCGACGGTGAAGGTGCCCACCGATGCCGTCGCCGTACAGATCGACCCCAGCGCACGCTACCTGGCCGTCCTGCGCAGCGGAGGCCTGGTGGAGATCTGGCAGCGCGACCCGCTGCGCAAGGAACTGGGGCCCCTGCGCAGCGTGGCCGAGGACTCGGGGAAACCGTACGTCGCCAGCTTCATCGACGGGAAGGGCGGCTTCGTCGTGGCCGCCAACAGCTCCGTACGCGTCTACGGGGCCGGCGGCCGCGGCTACCGGGAGTCGTACGACTTCGGCCGCGCGCCCTCCAGCAGCATGCTGGGCGAAGGCGCTTATGTCTTCAGGGACATGACCCCGGACGGCAAGTCCGTGATCTACCAGAACACGGACAACACCGGCGGGCCCCTCCGCCTCGACCCGGCGGAGTGGCGGCGCGCGTTGTGCGAGGTCATCGGCAACCGGACGTTCACCGCCGACGAACGGGCCGCTGTCCCGGTACGGCTGCCTACCCGCCCGGCCTGTCCGTGACCGGGGCCCGGTCCACGGCGCGTCGGCGCCGGATCACCAGCGACATCAGCGCCGCCATCGCGCACAGCGCCCCCGCCGCGTACCAGACCACGTCGTAACCGCCGAAAACGTCCCGCGCGACCCCGCCGAGGAACGCGACCACCGCCGCGCCCACCTGGTGCGAGGCCAGCACCCAGCCGAAGACGATCGCGCTGTCCTCGCCGTACTGCTCGCGGCAGAGTGCCAGCGTCGGCGGGACGGTGGCGACCCAGTCGAGACCGTAGAACACGATGAAGAAGATCATCGGCGGCCGCACGTCGGGGCCGATCAGCAGCGGCAGGAACAGCAGGGAGATCCCGCGCAGCGCGTAGTAGACGGCCAGCAGCCTGCGGGCGTCGAAACGGTCGGTGAGCCAGCCGGAGAAGATCGTGCCGATGACGTCGAAGACCCCGATCACCGCGAGCAGCGAGGCCGCGACGGTGATGGGCATGTGGTGGTCGTGGGCGAAGGGGACGAAGTGGGTGCGGATCAGACCGTTGGTGGAGGCCCCGCAGATCGCGAAGGTGCCCGCGAGCAGCCAGAACGGCCCGGTGCGGGCCGCGTCGAACAGCACCCGCACCGTCCGGCGCGCGGCGCCCCGGGCCGGGGCGGGCTTCGCCACGTACGTACCGCCGTACGGGGCGAGCCCCACATCGGCCGGGTGGTCGCGCATCAGGAGCCAGACGAACGGGACGACGACGAGGGACGCCAGGGCGACCGTCACCGAGGCGGGCCGCCAGCCGTGTTCGTCGACGATCCAGGCGCAGAGCGGGAGGAAGACGAGCTGCCCGGAGGCGCCCGCCGCGGTGAGGATGCCGGTGACCAGGCCCCGCCGGGCCACGAACCAGCGGTGGGTGACGGTCGCGGCGAACGCCATCGCCATGGACCCGGTGCCGAGGCCGACCAACAGGCCCCAATAGATCATCAGTTGCCAGGAGGCCGTCATCCAGACGCTGGCGATCGCCCCGGCCGCCACCATGGTCAGCGCGATCGCCACGACCCGCCGGATGCCGAAACGGTCCATGAGCGCGGCGGCGAACGGCGCGGTCAGCCCGTACAGCGCCATGTCGATGGAGACCGCGAGCCCGATCTCGCCCCGCGACCAGCCGAACTCGGTGTGGAGCGGGTCGATGAGCAGCCCGGGCAGGGAGTTGAACGCCGCGCCGCCGATGATCGTCACGAAGGTGACGGCGGCGACGATCCAGGCCCGGTGGAAGCGGGGCCGGTGATGCGCGTCGCGGGGCGGCCGCCGGTCGTCCCGGGCGGCGCTTTCGATGGTCTCGGTCACGTGGACCAGCTTCTTGGCCTGCGGCTTTCCCTACGAGTGGCCTGAAGGACACGGTTCGCAGGAATCGGGCCACGGCCGACTTCCCGCCGCCCTCACCGAAGATCCACCGCCCGCACCCCGGCATGGACGCCCCAGGCCGCCGCCGCGCCCACCGCGTACCAGAACAGGTCCGGCGCGTTGAAGGTCGAGCCGAGGACCAGCCGGGCCGCCGTGCTGTGCGCCGACAGCTCCGCCGGTACGCCGGTGAGCTGCGCGAACTCCACCGCCCAGCTCAGGCCCAGGGCTGTGGAGGCCACCACGAGGGGCCGCGCGCGGGGTGCGCAGAGGACGGCGAGGGTGCAGAGCAGCACCGTGTAGAGCGCGCTCCCGGCGTACTTGGCGAAGGCCCCGTCCGACCCGGCGCGCACGGCCAGACCCGCGGCGACGGTGCCGACAGCAGCCACCGCCGCCACCGCGCGGACCGTGAGCGAGCGGGCCGTGGACGGCGCGGTCGTGAGCGGGCGGGCCGCGCGCGCCTGACCGGTGAACGGGCGGGACGTGCGCGCCTGACCGGTGAACGGGCGGGACGTGCGCGCGGAGGGACGCGCCGGGCGCCTCACGCGAGGCCGGTCCTCTTGAGCTGCCGGATCGGCCGAGCTACCAACAGCACCGCCACCACACCCAGGTTGATCACGGCCGCCGCCACCAGCAGTTCCGGCGCGCCGACCGCCTCGGCCACCGGGCCCGCCAGGGCGCGGCCCGCCGCGACCATCAGGAGCGAGCCCGCCACGTCGTAGGCGTGCAGGCGGTTCAGGGCCTCGGGCGGGACGTGTGTCTGGACCGTCGTGGACCACATCACCAGCCAGAACGCGGCCGACCCGCCCGCCAGCAACTGCCCGACAGCCAGCACCGGCACCGGCATCCCGAGCGCCAGCCACCAGGCTCACCGCCACCAGGGGCAGCGCCACCGCCCCCGCCGCCAGCGGGTGCGACGGGCGCAGCCGCAGCGCGAGGAGCCCCCCGACGACGCTGCCCGCCCCGTTCACCGCCATGAGCATCCCGTACGCGCCCGAGCCGTGCGCCTCGGTGACCAGGACGGCGGTCAGCGGGAGCATCGGGCCGAGGACCGCGAAGCCGTACACCGTCCACACCGCGATCACTCCCCACAGCCAGGAACGGGCCCGGAACTCCCGCCACCCGTCGACCAGTTCCGCGGCGAACGTGCCGCGTACCGTGTCGTCGTGCGGGGCCGGGGCCAGCCGCATCAGGAAGAGGCACGCCCCGGAGACCGCGAAGGTCGCCGCGTTCGCCGCGTAGACGGCCCCGGCGCTGGCGAGTCCGACGAGCGCCCCGGCGAAGGCGGGCCCGGCCATGGTCATCAGCGCCTCGGCGACCCGCAGGACGGCGTTGGCGCGCTGGACGTCGGTGGAGACGCGCGGCACGGTCGAGGCGACCCCGGGCTGGAAGAGCGCCGCGCCGACGCCGGCCACCGAGCTGAGGACGTACACCGCCCAGAGCGGCGGATTGCCGGTCGCGAAGGTCACGGCCAGCACGGAGGCGCCGATCAGCCGCAGGGCGTCGGCGATGATCATCATCCGGCGCGGAGTGAACCGGTCGGCCAGCACCCCGCCGAACAGGACGAACACCGCCAGCGGCCCCATCCAGGCGGCGAGCGCGAAGCCGACCGAGGAGGCGGGCCGCCCCGCACCCAGCAGTCCGGCGGTCAGGGCCACCGGGATCATGCCGTCGCCGAAGAGCGCGACCGTACGGGCCACGAAGAAGTAGCGGAAGTTGCGGTTCCACAGCCGCGCGGGACCGGGGGCGGACCCGAAGGAGGACCCGGTGCCCCAGCCCGTTCCGGCGGGGCCGCCCGGTCCGGCAAGTCCGGCCGGTCCGCCGGGATCGAGCGGGGGCAGCGTCGGGACGGGGTCCGGGGGCGGGGACGTACGGGCGTCGCACGGGGCGTCGGGAATGGACGCGCGCTCTGTCGGCTTCTCCATCACGCCGCTAACCTGTACCAGCTCGTGGTCTATACCACTACCGATTTTCGTGTGATCTTCGAGGAGGCCGCCATGCCGCACCGCGTCGTCGTTCTGGCCCTCGACGGGCTGCTCCCCTTCGAACTGGGCATTCCTCAGCGGATCTTCGGCCGCAGCCTCGGCACGGAGACGGGCGGGAAGGGCGGCAAGCTGTACGACGTGGTGACCTGCTCGGTCCGCCCGCCGGGTCCGGTCCGGACCGACGCGGACTTCTCCATCCTCGTGGAGCACGGCCCGGAGGCCCTCGCCACCGCCGACACCGTGGTCGTCCCCGCCTCCTACGAGCTGGGCCCGGTCTTCGAGGAGGGCCGGCTCACCGAGGAGCTGGCCGCCGCGCTCGCCCTGGTGCGGCCCGGCACCCGGATGGTCTCCATCTGCACCGGCAGTTACGTCCTGGCGGCGGCCGGATATCTCGACGGCCGTCCCGCCACCACGCACTGGTCCTCCGCAGACCACTTCCAGCGGACCTTCCCGCAGGTCAGCGTCGATCCGGACGTCCTGTTCATCGACGACGGCGACGTCCTGACCTCCGCCGGGGTCGCCGCCGGGATCGACCTCTGCCTGCACCTGGTGCGGCGCGACCACGGGACGGCCGTCGCGAACGAGATCGCCCGCCGCACGGTCGTGCCCCCGCACCGGGACGGCGGGCAGGCCCAGTACATCCACCGCCCCGTCCCCGAGCCGCAGTTCGCGACCACGACCACCGCCCGGGCCTGGGCACTGGCCCGTCTGGAGCGGCCGATCCTGCTGCGGGACATGGCGGAGCAGGAGGCGATGAGCGTACGGACGTTCACGCGCCGGTTCCGCGAGGAGGTCGGGATCAGCCCCGGCCAGTGGCTCACCCAGCAGCGGGTGGAGCGGGCCCGGCAGCTGCTGGAGTCGACCGACCTGTCCATCGACCAGGTGGCCCGGGACGCGGGCTTCGGCACGGCGACCTCGCTGCGCCAGCACCTCCAGGCCGCCCTGGGCGTCCCGCCGACGGTCTACCGGCGTACGTTCCGGTCCTCGGCGGGCACCGTTTCCTGAGCCGCCCGGCCGGCCGTCAGCCCCGCCGCGCCGTCAGGTCGGCCAGTTCCGACTCGAAGAGCAGGGCCGGGTCGAAGGACATGCCGGTGAAGTGACCGGCCAGCTCCAGGGACAGCACGCCGTGCAGCCGGGTCCAGAACGTGAGGGCCCGGTGCAGGACCCCGGGCGGTGCGGGGTGGTCCCCGGCCCAGTCGCGGTGGTCGGCGAGATGGGCGCCGAACGGGGTGGCGGGCGCGTCCGGTTCGAGGGCCGTCCAGGCGGTCAGGAGGTCGGCCATGATCTCCTGCGAGATGCCGGTGATCTCCTCGGGCGCGTGGTAGCCGGGGACGGGGGTGCCGTAGATGAGGAAGTACCGGTGGGGGTCCGCCAGGGCCCAGTCGCGCAGGACGTGCGCGAGGCCCGCCGGGTCGGCCCCGGCCCCGGCCGCCGCGTGGACGGCGTCGGCGAGGCTGCGGTACGCGTCCCGGATGAGCTCGGTGATCAGCTCGTCACGGCCGGCGAAGTAGCGGTAGAGCGCGGGGCCGCTGACGCCCATCTGCTTCGCGATCGCGTTGAGGGAGAGCGCGGAGGCCCCGGCCTCGGCGATCTGCTGCCACGCGTACTCCTTGACCTCCGTCCGCACCTGGGCGCGGTAGCGCTCGCGCGGGGTCACCGCGCCGGCTTTCGCCCCGGTCTTCGCACCGGTTTTCGCGCTCCCCTTCGCACCGGCCTTCGCGTCGGTCTTCGCGTCCGTCTCCGCCATGGTCCGCCACCTTCCCCGGCCCTCGGAGGCACCTGAAAGATACCCACTCAAAGTTTCGTTAGAAGGTATCACGAAAGTGGTTGACCCCTCGGATCCGCATCCGTTATAACTTCTCACGAACGCAGCAGCTTCTATCGAGAGGTTTCCGTCATGTCCCGTGCCCGTACCGCCGCCGCCCTGCTCTCCGTCCCGCTGATCATGGCGGGCGTCCTCTCCGCCGCCACCGCGCCCGCCGGGGCGACGCCGCGTCCCGCGAAGTCGCTCACCTGCCAGGGCAAGGGGGTCGACGCCGGGGCCAAGGTCCGCGCCCGGACCGAGACCGTGATCGACGCGCCGCTCAGTGCCGTCTGGAAGCTCCAGACCGACGTGGAGCGCTGGCCGAGCTGGCAGACCCACGTCACGAGCATGGACCGCCTCGACCACGGCCCCTTCCGCCCCGGTTCGGCGTTCCGGTGGACCACCCCGGTCCCGCCCAACCCGGCGACGCCCGCCACCAGCCTGGACATCACCTCCACCGTCGAGCAGCTGAAGCGCGGCTCCTGCATCCGCTGGACCGGTCCCGCCGTCGGTGAGGGGCTGCACATCGACGGCGTACACGTGTGGAGCTTCCAGCAGGTCAGGGGCGGCGTCCTCGTCCGGACCGAGGAGACCCACACCGGCGAGCAGGTCGACGCAGACGTCCCCTACGCCACCGAGATCCTGAAGCAGGGCCTCGAAGCGTGGCTCGGCGAGCTGAAGACCGCCGCCGAGGCCCGGTCCTGCTGAGCCCGAGGCCGGGTCAGAAGACCAGGACCCCCCGGGCCACCCGCCCGTGGTGCGCGTCGTCGGCCGCCTTGGCGAAGTCCTCCACCGGATACGTCCCGGTGACCAGCTCGTCCAGCAGCAGCCGGCCTTCCCGGTAGAGGTCCGCGTACAGGGCGATGTCCCGCTGCGGGCGCGAGGAGCCGTAACGGCAGCCCAGGATCGATTTGTCCAGGTACATCGAGGAGACGACGAACGACGCCTCGGCGCTCGCGGCAGGGACGCCCAGCAGGACCGCCTGGCCGTGGCGGTCCAGCAGGTCGATCGCCTGGCGGATCAGCTCGGTGCGGCCGACGCACTCGAAGGCGTGGTCGGCCCCGTCGGGGAGGATGTCCCGTACGCCGTCGGCGGAGGTCAGGAAGTGCGTGGCGCCGAACTGCCGGGCCACCGCCTCCTTCGCCGGGTTGCTGTCGACGGCGACGACGGTGAGCGCACCCGCCAGCCGGGCCCCCTGGAGCACGTTGAGGCCGATGCCGCCGGTGCCGATGACCACGACGGTGTCGCCCCGGTCGACCTTCGCCCGGTTCAGGACGGCCCCGACGCCGGTGAGCACCCCGCAGCCGATCAGGGCGGCGGAGGTGAGGGGCAGGTCCGCCGGGATCCTGACGGCCTGGACGGCGCGCACCACCGTACGTTCCGCGAAGGCGGAGTTGGAGGCGAACTGGAACACCGGCTGCCCGCCCCGCGAGAACGGCCGCCCGGGCCGCCCGATCGCCTTGCGGCACATGGTCGGCCTGCCCCGGTCGCACTGGGCGCAGGCCCCGCAGTTGGCGAGGGTGGACAGGGCGACGTGATCACCCGGCGTCACATGGACGACGCCGGGCCCGACCGCTTCCACCACCCCCGCGCCCTCGTGGCCGAGGACGACGGGGACCGGGAAGGGGATCGTGCCGTCGATCACCGACAGATCGCTGTGGCAGAGTCCGGCGGCGGCGATCGCCACCAGCACCTCCCCGGGGCCCGGGTCGCGTATCTCCAGGTCGTCGACGACCTCGGTCCGTGTGCCGTCGAAGACGACGCCTCTCATCTCGGCTCCCTCGGTAGGCCGAGCACCCGCTCGGCGATGATGTTCCGCTGGATCTCGTCGGAGCCGCCGTAGATGGTGTCGGCCCGGCTGAAGAGGAACAGGCGCTGTGCGTAGTCGAGTTCGTACGGTCGCTGTGCCGTCCACGGCTCCGGCCCGACGGCCCCCGCCTCCCCCGCGACCGCCACCGCCAACTCCCCGAGCCGCTGGTGCCAGCCGCCCCACAGCAGCTTCGCCACGCTGGGCACGCCCGGGTCGCCGGTGGTGCCGAGGGTGCGCAGGGCGTGGTGGCGCATGGTGTCCAGCTCCGCCCACTGCCGTACGAGCCGGGCCCTGATGACCGGGTCGTCGGCGGCACCGCTCGCCACGGCGGCGGCGACGACCTGGCCCAACTCCGCGGCGAACCCGATCTGCTGGGCGAGGGTGGACACCCCGCGCTCCAGGGCGAGCAGGCCCATGGCGACCTGCCAGCCGTTGCCCTCCCCGCCGACGACTTCCCCGGCCCGGGCCCCGTCGAGGAACACCTCGTTGAACTCGCTGGTCCCGGTCAGCTGCCGGATCGGCCGCACCTCGATCCGGCCCGGCTGGTCCATCTCCAGCAGCAGGAACGACAGCCCGCGGTGACGGGTGGAGCCGGGGTCGGTGCGGGCGAGGACGAAGCACCAGTCGGCGTCCAGGGCGAGCGAGGTCCAGATCTTCTGCCCGGTCACGGCGTAGCCGCCCGCCCCGTCCGGTACGGCCGCGGTGCGTATCCCGGCGAGGTCGGACCCCGCGCCCGGTTCGCTGTACCCCTGGCACCACAGCGTCTCGCCCCGCGCCACGGCCGGCAGATGGCGCTGCTTCTGCTCCTCGGTGCCGTACGCGATGAGGGTCGGGGCGAGGAGGTTCTCACCGATGTGGCCCATCCGGGCGGGGGCGGTGGAGCGGGCGTACTCCTCGGCCCAGACGACCTGTTCGGCGAGGGTCGCGCGGCGGTTGCCGTACGTCTCCCCGTCCTCGCCGGGCCAGCCGATGCCGATCCAGCCGGCCTTGCCCAGCTCGCGTTCCCACGTGCGGGGGTGGGGGGTGGGGGTGTCGGCGAGACGGCCCTCCAGCCAGGTACGCACCTCGCTACGGAAATCCATACGTGCCTCCTTCTCCTGGGGGCTCCGCCCCCAGACCCCCGCTCCTCAATCGCCGGAGGGGCTGAGTGTGCGGACCGGTCCGCGTCTCCAGCC
>NZ_JBHXPF010000094.1:0-20330 GCF_042718715.1 Streptomyces sp. NPDC058576 | reverse complement strand
CGGCCGTGGGGGCTACGCGCCGGGGGTGAGGGAGCGGGGGGGGGGGCGGGGGGGGCTGAACATCTGCACCCCCCGCCCGCGCCTTGCGCGTTCCAGCAGCCCGTGGCGCATCGCCCCCCACCGCGGCCTCCATCGCCCGCAGGATGTCGCCGTCGCTCCCGGAACTGCCGCCGGGCGGCCGGATCGAACCCGGTGGTCGGCTCGTCGAGCGGGAGGAGCTTGGGGGAGCCGATCACTCCGAGCGCCACGTCGAGTCGTCGGCGCCGACCACCCGAGAGGGCCTTGGTCCGGGATCCCGCCTTCGCCTCCGGGCCGACCAGGGCGATGGTCCCGTCGGGATCGCACGGGCGCGGGAAGTAGGCGGGCGAAGTGCCGGACCGTCTCCCGTACCGTCAACTCGGCGGGGACGGATTCATCCTGCGGGACGATCCCGACCCGGGACCGTTGACGGCGGTCGGCCGTCGCGGGATCGGCGCCGAGGCCTCCACGCTCCCGGCGTCCCGGTCCCGCTGCCCGTGGTGCAGGCCCACGCAGGTGCTCTTCCCGGCACCGTTCGGACCGGGCGGTCCGCGCACCCCGCCGCGCCGGATGCCCAGGTCCAGGCCGTCCAGCGCGGTCTCACCGCCGTATCGCCCGCGCAGTCCGCGCACGTTCACCACGCGTTCCGTCATGGAGCCGAGCATGGTGGGGAGCCGCCGGTTTCCCGCCCGCCGGACGTACACCTTTATGTCCATCGAACGGTTGACCCGTACGGGGGTGCGGCACAATGACCTTGCCCGGCTGACCACTCGGTGACGGAACGGCGATATGACGACTGCAGCGGTAGACCACGACCTCTCCTCCGATCAGGACGAGGGTGGCCGCAAGCGCGCCTTCGGGGCCGGACGCGGTCTCGCCCTGCTTCTGGTGATCACGGGCGCGGCCGGCCTGCTGGCCTCCTGGGTCATCACGCTCGACAAGTTCAAGCTGCTGGAGGACCCCTCCTTCACCCCCGGCTGCAGCCTCAACCCCGTCGTCGCGTGCGGCAACATCATGAAGAGCGAGCAGGCCTCGGCGTTCGGGTTCCCCAACCCGATGCTGGGCCTGGTCACGTTCGGCATGGTCATCGCGATCGGGATGGGCCTGCTCGCCGGCGCCCGCTACCGCGGCTGGTTCTGGCTGGGGCTGAACGCCGGGATGCTGTTCGGCGTCGGCTTCTGCACCTGGCTCCAGTACCAGTCGCTGTACAACATCAACTCGCTCTGCCTGTGGTGCTGCCTGGCCTGGGTCGCCACCATCGTCATGTTCTGCTACGTGACCACCCACAACGTCAAGCACCGCATCCTCCCGGCCCCGTCCTGGCTGCGGAACGTGCTCACGGAGTTCCCCTGGGTGCTTCCGGTGATGTGGATCGGGATCATCGGCATGCTGATCCTGACCCGCTGGTGGGACTTCTGGACCAGCTGACCACCACCTCCGGAAATCCGTAGGTGGTCGGCGGCGCTGTCAGTGGGGTCGCTTAGGCTTCATGACGTGGAGCCCGACCTCTTTACCGCAGCCGCTGAAGACCGCCAGGAGAAGGACCCGTCCAGCAGCCCCCTCGCTGTCCGGATGCGCCCGCGCATCCTCGACGAGGTCGTCGGCCAGCAGCATCTGCTGAAGCCGGGCTCGCCCTTGCGCCGTCTCGTCGGCGAAGAGGGAGGCGGCCCGGCCGGGGCGTCGTCGGTCATCCTGTGGGGCCCGCCCGGCACCGGCAAGACGACCCTGGCGTACGTCGTCAGCAAGGCCACCAACAAGCGGTTCGTGGAGCTCTCGGCGATCACCGCGGGCGTCAAGGAGGTCCGGGCCGTCATCGAGGGCGCGCGCCGCGCCACCGGCGGCTTCGGCAAGGAGACCGTCCTCTTCCTGGACGAGATCCATCGCTTCTCCAAGGCCCAGCAGGACTCCCTGCTGCCCGCCGTGGAGAACCGCTGGGTGACCCTCATCGCCGCCACCACGGAGAATCCGTACTTCTCGATCATCTCGCCGTTGCTCTCGCGCTCCCTGCTGCTCACCCTGGAGCCGCTGACCGACGACGACCTGCGCTCCCTGCTGCGCCGGGCGCTGACCGAGGAGCGGGGCCTCGGCGGGGCGGTCACCCTGCCCGAGGACGCCGAGGCGCATCTGCTGCGCATCGCGGGCGGCGACGCGCGCCGGGCTCTGACGGCCCTGGAGGCCGCGGCGGGCGCGGCCATCGCCACGCACGAGGCGGAGATCACCCTGGAGACGGTCGAGGCGACCGTCGACCGCGCCGCCGTGAAGTACGACCGTGACGGCGACCAGCACTACGACGTGGCCAGCGCGCTCATCAAGTCGATCCGCGGCTCCGACGTGGACGCCGCTCTGCACTATCTGGCCCGGATGATCGAGGCGGGGGAGGACCCGCGGTTCATCGCCCGGCGGCTGATGATCTCGGCCAGCGAGGACATCGGCCTGGCCGACCCCACCGCGCTGCCGACCGCCGTGGCCGCCGCCCAGGCGGTGGCCATGATCGGTTTCCCGGAGGCGGCGCTCACCCTCAGCCACGCCACCATCGCTCTGGCGCTCGCCCCCAAGTCCAACGCGGCGACGCTGGCGATCTCCGCCGCGCAGGACGATGTGCGCAGAGGGCTCGCCGGACCGGTCCCGGCCCATCTGCGCGACGGCCACTACAAGGGCGCCGCCAAGCTCGGCCACGCCCAGGGCTATGTCTATCCGCACGACGTGCAGGGCGGCATCGCCGCCCAGCAGTACGCCCCGGACGCCGTCCGCGACCGGCAGTACTACACCCCCACCCGCTACGGCGCCGAGGCGCGGTACGCGGACGTCGTCGAGCGGGTCCGCGAGCGCCTCGGTCGCGCCGGCGAGGGCACGGAGCAGGCGTAGAGCACCCGGGTCAGTGCGCGGCCGCCTCGAAAAGGGTGTGCATGGCCCGGCGCAGTTCGGTGACGTCGCGGACCGGCTCGGGGAACTCGAAGCGGGCGTCGAAGCAGGACCGCTGGTCCTCGACGAAGCGGACCCGCAGCCCGAAGCGGTCCAGCGCGACCGGCACGGCCCTGGGCTGGTGCGAGGAGCAGGCGCGGGCGGTGCGCTCGCCCAGCAGACCGCACAGGGTGCGCATCTGCTCGTCGTGGGTGGAGTGCAGATGCTGGAGCAGCTCCGCCTCGTGGGGGACCAGCGGGTCGGGGGCCGCGTCCCGGAAGTCCTCCGGCTCGACGTCCTCGGCGCCCCAGAGGTCGTCCACGTACGCCTCGCCGAACTCCAGGCGCAGCATCATCCGGCCGGGTTCGGCGATGCCGGGGACGGAGGTGAGCCAGCCGGAGACCCACGCGCGACCGCGGATCCGGTGCGGCACGGAGACCGGGGCGACGTCCGTGAGCTCCAGCACGGCGGTCAGCTCGTCGCCCTGCGCGTGCGTCGCGGCCCGGACCGCCGGGGAATCCGCGGGGAATTCGAGGAACAGATCACCCTCGGGCCCCACGCTCCTGCTGTCCGGGATCAGCGGCTCCGTACGGGCCAGATCGAGCCCCGGTACGACGAGCATCGCGGAGCAGGTACTCTGTACGAGAGTTCGTGTGCGCTCGGCTGCTGACGGCATCCGAGTGTTTTCTGGCCCGCTGGGACGCGGCTGACCACGATCTGATCGGCCTTCCGTCGTAGCAGCATCCTCCTCTGAGGTGCTGCCGCTGTCTGTGCTGTCCGTGACGTGAGTGGTGTTCCCAGGGCGAGACATGCGATCTCCTTGAGTAAGGTAAGCCTAACCTAACCTACAACGGAGGTCTGGAGAACGTGCCTAACCAGTCGCGTCCCAAGGTCAAGAAGTCGCGTGCCCTCGGCATCGCCCTGACGCCCAAGGCTGTCAAGTACTTCGAAGCGCGTCCGTACCCGCCGGGCGAGCACGGCCGTGGCCGCAAGCAGAACTCGGACTACAAGGTCCGTCTGCTGGAGAAGCAGCGCCTGCGTGCGCAGTACGACATCAGTGAGCGCCAGATGGCGCGCGCCTACGACCGCGCCAAGAAGGCCGAAGGCAAGACGGGCGAGGCGCTGGTCGTCGAGCTCGAGCGCCGCCTCGACGCCCTGGTCCTGCGTTCGGGCATCGCCCGCACCATCTACCAGGCCCGTCAGATGGTCGTCCACGGCCACATCGAGGTCAACGGTGGCAAGGTCGACAAGCCGTCCTTCCGCGTGCGCCCCGACGACGTCATCCAGGTCCGCGAGCGCAGCCGCTCCAAGGTCCCCTTCCAGGTGGCCCGCGAGGGTGGCTACGACACCGACGGCGAGACCCCGCGCTACCTCCAGGTGAACCTGAAGGCCCTGGCCTTCCGCCTGGACCGGGACCCGAACCGCAAGGAGATCCCGGTGATCTGCGACGAGCAGCTCGTCGTCGAGTACTACGCCCGCTGATCCAGGCGTAGCCGCTCTCACCAGCGCTCCGGCCCGCCCCTCCCGGTCATCCGGGAGGCGGCGGGCCTTCGCGTTCCCCCGGGCCCGCCCGGCGTCGGCGCCCCGCCCGTACCCGCCGCGTCCGCCGTGCCCGGTCCGCCACCGGCCAGGGCCCGGTCGACCGCGGTGGCCGGATCCAGCCGCCGGCCCGCCCGCAGCCCCTCCTCGTACGCCGCGTTGCCCAGCTCCCGGCGCACCTGCTCCTCGCACTCCACCCGCGGCCGGCCGTAGAACGCCGAGCCGAACAGCTGCAGCCCCACCGACGGCCAGATGCCCTCCGCCGCACCCTGGAGCACGGCAGCCTCCCCGGAGTCCCCCTCCACCGCCGTCACCAGGGCCAGCAGCTCCAGCGACAGCACCGTGCCCAGCAGGTCGTTGAACGTCCGGCCGATCGTCAGACACTCCCCGAGCATCTGCCGCGCCCGCGCCGGCCGCCCCCGCCGCAGGGCCGCGTACGCCAGGACGTACAGCGCGTACGCCAGTGCCCACCGCTCCCCGTGGTCCTCGCAGATCTCCCGGACCTCGTCGCAGATCACCGCCGCCGCGTCCAGATCGCCGAGGAACGCCACCGCCATGGCCAGCTCGACCTGCGCCATCAGGACGTTGCTGTTCAGCTCGCCGACCTCGCGGTAGCGGCCGAGCGCCTCGCGGAGCAGCTCCTCGGCGCGCGGCATGTCGTCCGTCACGATCGCCAGACACCCCGTGCGGTGCACCGCGTACGCCAGTGCCGTCGCGTCCCCGGAGCGCTCGGCCTCCTCCCGGCACTCCTGGAGCGCCGAGATCGCGCCCACCGGGTCGCCCTGGAGCACCGCCACATAGCCCAGCACCCACAGCACCTTCAGCCGTCCGGCATCGTGCGGGGACGGTTCCTCCAGGACGTGGTCCAGCCAGTGCCGGCCCTCGGACAGCCGCCCGCAACCGGCCCAGTAGAACCACAGGGTGCCCGCCAGATGCTGCGCCAGATGCACCTCGTCGGGGCTCTCCATCGAACACTCCATCGCCCGGCGGAGATTGGGCAGTTCGCAGTCGATCCGTGCCGCCACCTCCGCCTGGCGCGGACTGAACCAGTCCAGCTCGCACCAGGTCGCGAGCCCGAGGAACCAGTCCCGGTGCCGCCGCCGCAGCCGCTGGGCGTCGCCGGCGGCCGCCAGCCACTGGGCCCCGTACTCGCTGACCGTGTCCAGCAGCCGGTAGCGGGCCCCGGCCGGGCCGTCCTCGCGCTCCACCACCGACTGGGCGAGCAGCTCGTCCAGCACATCGAGCACCGAATCGGCCGGCAGGTCCGCCCCGCCGCAGATGTACTCGGCGGCCTCCAGGTCGAACTGCCCGGCGAACACCGAGAGCCGCGCCCACAGCAGCCGCTGCTCGGGCGTGCACAGCTCATGGCTCCAGCCGATCGCCGTACGGAGCGTCTGGTGGCGCGGCGGCGCACCGCGACGGCCGCCGGTCAGCAGCCGGAACCGGTCGTCCAGCCGCAGCAGCACCTGTTCCACCGAGAGGGCGCGCAGCCGCCCGGCCGCGAGTTCGAGGGCCAGCGGGATCCCGTCGAGGCGGCGGCAGAGCTCCAGCACGGCTCCCCGCTCGCCCGCCGCCGGCTCCCAGCCGGGCCGCACCCCGCGCGCCCGTTCGGTGAACAGCTCCACCGCGTCCCCGTCGGACATCGGGGCGAGCGGGAACGTCCGTTCCCCTTCCACCCGCAGGGGGCAGCGGCCGGCCGCGAGCACCTTGAGGCCCGGGGCCCGCCGCAGCAGTTCGGTGACGAGGTCGGCGCAGGCGTCGACGAGGTGCTCGAAGCCGTCGATCACCAGCAGCGTCCGGCGCTCGGCGAGATGGCCGACGAGGACGGCGCGCGGTGGCCTGCTGGTGTGATCGGTCAGGCCCAGCGCGTCGATCAGGGCGTGTTCCAGCAGGTCGGGGTGGCGGACGGCGGACAGCTCGGCCAGCAGGACCCCGTCGCAGTACCGTTTCTCCCGAAGCGCCGCGACCCGGATGACGCACCGGGTCTTGCCCACGCCCGCCACTCCGGCGACGGTGACGAGCCTGGACTTCTCCAGCAGCCCGCCCAGCTCGGCCAGTTCGTCCTCGCGGCCCACGAACCTGTTCAGTTCGGCCGGGAGGTTGCCGGGCGCCGCCGCGGGGCCGGCGTTCGGATCATCGGGATTCGGGCAGGGGTCTTGCAGGCGTCGCATGAAACACGGAGCGTACTGGCTTGAAAGCTCTCCGTACAATCTCGCCGGACAACTCCCGCCCGGCCCATGGACAATGCGGTAGGGGAGGAGATGCGCGGCGCGATAGGCTCGTGGGACGACGATCGGGCGCGCGGGCGGCAGCCGGCGGCACCGACGGAGACAAGCCCCCGAGGGGGCCGATCGACAAGCAGAGAGCGGTGCACTGTGTCCGGTGGAGAGGTGGCCGGGATCCTCGTGGCCGTCTTCTGGGCGATCCTGGTCTCGTTCCTCGCCGTGGTGCTGGTGAGGCTCGCCCAGACGCTCAGGGCGACCACCAAACTCGTGGCGGACGTGACCGATCAGGCCGTTCCGCTGCTGGCCGACGCCTCGGCGACGGTGCGCTCCGCGCAGACCCAGCTGGACAAGGTCGACGCCATCGCGAGCGACGTGCAGGAGGTCACCTCCAACGCCTCCGCGCTCTCCACGACCGTCGCCTCCACGTTCGGCGGCCCCCTCGTCAAGGTCGCGGCCTTCGGCTACGGCGTACGGCAGGCCCTGGGCCGCCGCACCGCACCCGAGCCCGAACCGGAACCGGCGCGGGGCCGTGGCTCCCGCCGCACGGTGATCGTCGGCCGGACCGTCCCCTCGGCGCGCGGACGCAGGCGCGAACGCCGAAATGCCCGCGGACAGAAGGACTGATCGAGCGATGTTCCGCCGCACGTTCTGGTTCACCGCCGGCGCAGCCGCCGGTGTGTGGGCCACCACCAAGGTCAACCGCAAGATCCGGCAGCTGACCCCCGAAAGCCTCGCGGCGCAGGCCGCGGACAAGGCGATCGAGGCCGGTCACAAGCTCAAGGACTTCGCCCTCGACGTACGGGAGGGCATGGTCCGGCGCGAAGCCGAACTGGGCGGCGCGCTCGGCCTGGAGGCCCCGGTCGACCCGGACCTTCCCGTACAGCGGCACTACGCCGTCGAAGCGGCCGAACCGCCCGCCGGCACCACGTACCGCAAGCTTCCCTACAACTCGAACAACCGGAATGAGGACCACTGATGGAGTCGGCTGAAATTCGCCGCCGCTGGCTGAGCTTCTTCGAGGAGCGCGGTCACACCGCCGTGCCTTCGGCGTCGCTCATCGCGGACGACCCGACTCTGCTGCTGGTCCCCGCGGGCATGGTCCCCTTCAAGCCGTACTTCCTCGGCGAGGTCAAGCCGCCCGCCCCGCGCGTCACCAGCGTGCAGAAGTGCGTGCGTACGCCGGACATCGAAGAGGTCGGCAAGACCACCCGCCACGGCACCTTCTTCCAGATGTGCGGCAACTTCTCGTTCGGGGACTACTTCAAGGAAGGCGCCATCCAGCTCGCCTGGGAGGCCCTGACCAACTCCGTCGAGGACGGCGGCTACGGCCTCGACCCCGAGAAGCTCTGGATCACCGTCTACCTCGACGACGACGAGGCCGAGGCCATCTGGCGCGACAAGATCGGCGTCCCCGCCGAGCGCATCCAGCGCCTGGGCAAGAAGGACAACTTCTGGTCCATGGGCGTCCCCGGACCCTGCGGCCCCTGCTCGGAGATCAACTACGACCGCGGCCCCGAGTTCGGCGTCGAGGGCGGCCCGGCCGTCAACGACGAGCGCTACGTGGAGATCTGGAACCTGGTCTTCATGCAGTACGAGCGCGGCGCCGGCGACGGCAAGGAGGACTTCCCGATCCTCGGGGACCTGCCGTCGAAGAACATCGACACCGGTCTCGGCCTCGAACGCCTCGCCATGATCCTCCAGGGCGTACAGAACATGTACGAGACCGACACCCTGCGCGTCGTCATGGACAGGGCCACCGAGCTGACCGGCGTCCGCTACGGCGCCGAGCAGGGAACCGACGTCTCGCTCCGCGTCGTCGCCGACCACATCCGTACGTCGGTGATGCTCATCGGCGACGGCGTCACCCCCGGCAACGAGGGCCGCGGCTATGTGCTGCGCCGCATCATGCGCCGCGCCATCCGCAACATGCGCCTCATGGGCGCCACCGGCTCGGTCGTCAAGGACCTGGTCGACGTCGTGATCGACACGATGGGGCTTCAGTACCCCGAGCTGATCACCGACCGCAAGCGCATCGAGACTGTCGCGCTCGCCGAGGAAGCCGCCTTCCTCAAGGCCCTCAAGGGCGGCACCAACATCCTGGAGACCGCCGTCACCGAGACCAAGGCCGCCGGCGGCCAGGTCCTCGCCGGAGACAAGGCGTTCCTGCTCCACGACACCTGGGGCTTCCCGATCGACCTGACCCTGGAGATGGCCGCCGAGCAGGGGCTCTCCGTGGACGAGGACGGCTTCCGCCGCCTCATGCAGGAGCAGCGCGACAAGGCCAAGGCCGACGCCCGCGCCAAGAAGACCGGTCACGCCGACCTGTCCGCGTACCGCGAGGTCGCCGACACCTCGGGCGCCACCGAGTTCACCGGCTACACGAGCACCGCGGGCGAGTCCACCATCGTCGGGCTGCTGGTCGACGGCGTGCCCTCGCCCGCCGCCACCGAGGGCGACGAGGTCGAGGTCGTCCTCGACCGCACCCCCTTCTACGCCGAGGGCGGCGGCCAGCTCGCCGACACCGGCCGCATCCGGCTCGACACCGGCGCCGTGATCGAGATCCGCGACGTCCAGAAGCCGGTCCCCGGCGTCCACGTCCACAAGGGCGTCGTCCAGGTCGGCGAGGTGACGGTCGGGGCCCCGGTCTTCGCCTCCATCGACTCCACCCGCCGCCGCGCCATCGCCCGCGCCCACAGCGCGACCCACCTCACGCACCAGGCGCTGCGCGACGCGCTCGGCCCGACCGCCGCCCAGGCCGGCTCGGAGAACTCGCCGGGCCGCTTCCGCTTCGACTTCGGCTCGCCCGCCGCCGTCCCCGGCACGGTCCTCACCGACGTCGAGCAGCGGATCAACGAGGTCCTCTCGCGGGAGCTCGACGTCCAGGCCGAGGTCATGTCCATCGACGAGGCCAAGAAGCAGGGCGCCATCGCCGAGTTCGGCGAGAAGTACGGCGAGCGGGTCCGCGTCGTCACCATCGGCGACTTCTCCAAGGAGCTGTGCGGCGGCACGCACGTCCACAACACCGCTCAGCTCGGCCTGGTCAAGCTGCTCGGCGAGTCCTCCATCGGCTCCGGCGTGCGCCGTATCGAGGCCCTCGTCGGCGTGGACGCGTACAACTTCCTCGCCCGGGAGCACACGGTCGTCGCCCAGCTTCAGGAGCTGGTCAAGGGCCGTCCCGAGGAGCTGCCGGAGAAGATCGCGGGCATGCTCGGCAAGCTGAAGGACGCCGAGAAGGAGATCGAGAAGTTCCGCGCGGAGAAGGTCCTCGCGGCCGCCGCCGGGCTCGTCGAGTCCGCCAAGGACGTCCGCGGTGTCGCCCTGGTCACCGGCCAGGTCCCCGACGGCACCTCCGCCGACGACCTGCGCAAGCTGGTCCTGGACGTGCGCGGACGCATCCAGGGCGGCCGCCCCGCGGTCGTGGCCCTGTTCACCACGGCCAACGGACGCCCGCTCACCGTCATCGCCACCAACGAGGCCGCCCGCGAGCGCGGTCTCAAGGCCGGTGACCTCGTGCGTACGGCGGCGAAGACCCTCGGCGGCGGTGGCGGCGGCAAGCCGGACGTCGCCCAGGGCGGCGGCACGAACCCGGCCGCCATCGGTGACGCCGTCGCCGCCGTCGAACGCCTCGTCACCGAGACGGCGTGACGAGCGCGATGACGCAGATGCGCCGAGGCCGACGGCTCGCCGTCGACGTCGGGGACGCCCGGATCGGGGTCGCCTCGTGCGACCCCGACGGGATCCTGGCCACGCCGGTGGAGACCGTCCCGGGACGCGATGTCCCGGCCGCCCACCGGCGGCTGGGCCAGATCGTGGACGAGTACGAGCCGATCGAGGTCATCCTCGGCCTGCCGCGCTCGCTCGGCGGCGGCGAGGGTCCCGCGGCTGCCAAGGTCCGGGAGTTCGCGCAGGTGTTCGCCCGCTCGATCGCACCCGTTCCGGTGCGACTGGTGGACGAGAGGATGACCACAGTGACGGCCGCCCAGGGGATGCGCGCCTCGGGCGTGAAGTCCAAGAAGGGCCGATCTGTCATCGACCAGGCTGCCGCTGTGGTGATCCTTCAGAACGCTCTGGAGTCCGAACGGGCGTCAGGCAATCCTCCGGGTGAGGGCGTCGAAGTGGTTGTCTGATCGCGATACGGTAACGTTCCGCGCGATGCGGCGGTGTTCGAATAAACCGCACGGCGAAGCGAAGAGACGGAACGTCGTCTCGCGGCTCTAGGGGATCGATGACTGAGTATGGCCGGGGCCCCGGCTCCGAACCGTGGCATCCCGAGGACCCCTTGTACGGGGACCAGGGATGGGAAGGCCGTCAGGCCTCCCACGGCCAGGGCCAGTACGGCGACCAGCAGCAGTCCTATCCGCAGGACCCGTATGCCCAGCAGTACCCGCAGCAGCCCTACGACCAGCATCAGCAGTACGGGCAGCAGCACCAGAACCACCAGCAGCAGAACCACCAGCAGTACGGCACGCCCCAGCAGGACCCCTACGCACAGCAGCCGGGTGCCCAGCCGCAGTACGACGGCGGCTGGGACACCGGCCGGCAGGCCGCCATGCCGTACGGGGCCGAGCCCCAGGACCCGTACGCGCAGCACCCCGGCGGCTACGACGCGGGCCAGGACTACTACGGCACGCCCGAGGCCTACCCGCCGCCGCAGCCCCCGGGCCGCCGCGAGGCCGCGCCCGAGCAGCAACAACAGCAACAGCGGTCGTCGACGGACTGGGACCCGGACCAGCCGCACGAAGAGACGCATCCCTTCTTCACCGGGGTCGACGAACCGGCCGGCCGTCGGCCGCGCGACGACGACGATGACCCGGACGACGACGGATCACGCTCCGGGCGCCGGGACCGCGGCGGGAGCGACCGCCGCGGCGGCAAGGGCAAGAAGAAGAGCCGCAGCGGCTGCGCCTGCCTCGTGGTCTCCGTCGTCCTGGTCGGCGGCCTCGGTGGCGTCGGCTATGTCGGCTACACCTTCTGGCAGAAGCAGTTCGGCGCCCCGGCCGACTTCGCGGGGTCGGGCTCCGGCGAGCAGGTCGAGGTCGAGATCCCCGAAGGGGCCTTCGGGTACGACATCGCGAACATCCTGCGCAAGAAGGGCGTCATCAAGTCCTCCGACGCGTTCGTCGCCGCGCAGAACGACAACCCGAAGGGCAAGTCGCTCCAGGCGGGCGTCTACCTCCTGAACAAGGAGATGTCGGCGGCCAGCGCGATCACGCTCATGCTCGACCCGAAGAGCCAGAACGCGTTCGTGATTCCGGAGGGGACCCGTAACGCGACGGTCTACGCCGAGATCGACAAGCGGCTGAAGCTGGAGAAGGGCACCACGGCGAAGATCGCCAAGACCAAGGCGGAGAGCCTCGGACTGCCCGACTGGGCCGATGACAACCCGGACGTGAAGGACCCGCTGGAGGGCTTCCTGTATCCCGCGGCCTACCCGGTCTCCAAGGGATCGAAGCCCGAGGACGCGCTGAAGCGGATGGTCACGCGGGCGAACAAGGAGTACGACAAGCTCGACCTGGAGGCCGGCGCGAAGAAGCTCGGCCTGAAGACCCCGTGGGAGCTCATCACGGTCGCGAGCCTCGTGCAGGTCGAAGGCAAGTACAAGCACGACTTCGACAAGGTCGCCCGGGTCGTCTACAACCGCCTCAAGCCGGGCAACATGGAGACCGTCGGACGGCTGGAATTCGACTCCACGGTCAACTACATCAAAAACCAGAGCACGCTGGACATCGGTGCCGTCGACGATCTGCGGAAGATCGACGACCCGTACAACACGTACAAGATCATCGGTCTGCCGTCCGGCCCGATCAGCAACCCGGGTGCGGACGCCCTCCACTCGGCCATGAACCCCACACCGGGCCCCTGGTACTACTTCGTCTCGATCAACGAGGACAAGACCGTCTTCGCCGAGACCAACGAGGAGCACGAGAAGAACCGGCGGGAGTACGAGAACGGGAAGTCCGGCCAGTGAGCGAGCCACGCAGGGCCGCCGTCCTCGGCTCGCCCATCGCCCACTCCCTCTCCCCGGTCCTGCACCGCGCCGCCTACGCCGAACTCGGCCTCGGCCACTGGTCCTACGACCGGTTCGAGGTCGACGAGGCGGCGCTGCCCGGGTTCGTGGAAGGCCTGGACGACTCCTGGGCGGGGCTGTCCCTGACCATGCCGCTCAAGCGGGCGATCATCCCGCTGCTCGACGACATCAGCGCGACGGCCGCCTCCGTGGAGGCCGTCAACACGGTCGTGTTCACCGAGGACGGCCGACGGGTCGGCGACAACACCGACATCCCCGGCATGATCGCCGCCCTCCGGGAACGCGGCGTCGACAAGGTCGATTCCGCCGCCGTCCTGGGCGCCGGCGCCACCGCCTCCTCCGCACTCGCCGCACTCGCCGCGGTCTGCGCCGGACCGGTCACCGCCTACGTGCGGGGCCCCGAGCGCGCCGCCGAGATGCGGGGCTGGGGGGAGCGGCTCGGGGTCGACGTACTGATCGCCGACTGGGCGGACGCGGCAGCGGCACTGAACGCACCCCTGGTCATCGCCACCACCCCGGCGGGCGTCACCGACGCCTTGGCCGGATCCGTGCCGCGCGCCCCCGGCATCCTCTTCGACGTGCTGTACGAGCCGTGGCCCACGGCGCTCGCCGCCGCCTGGTCGGCGCCCGGCGGGGCGGTGGTCGGCGGACTCGACCTCCTGGTGCACCAGGCCCTGCTGCAGGTCGAGCAGATGACCGGCCGGATCCCGGCGCCTCTGGCCGCCATGCGGCAGGCCGGGGAAGCCGCGCTCGCGGCCCGCTGACGAGCCCGTCGGCTGACATCGCCGGTCCGTCTGCTGGACCGGCTGCCGGATCGTGCCCCCGGTCGTGGGAGGATCGGGGGTGGCGGGCCAGGGCCGCGCACCCGGTGGCGCCGTTGGATTTCAGGCGCGAGCATGAGGAGCACCGTTGAGCAGGTTGCGCTGGCTGACCGCGGGGGAGTCGCACGGACCCGCACTGGTGGCGACG
This sequence comes from Streptomyces sp. NPDC058576, assembly GCF_042718715.1. NCBI lineage: Bacteria > Bacillati > Actinomycetota > Actinomycetes > Kitasatosporales > Streptomycetaceae > Streptomyces > Streptomyces sp. NPDC058576. The sequence continues at coordinate 6,650 of NZ_JBHXPF010000094.1, read as the reverse complement.
CTGGAGGGTCTTCCCGCCGGTGTGCCGATCACCACGGAGATGGTGGCGGAGGCGCTGGCCCGGCGACGGCTCGGTTACGGCCGCGGCGCGCGGATGAAGTTCGAGAAGGACGAGGTCACCTTCCTCGGCGGCGTACGCCACGGGCTCACCATGGGCTCCCCGGTCGCCGTCATGGTCGGCAACACCGAGTGGCCCAAGTGGGAGCAGGTCATGTCGGCCGACCCGGTCGACCCCGAGGAGCTGGCCCAGCTCGCCCGCAACGCCCCGCTGACCCGCCCCCGGCCCGGCCACGCCGACCTCGCCGGGATGCAGAAGTACGGCTTCGACGAGGCCCGGCCGATCCTGGAGCGCGCCAGCGCACGGGAGACCGCCGCCCGCGTCGCCCTCGGGACCGTCGCCCGCTCCTACCTCAAGGAGACCGCGGGCATCGAGATCGTCAGCCATGTCGTCGAGCTGGCCGCCGCCAAGGCGCCGTACGGCGTCCTCCCGGTCCCCGGCGACGTGGAGAAGCTGGACGCCGACCCGGTCCGCTGCCTGGACGCCGACGCGTCCAAGGCGATGGTGGCCGAGATCGACCAGGCCCACAAGGACGGCGACACCCTCGGCGGCGTCGTCGAGGTGCTGGCGTACGGCGTGCCCGTCGGGCTCGGCTCGCACGTGCACTGGGACCGGCGCCTGGACGCCCGGCTCGCCGCCGCGCTCATGGGCATCCAGGCCATCAAGGGCGTCGAGGTCGGCGACGGCTTCGAGCTGGCCCGGGTCCCCGGCTCCCAGGCGCACGACGAGATCGTCGCCACCGACGACGGCATCCGGCGCACCTCCGGCCGCTCCGGCGGCACCGAGGGCGGCCTCACCACCGGCGAGCTGCTGCGCGTCCGCGCCGCGATGAAGCCCATCGCGACCGTGCCGCGCGCGCTCGCCACCGTGGACGTCGTCACCGGTGAGGCCACCAAGGCCCACCACCAGCGCTCCGACGTCTGCGCCGTCCCGGCCGCGGGCATCGTCGCGGAGGCGATGGTCGCCCTCGTCCTGGCCGACGCGGTCGCGGAGAAGTTCGGCGGCGACAGCGTGGCCGAGACCCACCGCAACGTCCAGTCGTACCTCGACCACCTCCAGATCCGATGAGCGGCCCCCTGGTCGTCCTCGTCGGCCCGATGGGCGTCGGCAAGTCCACCGTCGGCGAACTGCTCGCCGCCCGGCTCGGCACCACCTACCGGGACACCGACGCGGACGTCGTCGCCGAGGCCGGCAAGCCGATCGCGGAGATCTTCTACGACGAGGGCGAGGAGCACTTCCGCGCCCTGGAGCGCCGGGCGGTCGCCGCGGCCCTCGCCGGACACGCGGGCGTCCTCTCCCTCGGCGGCGGAGCCGTCCTGGACGGGGCGACCAGGGACCTGCTGGCCGGCCGGCCGGTCGTCTACCTCTCCATGGACGTGGACGAGGCCGTCCGCCGCGTCGGTCTCGGCGCCGCCCGCCCGCTGCTCGCGGTCAACCCGCGCCGGCAGTGGCGCGAGCTGATGGACGCCCGCCGCCACCTCTACGAAGAGGTCGCCCGTACGGTCGTCGCCACCGACGAGAACACCCCCGAAGAGGTCGCCCAGGCGATCATCGACGCACTGCAACTGCCGGCGGGCCAAGCCGCCCCCGGCGTGGAGAACACCGGCATGACGCAGCAGAGCCCCACCCGTATCCAGGTCGCAGGCTCCGCGGGCTCCGACCCGTACGAGGTCCTCGTCGGCCGCCAGCTTCTCGGCGAGCTGCCCCAGCTCATCGGCGACCGTGCCCGGCGGGTCGCCGTGCTGCACCCCGAGGCCCTCGCCGAGACCGGTGAGGCGGTCCGTGAGGACCTCGCGGCCCAGGGCTACGAGGCCATCGCCATCCAGCTGCCGAACGCCGAGGAGGCCAAGACCGCCGAGGTCGCCGCCTACTGCTGGAAGGCGCTCGGCCAGACCGGCTTCACCCGCACCGACGTCATCGTCGGCATCGGCGGCGGCGCCACCACCGACGTCGCCGGGTTCGTCGCGGCCAGCTGGCTGCGCGGGGTCCGCTGGATCGCGATCCCGACCACCGTGCTCGGCATGGTCGACGCGGCCGTCGGCGGCAAGACCGGCATCAACACCGCCGAGGGCAAGAACCTGGTCGGCGCCTTCCACCCCCCGGCCGGAGTGCTCTGCGACCTTGCCGCACTGGACTCGCTGCCGGTCAACGACTACGTCTCCGGCATGGCCGAGATCATCAAGGCCGGCTTCATCGCCGACCCGGTCATCCTGGACCTCGTCGAGGCCGACCCCGAGGGCGCCCGTACCCCCGCCGGGCCGCACACCGCCGAGCTGATCGAGCGGTCGATCCGGGTCAAGGCCGAGGTCGTCTCCAGCGACCTCAAGGAGTCCGGACTCCGCGAGATCCTCAACTACGGCCACACCCTGGCCCACGCCATCGAGAAGAACGAGCGCTACAAGTGGCGCCACGGCGCTGCCGTCTCCATCGGCATGGTCTTCGCCGCCGAGCTGGGCCGGCTCGCCGGACGCCTCGACGACGCCACCGCCGACCGGCACCGCACGGTGCTGGAGTCGGTGGGCCTGCCGCTCGCCTACCGCGGCGACCAGTGGCCCAAGCTGCTGGAGAACATGAAGGTCGACAAGAAGTCGCGTGGCGACCTGCTGCGCTTCATCGTCCTGGACGGCATCGGCAAGCCCACCGTCCTGGAGGGCCCCGACCCGGCCGTGCTGCTCGCCGCCTACGGGGAGGTCTCCGCGTGACCCGCAGGGTCTTCGTCCTCAACGGCCCCAACCTCGGCCGGCTCGGCTCACGCGAACCCGACGTCTACGGGGCGACCTCCTACGCCGGACTCGTCGAGAGCTGCACGGCCCTCGGCAAGCAGCTCGGCTTCGAGGTCGAGGTGCGGGAGACCAACGACGAGGGCGAGCTGATCCGCTGGCTCCACGAGGCGGCGGACGGTTCGATTCCGGTCGTTCTCAACCCGGGCGCCTTCACGCACTACTCGTACGGGATGCGGGACGCGGCCGCCCAGCGCACCGCCCCGCTGATCGAGGTGCACATCTCCAACCCGTACACCCGCGAGGAGTTCCGGCACACCTCCGTGGTCGCCGCGGTGGCCACGGGCACGGTGGCCGGGTTCGGCATCGGCTCCTACCGGCTCGCCCTGCGCGCCCTGGCCGACGAACTGACGGACTGACGCACGGACCGGCGTACGGACGCACCCACGCGATGCCGTCCGCCTCCGCGCGGCCGACGGGCACTTCGTACCTTCCCGGGCCGTTCACCCCGAGACGGCCCGGGAAGGTACGGTAGCCGTCCCATCAGCGTCAGTTGCGGTTACGAGACGGAGTGGCACCGGATGCAGCACGCAGTGGGGGCCCCGCTGCCGCCGCCCCACGGACCCGGCATCGGGCACGTCGGCCGGCCGTACCAGGCCCAGCACCCCGGTCACACCGGCCCGCCCCCGATACCTCCGCCGCCCCCGGCTCCCGGCCAGGGCCCGCCTCCCGCCGCTCCGGGTCAGGCCCCGCAGCCCCCGGCGCCCGGTCAGGCACCCCCGGCTCCGGGCCAGGCCCCCGGGTCCGGCTGGAGCGGCACCGGCCCCACGCCCCCCGCCAGGGAGACCGTCGGGCAGACCGGTCACATCCAGCTGCCCCCGGGCGGCCCCGTGCCGCTGCCCGCGCAGCCCGCCGAGCCCGGCACCGGCGGCGCGACGCTCGCCGTGCTGCTCATCGGTCCGGCCGGGGCGGGCAAGACCACGGTCGCCAAGCTCTGGGCGGCCCGCCGCCGGGTGCCCACCGCCCATGTCTCCCTCGACGACGTCCGCGAGTGGGTCCGCTCCGGCTTCGCCGACCCGCAGGCGGGCTGGAACGACCACTCCGAGGCCCAGTACCGGCTGGCCCGCCGCACCTGCGGCTTCGCCGCCCGCAACTTCCTCGCCAACGGCATCTCCTGCATCCTCGACGACGCCGTCTTCCCCGACCGCCCGGTCGTCGGCCTCGGCGGCTGGAAGCGCCATGTGGGCCCCGGCCTGCTGCCCGTGGTCCTGCTGCCCGGCCTGGAGATCGTCCTGGAGCGCAACGCCGCCCGCAGCGGCAACCGCAGGCTCTCCGACGAGGAGGTCGCCCGCATCCACGGCCGGATGGCCGGCTGGTACGGCTCCGGTCTTCCGATCATCGACAACTCCACGTACGACGTCGAGACCACCGCCCGCGTCCTGGACGACGTGCTGGCCCGCTCCATCGCGAGTCCGCCCGCCTGGTAGCCGTGCCGGGCGGCCCGACCGCCCGGCGACGGCCGCGTTCGGGGGCCCGGCCCCGGTCGGGTGCGCTGGCCGGGCGGGCCGTCGCCCCCGCTCGTACGCTCGAACCATGTCAGAGGTGCACGCCGTCCGACGCGGGCTGCTCCGCGACCGGTGCGCCGCCGCGGGCTCCGCGGCGGCCCTGGTCTCCCGCCCCGCCAACGTCCGCTATCTCGCGGGCGGAGCGCCGCCCGGCGCCGTGCTGCTGCTCGGCCCCGGCGAGGACGTTCTGCTCTGCCCCCGCGCCCCGGCCGGCGAAGGCGCCCACGGGCGCCCGGACGAGGCGCTCCGGATCGACCTCCTGCCCGTCCCGGACGGGGACCCGGTCGTCGCCGCCGCGGGCTTCGCCGCCTCGTCGGGCGCGGATTCCCTCGCGGTCGAGGAGCACGACCTGACCGTGGCCCGGCACCGCGCCATGGGAAAGGCCGCCCCACGCCTGAGGCTGGCCGATCTGGGCTTCACCGTGGAACAGCAGCGGATCGTCAAGGACGAGGAGGAGATCGGCTGTCTCCGGATCGCCGCCGAGATCACCGACCAGGCCCTCGGAGAGCTCCTCGAATCGATCCTCGTCGGCCGCACGGAGAGGCACCTCGCCCTCGAACTGGAGCGCCGCCTCGTCGACCACGGCGCGGACGGCCCCGCCTTCGCCACCTCCGTGGCCACCGGCCCCAACTCCGGCCAGGGCCGCCACCGGCCCTCGGACCGCAGGGTGGAGGAGGGAGATTTCCTCTCCGTCCGCCTCGGCGCGAACTACCACGGCTACCGCTGCGAGATCGGCCGTACCTTCGTCATCGGCACCGCCCCCGCCGAGTGGCAGATCGAGCTCTACGACCTTGTTTTCGCCGCTCAGCGGGCAGGCAGGGAAGCCCTGGCGCCGGGGGCCGCCTACCGGGACGTGGACCGCGCGGCCCGGCATCCGCTGGAGTCCGCGGGGCACGGAGAGGGCCTTCAGCCGAGGACCGGGCACGGGGTGGGGCTCGAAATCGAGGAGGACCCGCAACTGGCACCGACAGCCATGGGTAAACTGGACGCTTGTGTGCCGGTCACCGTCGAACCGGGGGTCCACCTCCCGGGCCGGGGCGGTGTCCGGATCGATGACACGCTCGTCGTGCGCCCCGAGGCGGACGGCGGACCCGAGCTACTCACCATGACGACCAAGGAGCTGCTCGCGCTCTAGCGCGCATCCGCGGTCGTTCCACCAGCTTCAGTCCAGGAGATTCCGCAACCGTGGCTTCCACGAACGACCTCAAGAACGGCCTGGTGCTCAAGCTCGACGGAGGCCAGCTCTGGTCCGTCGTCGAGTTCCAGCACGTCAAGCCCGGCAAGGGCCCCGCCTTCGTGCGCACCAAGCTCAAGAACGTGCTCTCCGGCAAGGTCGTCGACAAGACGTTCAACGCCGGCGTGAAGGTCGAGACGGCCACCATCGACCGCCGCGACATGCAGTTCTCGTACATGGACGGCGAGTACTTCGTCTTCATGGACATGGACACGTACGACCAGCTCATGGTCGACCGCAAGGCCGTCGGCGACGCCGCCAACTTCCTGATCGAGGGCTTCACCGCCTCCGTCGCCCAGTACGAGGGCGAGGTGCTCTACGTCGAGCTGCCCGCCGCGGTCGAGCTGACGATCCAGCACACCGACCCGGGCGTCCAGGGCGACCGCTCCACCGGCGGCACCAAGCCCGCCACCCTGGAGACCGGTTACGAGATCGGCGTGCCGCTCTTCATCACCACCGGCGAGAAGATCAAGGTCGACACCCGCTCGGGCGACTACCTCGGCCGGGTGAACAGCTAACCGTGGCTGCCCGGAACAAGGCCCGCAAGCGCGCCTTCCAGATCCTCTTCGAGGCCGACCAGCGCGGTGAGTCCGTGCAGAGCGTCCTCGCGGACTGGGTACGGCACTCGCGGACCGACGACCGTCAGCCGCCGGTCGGCGAATTCACGATGGAGCTCGTCGAGGGGTACGCGCAGTACGCGGACCGGATCGACGACCTCATCGTCACCTACGCCGTGGACTGGGAGATCGACCGCATGCCGGTCGTCGACCGGAGCATCCTGCGGCTCGGTGCGTACGAGCTGATCTGGATGGACGAGACCCCGGACGCCGTGGTGATCGACGAGGCCGTCCAGCTCGCCAAGGAGTTCTCCACCGATGACTCCCCGTCCTTCGTGAACGGCCTGCTGGCCCGTTTCAAGGACCTGAAGCCGAACCTCCGCCGGGAGCAGTAGCCCCGGCCGCGGCGGTTCGGCCGCACACCACGAAGGGCCCACGGCCAGCCGGCCGTGGGCCCTTCGGTGTGCCCGGGGCCGCGAGGCGGACGCGGGCACGAGAACGCCGGGCGGGCGGGGAC
>NZ_JBHXPF010000093.1:0-20338 GCF_042718715.1 Streptomyces sp. NPDC058576 | reverse complement strand
GTCCTCCTCGACCCCGGGGCCCGGTGAGGAGAAGTAGCCCGAGCCGGCCGCTGCCGCGGCGGCCGCCGCGGACGCGGGGGTCGGGACGGGCTCGGCGAAGACCGGGGCCTGGAAGACGGCGACGGCGGGGCGTGTCGCGCGCCGGCCCTTGCGGCTCGGCTCCTCGGTCTTCGCGGTGAACTCGGGGCGTCCGGCGGCCGCGGTGGCCCGGCGGCGCTGGCGTCCGCGCGGGGCGGCCTCCTCGACCTCCTCCACCTCGGCGGCGAGCTCCTCGGCGACGGCGGCGGGCAGGCTTTCGCCGGCCTCGGCGGGCTCCTCGGCCGCGACGGCGGTCTCGGTCGCCTGCGGCGCACCGGCGGGCGCGGACGCCTTGCGGGAGGCGCGGCGGCGGGTGCGGGGGGCGGGAGCCTCCTCGGTGGCCTCCGCCTCGGCGGCGGGAGCTTCGGCGACCGGCGCCTGCTCGGTCACCGGCTCGCTCACCGTCCCGGCGACGGGCGCGGCGGTCTGCGGCGTGCCGGCCGGGGCCGAGGCACGGCGGCGGGCACGGCCGCGCGGGGCCTCCACGGGCTCCGGCTCGACGGCGGCGGACTCCGCGGCCTGGGCGGGCTCGGCCGCGACAGCCGGCTCGACGACCACGGCGGCCTCGGCGGACTGCGGGGCGCCGGCGGGCGAGGTGGCCTTGCGGGAGGCGCGACGACGGCGGGGCGCCGGGGCCTCTTCGGGGATCTCCACGGCGACCACGGTCTCTTCCTCGGAGTCCTCGGGGTCGGCCTCCGGAGCGGGCTCGGCCGGGGTCTCGACGACCGGGGCGGGGGTGTCGGCACCCTGCGGCGCACCGGCGGGGGCCGTCGCCTTGCGGACCGCGCGGCGGCGGGTGCGCGGCGCGGGTGCGGCGGACTCCTCCTCGGCGGCGGGTTCCGCGGGGGCCTCGGCGGCCTCGGCGGGCTCGGTGTTCTCCACCGGCTCGGGGGCGCCTGCGGGTGCGGTGGCCTTACGCACGGCGCGACGGCGCGTACGGGCGGGCGGGGCGGTCTCGGTGACTGCTTCCCCGGGCGTGTCGTCCGCGGCCGGGGCGGCGGTCTCGGCGACCGGTATGGCCGGCGTGACGTCCTCGGCGGGCGCCGCGGTCGCACCCGGCGGGCCCGCCGGGCGGGAAGCGGCGCGGCGCCTGCGGCGCGGCGGCAGCTTGTCGCCGGGGGTGTTCTCTTCGTTGTTCCCGGTCGTGCCGGGTTCGTTCGGCTGAGGCATGCGGGCGGTTCTCCCGTCGTGCTCCCGGGCGCCGCGTCTGATTCCGGTCCGGCTCGGTCCGCAGTGGTGCGATACCGCCGTCCGGGGCGCGGGCGCCGCACGGGAACTGATGTCTGGCTCGCCGGTTCCGTATGCGGTGTGCGTACGGCCTGGCGAAAGTCTTGTGGGTCAGTGCGCGGCCCGACCCAGGTGGCTCCCGAGTCGGAGGGCTGCGCTACAACGACCGCCTTACGCGGAACCTGCACCTTCCGGCGCCGTCGCGACGGCTGCCCCGGCGACCGCGGGATGTGCGGTCGGGGCGGCCTCGCGGTCGGGCGCGAGCGGGTCGGTCACCGTGCCGGACTCCTCGTCGAAGAGCCCCTGCGCCAGCCTCGTCACCGATGCGGGAACGGGCGGCGCCAGGTCGGCCACAGCTCGGAGACCGGACAGGACGTCGTCGGGTCGCACGGCAGGTGTCACGTGCCGAACAACCAGGCGCAGTATCGCACAGGGCCGCTCACCCGGCCTATCGGCCGGAGCGTCGACGACCCGCAGGTCGGCGACGGCGGCGCGGGCGTCGAACGTCCGGATGCCGTTCTTCGCCTTGCGCTGGACCTCCACGGTCTCCGCGTCGTTGAACGCGGCCACGGCGGTGCGGACGTCCTCGGGGTCGACGCCGTCCAGGCGCATCTCCCAGACGGAGGCGGTGAGCCGCTCGGCCAGGCCCGAGGTGCGGGCCTCCACCGCGTCGATGATGTCGAGGCCGTCCGGCATCGACGCGTCGAGCAGTCCGCGCAGGACCTCGGGGTCCCGCGCCTCGGCGAGGGCGATCTCCAGGAACTCCGCCTCGCTGCCCGTGCCGGTGGGTGCGGCATTGGCGTAGGAGACCTTGGGGTGGGGCGTGAAGCCCGCCGAATACGCCATCGGCACCTCGGAGCGGCGCAGTGCCCGCTCGAAGGCCCGCTGGAAGTCGCGGTGGCTGGTGAACCGGAGGCGGCCGCGCTTGGTGTAGCGCAAACGGATGCGCTGCACTGCCGGTGCGGGCGGCGGGCCTTCGGGCTGTCGCTTGCCCAGTGGTTCTTCTCCTCGGTGCGGGGCGGGCGCGGTGGCGCGCCGCCCACGAAATACGGGTGGCCCCCGGGGTGCCGCTCCGGCTCACCCCTGCTTGGCGAAGGGATCGCCGACCAGAGGGGTCTCGGACGCCTGCGCCGCGCTGGGGACAGTCGTTGTACTACCCAGAGTACGCGCAGGGATCCCTCCCGGTTCCCCAGGCCGTTCGCCGCCCGGGGAGCCGACCAGCGCCCGCCAGGCGTCGCGGCGGGCCTGGCGCACCGTTTCCCGGGCGGTGCTGAGGGCCGCGCGGGCGGCCCGGCCCGCTTCGGCGGCGGCGCGCCGGGCCGGGGCCCAGACCGCGTCGCGCAGGAAGTGGCCGACGGGGGTGCACACGGTGCGGTACGCCCAGGAGACCGGTGCGCCGATCAGATACCAGGCGATCGTGGCGAGGGCCCGGCCGACGGCCCGGGAGACGTACCCGGCGACCCGCCAGGCGACCTCGAACGCGGCGGCGATCTCCCGGCCGGCCGGGGCCAGGATCCGGCGGTACGTCCAGGAGAGGGGCGCGACGAGCACCGTCATGACCAGCCAGAGCACCGCGAGGCCGAGACCGCGTCCGGTGGCCGCGATCCCCCGCCAGAGCTGTCCCAGTACCCAGGCGGCGCCCTGCCACAGCGTGCTCAGGACCCACGCCGTGCCGCGGCCGACCGGGGTGAGGACGTGGGCGTAGAGCCACACCACCGGGACGACCAGTCCGTACCGGACCACCGGGACGATCACGTACCGCCACAGGCTCTCCAGCGGCACGATGAACAGGACGGTGAAGAGCCAGGCGAAGCCCGCCCCGACCCCGCGTGCGGCCGGGGCCAGCAGGGCGGTGCCGATCCAGCGCAGGCCGTGGCCCAGCGGGGTGAGGACGGCTGTGTACAGCCACACCGCCGGCGCGGCGATCCCGTAACGGGCGACGGGCACGATCACGTACCGCCACAGGCCGATCCAGGGCCAGATCAGCAAGGCGACGGCCAGCCAGGAGGCGGCCTTGCCGAGGGGTGCGAGGACCCAGGTGTACAGCCAGGTCAGCGGGGTCAGGACGAGCGTGTCGAGGAGCCACAGGAGGGCCCGGCCCAGCGGACGCAGCAGGACGCGGTCGGCCCCGTGCCAGAGCGCGGTGAGCGCGTCCCAGACCATACGGACGGGCAGGACGAGCACCAGGACCACGATCCGTACCGGGATCCTGATCAGCGCGGTCAGAATGCCCTCGCCGGGTTCGTATCCCTGAGGCGCCTGGTGCTTGCCGTAATCCATGTCGTCTAGGACGCGTCAGGCCCGGTCCGGGGTTGCCGGGCCGGGCCTGCGGTGTGTCACGGATCTGCTACTTGTTGACCACGCTGAGCGGCAGGAGCTTCTTGCCGGTCGGGCCGATCTGGATGTCCAGGTCGAGCTGCGGGCAGACGCCGCAGTCGAAGCAGGGGGTCCAGCGGCAGTCCTCGACCTCGGTCTCGTCGAGCGCGTCCTGCCAGTCCTCCCAGAGCCAGTCCTTGTCCAGGCCGGAGTCGAGGTGGTCCCAGGGCAGGACCTCCTCGTAGGTGCGCTCGCGGGTGGTGTACCAGGCGACGTCGACGCCGAACGCGGGCAGCGTCTTCTCGGCGCTGTTCATCCAGAGGTCGTAGCTGAAGTGCTCGCGCCAGCCGTCGAAGCGGCCGCCGGACTCGTAGACCGCGCGGATGACCGAGCCGACGCGGCGGTCGCCGCGCGAGAGCAGGCCCTCGACGATGCCGGGCTTGCCGTCGTGGTAGCGGAAGCCGATGGAGCGGCCGTACTTCTTGTCGCCGCGGATCTTGTCCCGGAGCTTCTTCAGCCGGGCGTCGGTGTCCTCGGCGCTCAGCTGCGGGGCCCACTGGAAGGGGGTGTGCGGCTTGGGCACGAAGCCGCCGATGGAGACGGTGCAGCGGATGTCGTTCTGGCCGGAGACCTCGCGGCCCTTGGCGATGACATTGACCGCCATGTCGCCGATCTGGAGGACGTCCTCGTCGGTCTCGGTGGGCAGGCCGCACATGAAGTACAGCTTCACCTGACGCCAGCCGTTGCCGTACGCGGTGGCGACCGTGCGGATCAGGTCCTCCTCCGAGACCATCTTGTTGATGACCTTGCGCATGCGCTCGGAGCCGCCCTCGGGGGCGAAGGTGAGACCGGAGCGACGGCCGTTGCGGGTCAGCTCGTTGGCCAGGTCGACGTTGAACGCGTCGACGCGGGTGGAGGGCAGCGAGAGGCCGATCTTGTCCTCGGTGTAGCGGTCGGCGAGACCCTTGGCGATGTCGCCGATCTCGCTGTGGTCCGCCGAGGAGAGGGAGAGCAGGCCGACCTCTTCGAAGCCGGTCGCCTTGAGGCCCTTCTCGACCATCTCGCCGATGCCGGTGATGCTTCGCTCCCGCACGGGGCGCGTGATCATGCCGGCCTGGCAGAAACGGCAGCCGCGGGTGCAGCCGCGGAAGATCTCCACGGACATCCGCTCGTGCACGGTCTCCGCGAGCGGGACGAGGGGCTGCTTGGGGTAAGGCCACTCGTCGAGGTCCATCACCGTGTGCTTGGAGACGCGCCACGGCACGCCGGACCGGTTGGGCACGACGCGGCCGATGCGGCCGTCGGGGAGGTACTCGACGTCGTAGAAGCGCGGGACGTAGACGCCGCCGGTCTTCGAGAGCCGGAAGAGCACCTCGTCGCGGCCGCCGGGACGGCCCTCGGCCTTCCAGGCGCGGATGATCTCGGTGATCTCCAGAACGGCCTGCTCGCCGTCGCCGACGACCGCGCAGTCGATGAAGTCCGCGATCGGCTCGGGGTTGAACGCGGCATGGCCGCCCGCGAGGACGATCGGGTGGTCCACCGTGCGGTCCTTGGACTCCAGCGGGATGCCCGCCAGGTCCAGGGCGGTGAGCATGTTGGTGTAGCCGAGCTCGGTGGAGAAGCTCAGCCCGAAGACGTCGAACGCGCCGACGGGGCGGTGGCTGTCCACGGTGAACTGCGGCACGTGGTGCTCGCGCATCAGCTCTTCGAGGTCCGGCCAGACGCTGTACGTGCGCTCGGCGAGGACGCCCTCGCGCTCGTTCAGTACCTCGTAGAGGATCATGACGCCCTGGTTGGGGAGCCCGACCTCGTAGGCGTCGGGGTACATCAGGGTCCAGCGGACGTCACAGCTGTCCCAGTCCTTGACGGTGGAGTTCAGCTCACCGCCGACGTACTGGATGGGCTTCTGCACATGCGGGAGCAGAGCTTCGAGCTGTGGGAAGACCGATGCGGCAGACATCTCGCGAACCTTCGTGAGCCGGCAGGGGTGACCATCCAGCGTACCCCGCGTCTCAGTGCTTCAGATCCGCCCGCAGTCCGGGGGCCGACGCACGGGCCCAGACCTCGGGCAGCTCGCGCTCCCGGGCCTCCGCGGCGGCCTCCTCCTGCCCGTACAGGAGTCCCCAGGTGAACGCGGTCTCCCCCGCCGCGTGCGACTGGATCGCGAGGGTGCGCAGGGCCTCGCGGGCGACGACGCTGTCCTGGTGGTCGCCGAGGACGGTCTGGACGGCTTTCACGCGTTGGGCGAAGCGCTTGGCAGGCTTCCCGAGCGCGGGCCGGGCCGACTCGCCCGCGTACCGGGCGCGCTTGGCGGCCTTGCGGGCCTCGTGCATCGCGGTGTCCCGCTCGGGACCCGGCGGGTGCTCCAGGGCGTGGTCCATGCGGCGCGCGAGCTTCTCGTAGTCCCCCAGCACCGCCCGGGGCAGGGCCTTCTCCGGTGCGCGGCGGGCGGCGGGGCGCAGGGGCGGGTCGGCGCTCAGGGCGTCGAGTGCCTCCAGGAGGTCCAGATACCGCTGCCCGTCGAGTACGTCGATGATCCTGCGGCGCGATCCGGTGCGGCGGGCGGCCGACCAGGCGCGGAGCCGGCCGCGCACCGGGCCGAGGGTCAGGGCGGCGGGCACGGCTTCGACGCGGGAGCCGATGCGCTCGACCAGGACCTCCTGGTCACGGTCGAGGCCGAGTTCGGCGGCGAGCCACTTCAGCTCCGCGCCGAGGGGGTCGGTGGCCTCGCGGTCGAGGATCTTGCGGTGGGTCTTGAAGGCGCTGCGCAGCCGGCGGGTGGCGACGCGCATCTTGTGCACGGAGTCGGGGAGGTCGCGGCGGACGGCGGGGTCGAGGTGGACGATCGTGTCGATCTGCTTCCGTACATAGGCGAGGACGTGGTCGCCCGCGGTGGAGTCAGCCGTACGGGGTCCGCCCTCATCCCGCTTCGGTGTCGTCTCCGCCAGCGCCCGGGCGAGCTTCGACGAGGACCCCGCGGGGCGCACCCCGGCCTTGCGGAGCCGCTTCTCGACGGCGTCCAGGACGGCCGGGTCGCCGTCGTCGGCCAGCTCGACCTCGATCTCGGTCCAGGCGGCGGTGGTGCCGCTCCCCTCCCCCGCCAGGCGTTCCGCGAGCACCGTGTCGACGCTGACCTCGGCGAGCAGCGTGCCGTCGTCGGCCAGCAGGTGGTGCACGTCCCGGGAGGAGAGCAGCCGGACGACGGGGGCGATCTCCGCGTTCCGCACCCGGGAGCGGAGGAGGGCGGCCAGCGAGGGCGGCAGGGTGTCGGTGAGCGGTTCGTGGATCTCGTCCCGGACGCCGACCGCGACGGGGAACTTCAGGTGCCACCCCTCGTCGGCCCCGCCGGTCCTGCGGCGCAGCGTGAGGGAGTCGGCGGCGAGGCGGAGGCCGGCGGTGTCCCAGTAGACGGCGTCGAGATCGGTCCGGCCGCGCGGGGCGACCCGGTCGACCCCGGCCGCCCGGGTCAGGTCGGGCAGCCGGGTGTCCTGGGTGGCTTCGTACTTCCGCTCGATCTCGCGCTTGGTGTCCGCCATGTACGGACACCTACCCGCGACGGACCGGGTTCAGGCGGACATCGGCCGTTGCACCCTGATGGACTGCAGCAGGCCGATCGCCACCCAGACGGCGAACATCGAGGATCCTCCGTAGGAGACGAAGGGCAGCGGCAGTCCGGCGACCGGCATGATGCCGAGCGTCATGCCGATGTTCTCGAAGGACTGGAAGGCGAACCAGGCGATGATCCCGGCGGCGACGACCGTGCCGTACAGCTCGGTGGTCTCGCGGGCGATGCGGCAGGCGCGCCACAGGACGACGCCCAGCAGCACGATGATCAGTCCCGCGCCGAGGAAGCCCAGCTCCTCGCCGGCGACGGTGAAGACGAAGTCGGTCTGCTGCTCGGGCACGAACTGGCCGGTGGTCTGGGTGCCCTCGAAGAGTCCGGTGCCGGTGAGCCCGCCGGAGCCGATCGCGATGCGGGCCTGGTTGGTGTTGTAGCCGACGCCCGCCGGGTCGAGCGCGGGGTTGGCGAAGGCGGCGAACCGGGCGATCTGGTAGTCGTCGAGCAGACCGAGCTGCCAGATGGCGACGGCCCCGCCCGCGCCCGCGCCGATGAGGCCGAAGACCCAGCGGTTGGAGGCGCCGGAGGCCAGCAGGACGCCGAGGACGATGACGGCCATGACCATCACCGAGCCGAGGTCCGGCATCAGCATGACGATGGCCATCGGGATCGCCGCGAGGCCCAGCGCCTTGGCGACGGTGCGGTGGTCGGGGTGGGCCTGGTCGCCCGCGTCGACGCGGGCGGCCAGCAGCATCGCCATCACGAGAATGATGGTGATCTTGGTGAACTCGGAGGGCTGGATCGAGAAGCCGGCCGGCAGCTTGATCCACGCGTGGGCGCCGTTGACCGTGGTGCCGAGCGGGGTGAGGACCGCGAGGACCAGCAGCACCGAGATGCCGTAGAGGACCGGGACGGCCCCGCGCAGCGTGCGGTGGCCGAGCCAGATCGTGCCGATCATCAGGGCGAGCCCGATGCCGGTGTTGAGGGCGTGCCGGACGAGGAAGAAGTACGGGTCGCCCTGGGTGAGGTGGTCGCGGTTGCGGGTCGCGGACCACACGAGCAGCCCGCCCACGAACGAGAGCGCGAGCGCGGCCCCGAGCAGCGGCCAGTCCAGCCGCCGTACGAGGGAGTCGCGGGCGGTCAGCTTGGCCCAGGAGCCCTGGTCGGGGGCGTACCGGGAGACGGAGAATCCACCTGCCATTACGGCTGCCTCCCCGTGGACGCGGGTGATCCGGTGAGACCGGGCTGGCCTCCGGGCGGCAGGGGCAGCTGGGGTTCCTGTCCCCCCGGCTGCTCCTCGGGCGTGACCGGGGTGGGGTCGTAGGGCTTCACCTTCGGCGCGAAGATCGAGCCGTCGGGCTGGATCTTCGGCAGCGCCTTCTGGGGCTCGGGCAGCAGGGCCCGCTTCAGGTCCTGGTTGCCCTCGCCGTCGAGGCCGTAGAGCGCGTCGTAGATCTTGCGGACGGCGGGCCCGGCGGAGCCGGAGCCGGTGCCGCCCTGGGAGATCGTCATGACGATGGTGTAGTCGTCGGTGTAGGTCGCGAACCAGCCGGTGGTCTGCTTGCCGTACACCTGGGCGGTGCCGGTCTTGGCGCGCATCGGGATCTTGTCCTGCGGCCAGCCGCCGAACCGCCAGGCGGCGGTGCCGCCGGGCTCGACCACCGAGCGCAGCCCCTTGTCGAGGTCCTTGACGGTCTGGGCGTCGACCGGGAGCTTCCCGCTGGCCTTGGGCTTGATCTCCTGGACGGTCTTGCCGTCCGGGCTGATCACGGCCTTGCCGACGGTGGGCTCGTGGAGGGTGCCGCCGTTGCTGATGGCGGCGTAGGCGGTGGCCATCTGGATGGGCGTGACGAGCACGTCACCCTGGCCGATCGAGTAGTTGATGCTGTCGTAGGCCTTGAGCTGGTTGCCTTCGAGGCAGCTCTCGTACGCGATCTGCTGGACGTAGGTGCCGCCCTTCTTGCCCTCCTTGCACCACGCGTCCTTGTTGGCCTTCCAGAAGTCCTGCTTCCACTGGCGGTCCGGGATGCGGCCCTTGACCTCGTTGGGGAGGTCGATGCCGGTCTCGGCGCCGAGACCGAAGTCACGGGCGGTGCGGTAGAACCAGTTCTTGGCGTCCTTCTTCGGCTTTATGCCGCCGTCCTTCACCCACTCGTCGTGGCCGAGGCGGTAGAAGACCGTGTTGCAGGAGTACTTGAGCGCGTCGCCGAGGGTGATGGGGCCGTGCCCCTGGGACTCGAAGTTCGCGAAGGTCTGGTTGCCCAGACTGTAGGAGCTGCTGCACTCGTAGAGGTCGTCGAAGGCGTGGCCGCCGCGCACGGCGGCGCTGGCCGAGACGACCTTGAAGATCGAGCCGGCCGGGGCCTGGCCCTGGATGCCCCGGTTGAGCAGCGGGTAGTTGGACTTCTTGCTGGTGAGCTTGGCGTACTGCTTGCCGGAAATGCCGCCGACCCAGTCGTTCGGGTCGTAGTCGGGCTGGGAGGCCATCGACACGATGCGGCCGGTCTTCGACTCCATGACGACGACGGCGCCGGAGTCGGCCTCGTACTTCCGGCCGGTGATCTTGTCGGTCTCCCCGCGGACGGTCTTCATCGCCTGGGCGAGTTCGTACTCGGCGACCGCCTGGACGCGGGCGTCGAGACTGGTGACGAGGGTGGAGCCGGCCACCGCCGGGTCGTTCTCCGCCTCGCCCATGACGCGGCCGAGGTTGTCGACCTCGTAGCGGGTGACGCCCGCCTTGCCGCGCAGCTCCTTGTCGTACGTGCGCTCGATCCCCGATCGGCCGACCTGGTCGGAGCGCAGGTAGGGCGACGGGCCGTCGACCGCCTTCTGGATCTCGTCGTCGGTGACGGGCGAGAGATAGCCGAGGACCTGCGCGGTCCTCGCCTTCCCGGGTGCGGCGTAGCGGCGTACGGCGGTGGGTTCGGCGGTGATGCCGGGGAAGTCCTCGGCGCGCTCGCGGATCTGGAGAGCCTGCTGGGTGGTGGCCTCGTCGGTGACCGGGATCGGCTGGTAGGGCGAGCCGTTCCAGCAGGGCTGGGGGGTCTTGGAGTCGCAGAGGCGGACCTTGTCCCGGACGTCTTCGGCCTTCATGTCCAGGACGTCGGCGAGCCGGGTGAGGACGCCGACGCCGTCGTCCTTCATCTTCAGCAGATCGGTGCGGCTGGCGGAGACGACGAGGCGGGTCTCGTTGTCGGCGAGCGGTACGCCCCGGGCGTCGAGGATCGAGCCGCGCACGGCGGGCTGGACGACCTGCTGCACCCCGTTGCCCGCGGCTTCGGCGGTGTACTCGTCGCCGTTCCTGATCTGGAGGTACCAGAGGCGTCCGCCGAGGGTGAGCAGCAGCGAGAAGACGAGGACCTGGATGACGATGAGCCGGATCTGGACCCGCTGGGTCCGCCCGGTCTCGGGAATGTTGCTCACTGGGTGCCCCCGGTGGTGGTCGGGCTGGGGGTACGGGGGTCGCCCCCCGGGAGATGCAGCCTCACGCGGTTCCCCCGGTGCCCTCTGTGGCGTACGGCTTCACAGTCGCTTGACCCCCTTGATCCTGCCCGCGCGGGCGGCGCGGCTGCGGGCGGCCTTGGCGCGCAGGCCGCCGCGCTGGTTGCCGATCCGCAGACCGGTGCCCGAGGCGAGCCAGCCGGCGGCGACGTCGTTGCCGCCGGAGGACGCCTCTGCGAGCGGGTCGTTCTCGGTGCGTCTGGCCAGCGCCATGATGAGCGGCACCGTGAAGGGCGCCAGCAGCAGGTCGTAGATCGCGGCCGTGAACAGCAGGCTGCCGAGGCCGACATGGCGGGCGGCGGTGTCGCCGACGAGCGCGCCGACGCCCGCGTACAGCAGGGTCGAGCCGATCGCCGCGGCGACGACCACGGCCATCGGGGCGAAGGCCGACTTCAGCTGCCCGTTCTCCGGCCGGGCCAGGCCCGCGAGGTAGCCGATGACGCAGAGCACCAGGGCGTAGCGCCCGGCGGCGTGGTCGGCGGGGGGAGCGAGGTCCGCGAGGAGTCCGGCGCCGAAGCCGATGAGCGCGCCACTGACCGGCCCGTAGACGAAGGCGAGTCCGAGGACGGTGAGGAGCAGCAGGTCGGGGACGGCGCCGGGGAGCTGGAGGCGGGCGAGGACGGAGACCTGGATGACCAGGGCGACGACGACCAGCGCGGTGGAGAGCAGAGTCCGGTTGATGCGCATGGGGATCAGCTCTACTCCTGGTCGTTGGCCGCGTTGTCGGGTTGGGCGTTGCCCTGCTGGTTGCCTGCCGCGTCACCGGCGTCGCCGCCGCCCGGCTTCTCGTTGATGTTGCCGACGACCTTGCCGGAGCCGTCCACCAGGTCGCCGTTGGGCTGGACCGTGACGGTGACGGTGGGGGTCGGTTTCGGCTTCGTCTTGACGGGCTGCTTGGGCAGGACCGTGTCGCGCGGGTCCTCACGGGGGGCCTGGACGACGACGCCGACGATGTCGAGCTTGGTGAACCCGACGTACGGCTTCACGTAGACCGTTCGGGTCAGTGCGCCGCCGGAGGGGTCGACGCGGACGACCTCGCCGACCGGGACGCCGGGCACGAAGGGCTTGTCCTTGCTGGAGCCGAAGGTGACCAGCCGGTCGCCGGCCTTCACCTTCGCCTTGCCGTTGAGGAACTGGACCGACAGCGGGCGCGAGCCCTGGCCGGTGGCGAAGCCGAGCTCGTCGGTCTTCTCCATCCGGGTGCCGACGGTGAAGTCGGGGTCGTTGGCGAGCAGGACCGTCGCGGTGCTGGGGCCGACGGTGGTGACCCGGCCGACCAGCCCCTCCCCGTTGAGGACGGTCATGTCGCGGCGGATGCCGTCGTCCGAGCCCGCGTCGATGGTGACCGTCCAGGAGAAGCCCTGGGCCGCTCCTATGGCGATGACCTCGGCGCCCTTGATGCCGTACTGGCCGGCGCCCGCGTTCTTCAGCATGGCGTCGAGCTGACGGACCCGGCTGTTGGTGCGGTCGTCGCTGCCGAGCTTGGCCTTCAGCGCGGCGTTCTCCTGCTCCAGGGTGGAGATCCGGTCGTGCCGGTCGCCGGAGTCCCGTACCGCGCCTATGGCGTTGCCCACCGGGTCGACCGCTGCCGCCACGCCGTTCTCGACCGGACCGAAGACTCTGGCCGCGGCTTGCCGCGCGCCGTCGACCGGTGACTCCTCGCCGCCTCGGATATCCACCGTGATCAGGGCGAATGCGATGGCGATCAAGAGCACCAGGAGCAGCCGGCTCTCTCGTGTGTCCCTCACGTGCGGCGGCCGTGCCTTCCTCGTCGGAATATTCGTGCCTGTGTACGTCTCCGCACGGGTACCGGTTCGGTGTGTCCCCGCGCCGGTACGCGTACAGCAACGATCTATATCAACGATCCGGCGGACGGAGCGTCAGCGTCCGCTCGCCGGATCGGGTGTGTCCCGCAGTCGTCTAGCGGCGGGGCTGGGCGTCCAGCACCTGCTGGAGCGCCTCGAACTCCTCGACGCACTTGCCGGAGCCGAGCGCCACCGAGTCCAGGGGGTCCTCGGCGATGTGGATCGGCATGCCCGTCTCGTGGCGCAGCCGCTCGTCCAGACCGCGCAGCAGCGCGCCGCCGCCGGTGAGGACGATGCCGCGGTCCATGACGTCGCCGGACAGCTCGGGCGGGCACTTGTCGAGCGTCGTCTTCACGGCGTCGACGATCGCGTTGACCGGTTCCTCGATGGCCTTGCGGACCTCGGCGGCCGAGATGACGACCGTCTTGGGCAGCCCGGAGACCAGGTCGCGGCCGCGGATCTCGGTGTGCTCGTCCTTCTCCAGGTCGAACGCCGAACCGATGGTGATCTTGATCTGTTCGGCGGTCCGCTCACCGAGGAGGAGCGAGTACTCCTTCTTGATGTGCTGGATGATCGCGTTGTCCAGTTCGTCACCGGCGGTGCGGATCGACTGGGCCGTGACGATTCCGCCGAGCGAGATCACGGCGACCTCGGTGGTGCCGCCGCCGATGTCGACGACCATGTTCCCGGTCGCCTCGTGGACCGGCAGGCCGGAGCCGATGGCCGCGGCCATGGGCTCCTCGATGATGTGCACCTGGCGCGCGCCGGCCTGCGTGGACGCCTCGATGACGGCGCGGCGCTCGACCCCGGTGATACCGGAGGGCACGCAGACGACGACGCGGGGGCGGGCCAGGTAGCGGCGCTTGTGGATCTTGAGGATGAAGTAGCGGAGCATCCGCTCGGTGATCTCGAAGTCGGCGATCACGCCGTCCTTCAGCGGCCGCACGGCAACGATGTTGCCCGGCGTGCGCCCGATCATCTTCTTGGCCTCGGAGCCGACCGCCAGAATTCCGCCGGTGTTGGTGTTGATGGCCACGACGGACGGCTCGTTCAGGACGATGCCGCGCCCCCTGACGTACACCAGCGTGTTGGCAGTCCCGAGGTCGATAGCCATGTCACGGCCGATGAACGACATTGAGTTCCCCTTGTTCCCCATGAGGATGTGTCGGGCCTTCCCAGGTAGCGAAGATGGCTTGTTCTGGTAGGCGAGGTTGGCGCTGCGGGCGTGGAAGCTTCCATCGTAGTGCCGTATGCACGGACACAGCGCGAGGGTCCTTCGCCATTGTGAGCGGAACGGGTGCCCGTTCTACCCATGGTGACGTTACGTCGGAGGGATGCGTTCCCGCGATCCCAAACCCTATGCCGAGGGGCGACCGAATTACTTCGGTCGCCCCTCGCTTACAGCGCTGTTTGGCCGATCGGGTCAGGAAAGTCCCGGAAAGAAAAGCTTCAGTTCTCGCTCTGCGGACTCCTCCGAGTCCGAGGCGTGGATGAGGTTTTCCCGGGTGATCGTGCCGAAGTCACCACGGATCGACCCGGGCGCGGCGGCGATCGGGTCGGTGGGGCCGGCCAGCGCACGGATGCCCTCGATCACCCGCTCACCTTCGGCCACCAGGGCGACGACGGGGCCGGAGGCCATGAACTCCATGAGCGGCTCGTAGAACGGGCGGCCCTTGTGCTCGCCGTAGTGCTGCTCCAGCGTCTCGTGGTCCAGGGTGCGCAGCTCCAGCGCGGTGATACGCCAGTTGGCCTTGCGCTCGATGCGGCCGACGATCTCGCCGATCAGACCACGGCGGACCGCGTCGGGCTTGAGCAGGACGAGAGTGCGCTGAGTCATGTACGGCTCCTTGCAAGGCCAGGCATACGGGTGCGGTGAGGCGACATTACAGGGGTACGGAGGCGAGTCCGCGCCCGGGTTCACCCTGGGTCACCTTCAGGCCCGGATCCGCCGGGGCCCGGGAACGGAGGCGGGCGTGTCGAGCGGGCCCCGGACGCACGGGGCGAGGAGCGCGATGGGCTCCGCGCCTCAGGCCGTGGCCTCTTCGGCCTCCTGCTGGGCGGCCCAGCGGGCCTTGGCCTCGTCGATCTTGCGACCGTAGTGGATCGAGGCCCACCACAGTCCGCCGAAGGCCAGCCCCAGGATGAACATCATCGGGACCACGAAACCGCTGAGGACCAGCGCGACCTGGAGCGCCCAGCCGAGCTGGATGCCGCCCGGCCGGGTGATCATTCCGCACAGCAGCACGGACAGGGCCATGCCGATGCCGCACACCGTCCAGACCACGGTCATGGAGGCGTCGTCCAGCTTCATCGCGACGAGACCGGCGAAGCCGATCACGAAGAACTCGCCGATCAGCGTCGAGGCGCAGAGCGTCCGCATCTGTGTCTCAGCCCCTTCCCAGCAGCAGCCGGGCTTCGCCGACCGTGATCACGGATCCGGTCACCAGCACCCCGGCGCCCGCGTACTCGTCCTCCTCCTCGGCCAGCGTGATCGCCGCCTCCAGAGCGTCGTCGAGACGCGGCTCGACCTGGACCCGGTCGTCGCCGAAGACCTCGACGGCGATCGCGGCCAGCTCGTCCGCGTCCATCGCCCGGGGGGTGGAGTTCTGCGTGACGACGATCTCGGCGAAGATCGGCTCGAAGGCCTCCAGGAGCCCCCGGACGTCCTTGTCGCCGCTCGTGCCGACCACGCCGATCAGCCGGGAGAAGCTGAACGCCTCGGAGATGCCGTCCGCCGCCGCCTTGGCGCCGGCCGGGTTGTGCGCGGCGTCCAGGACCACGGTCGGGCTGGAGCGCACGACCTCCAGGCGGCCCGGCGAGAGCACCGAGGCGAACGCCTTGCGGATGGCGTCGATGTCGAGGGAGCGGGCCTGCTCGGCGCCGATGCCGAAGAACGCCTCGACGGCGGAGAGCGCCACCGCGGCGTTGTGCGCCTGGTGGGCCCCGTACAGCGGAAGGAAGATATCTGTGTACTCGCCGCCCAGGCCCCGCAGGGTGACGAGCTGGCCGCCGACCGCGACCTCCCGGGAGACGATGCCGAACTCCATGCCCTCGCGGGCCACGGTGGCGTCCACCTCGACGGCCTTCTTCAGCATCACCTGCGCGGCGTCCACCGGCTGCTGGGCCAGGATGACCGTGGCGCCCGGCTTGATGACTCCGGCCTTCTCGCCGGCGATCTCGGCGGGCGTGGTGCCGAGCCGGTCGGTGTGGTCCAGCGAGATCGGGGTGACGACGGCGACCGTGGAGTCGATGACGTTCGTGGCGTCCCAGGTGCCGCCCATGCCGACCTCGACGACCGCCACGTCGACGGGCGCGTCGGCGAAGGCCGCGTACGCCATGCCGGTGAGGACCTCGAAGAAGGACAGCCGGTAGGGCTGCTGGGCGTCGACCATCTCGACGTACGGCTTGATGTCCTCGTACGTCTCGATGAACCGCTCGGCCTCGATCGGGGAGCCGTCCAGGCTGATCCGCTCGGTGATCGACTGGACGTGCGGGGAGGTGTAGCGGCCGGTGCGCAGCTCGAAGGCGTTGAGCAGGGCCTCGATCATGCGGGCCGTGCTGGTCTTGCCGTTGGTGCCGGTGATGTGGATGGAGGGGTAGGCGCGCTGCGGCTCGCCGAGGACGTCCATCAGGGCGGCGATGCGCGTGACGGACGGCTCCAGCTTGGTCTCGCCCCAGCGTCCGGCGAGCTCCTGCTCCACCGCGCGGAGCGCCTTGTCGGTCTCGGGGTCGGCCGGGCGGGCGGGGACCGCTTCGCCCTGCGGCTGGCCCGAATGGGCGCGCAGGGTGCGGCTCCCGGCCTCGATCACCGCCAGGTCGGGGTCGCGCTGGGTCGCCTCGTCGACGATCTCCTCGAAGGTGTCGTCGGGATCGGACGCGTCGTGCCGGTCTGGGCGGGGCTCACTCACGGGGCCAGTCTACGGATGGGCGCCGACAACGCGCGCAGCGCCCGGCAGACGGTCGGCGAGCGGTACGGCGAAGCCCCCGCGTCCCCGGTCGGTCGGGGGCGCGGGGGCTTCGTCCAGGGGGGTCTCGGACACCCCTGGACGATCAGCTCTGCGGGAGGCCCGCCAGCTGGGCGCCGATCCGCTCGATGTCGGCCTCGGCCTTGGCGAGCCGGCCGCGGATCTTGTCGACCACGTTGTCCGGGGCCTTGGCCAGGAAGGCCTCGTTGCCGAGCTTGGCCTCCGCCTGGGCCTTCTCCTTGCGCGCGGCCTCCAGGTCCTTCGTGAGGCGCTTGCGCTCGGCCGCCACGTCGATCGTGCCGGACAGGTCCAGGGCGACGGTGGCTCCGGCGACCGGGAGGGAGGCGGTGGCGTGGAAGCCGTCACCCGCCGCTTCCAGGCGCAGCAGCTGACGGATCGCGGGCTCGTGCGGGGCGAGCGCCGTGCCGGTCAGGGTCAGCTCGGCCGGCACCCGCTGGCCGGGCTTGAGGCCCTGGTCGCCCTTGAACCGGCGGACCTCGGTGACGACCTGCTGGACCAGCTCGATCTCCTTCTCGGCCGCCTCGTCGCGGAAGCCGGAGTCCGCGGGCCAGTCGGCGACGACGACGGACTCGCCGCCGGTCAGCGTGGTCCACAGGGTCTCCGTGACGAACGGGACGATCGGGTGGAGCAGCCGCAGGGTGACGTCGAGGACCTCGCCGAGGACCCGGCCGGAGACCTTGGCCTGCTCGCCGCCCGCGAAGAACGTCGTCTTGGACAGCTCGACGTACCAGTCGAAGACCTCGTCCCACGCGAAGTGGTAGAGCGCGTCGGAGATCTTCGCGAACTGGAAGTCGTCGTAGTAGCGGTCGACGTCGGCGACGGTCTCGTTGAGCCGGGAGAGGATCCAGCGGTCGGTGGCCGTCATCGCCGACGGGTCCGGCAGCGGGCCCTCGATCGTCGCGCCGTTCATCAGGGCGAACCGGGTGGCGTTCCAGATCTTGTTGGCGAAGTTCCGGGAGGCCTTGACCCAGTCCTCACCGATCGGGACGTCGGCGCCCGGGTTGGCGCCGTTGGCCAGGGTGAAGCGGACCGCGTCGGAGCCGTAGGCGTCCATCCAGTCGATCGGGTCGACCGCGTTCGGGTTGGACTTCGACATCTTCTTGCCGAACTCGTCGCGGACCAGGCCGGTGAGGGCGACCGTCTTGAACGGCACCTCGCCGTCCATCGCGTAGAGGCCGAACATCATCATCCGGACGACCCAGAAGAAGATGATGTCGTGGCCGGTGAGCAGGACGTCCGTGGAGTAGAACTTCTCCAGGTCCGGCGTCTGTTCGGGCCAGCCGAGCGTGGAGAACGGCCACAGGCCCGAGGAGAACCAGGTGTCGAGAACGTCCTCGTCCTGGGTCCAGCCATCACCGGTGGGCGCCTCGTCGTCGGGTCCGACGCAGAGCACCTCGCCGTTCGGGCCGTACCAGACGGGGATGCGGTGGCCCCACCAGAGCTGGCGCGAGATGCACCAGTCGTTGAGGTTGTCGACCCAGTCGAAGTACCGCTTCTCCATCTCCTTGGGGTGCAGGTCGACCCGCCCGTCGCGGACCGCGTCACCGGCGGCCCGGGCGAGCGTCTCGACCTTGACCCACCACTGGAGGGAGAGCCGCGGCTCGATGGTCGTCTTGCAGCGGGAGCAGTGCCCCACCGCGTGGACGTACGGACGCTTCTCGGCGACGACGCGGCCCTGCTCGCGCAGCGCGGCGACGATGGCCGAGCGGGCCTCGAAGCGGTCGAGCCCCTGGAACGGGCCGGGCACGGTGATGACACCGCGCTCGTCCATGACCGTGAGCGACTCCAGCTCGTGGCGCTGGCCGATCGCGAAGTCGTTCGGGTCGTGCGCCGGGGTCACCTTGACGGCGCCGGTGCCGAACTCCGGGTCGACGTGGGTGTCGGCGACCACCGGGATGGTGCGGTCGGTGAGCGGCAGCTTGATCCGCTTGCCGATGAGGCGGGCGTAGCGCTCGTCGTCGGGGTGGACGGCGACGGCGGTGTCACCGAGCATCGTCTCGACCCGGGTGGTGGCGACGACGAGGGTGTCGTCCCCCTCGCCGTACTTCAGGGAGACGAGCTCGCCGTCGTCCTCCTGGTAGTCCACCTCGATGTCCGAGATGGCCGTCAGACAGCGCGGGCACCAGTTGATGATGCGCTCGGCGCGGTAGATCAGGCCGTCGTCGTAGAGGTCCTTGAAGATCTTCTGGACGGCGCGGGACAGGCCCTCGTCCATGGTGAACCGCTCGCGCGACCAGTCGAGGCCCGCGCCGAGGCGGCGCAGCTGGCCGAGGATGCGGCCGCCGTACTCGTCCTTCCACTGCCAGACGCGCTCGGTGAAGGCGTCCCGGCCGATGTCCTGGCGGGACTTGCCCTCCTCGCCGAGCTGCTGCTCCACCTTGTTCTGGGTGGCGATGCCCGCGTGGTCCATGCCGGGCAGCCACAGCGTCTCGAAGCCCTGCATCCGCTTGCGGCGGGTGAGGGCGTCCATGAGCGTGACCTGGAAGGCGTGGCCCAGGTGGAGGGCGCCGGTGACGTTGGGCGGCGGGATGACGATGGTGTAGGGAGGCTTCTCGCTCTTGGCGTCGGCTTCGAAGTAACCACGCTCTACCCAGCGCTCGTACAGCTTCCCCTCTACATCGGCCGGCGCGTACTGGGTCGGCAGTTCGGGGTTGCTGTCTGGCTGCTGCGATGAGTTCTCGGTCACGGGAGACAGTTTAGGGCCGTCACAGGTCTGCACTGAAACGGATTGGTTCAGTAACGGTGTCCGGGCCGATCCCCCATGTCAGGACGGCCTGCGCCAGGATGTTCGCAACGCATAAGGAATTCTGGAGGGGACACCGCAATGAGCTACAACCAGCCGGGCCCGTACGGTGGGCAGCCGCCGCAGGGCCAGCCCGGACCGTACGGACAGCAGCCGGGCCCGTACGGCGCCCCGCCGCCCCAGGGCCAGCCTGGCTACGGTTACCCGCAGCAGGCTCCGCAGGGCGTCCCCCCGCAGCAGCCGAACCCGTACGCGCAGCAGCCCTCGGGTCCCCAGCAGGGCTACGGCTACCCCCAGGGCCAGCAGCCCGGTCCGTACGGCCAGCAGCCGCCCGCCGCGCCGTACGGCGGGCAGCCCCCGTACGGCGCGCAGCCGCCGCAGCCGAAGAAGAAGACCGGGCTGATCATCGGTGTCGCCGTGGTGGCGCTGGCGGTCATCGCGGGCGGGGTGTACTTCCTCACCTCGGGTGACAAGGTCAGCAACTCGGACGTCTCCGAGGCGACCAAGGGCCACAAGATCACGCCCCCGGACGCCGTCGACGCCTACAAGCGGGACACCTCGAAGCCCGTCCTCAGCGCCCCCCTGACCGGGAGCCAGAAGACGGACGTCGAGGCGCTGGGCATCAAGAACCCCAGCGCGGCCAAGGCCGACTACACGGTGGGCAGCCAGAGCGCGGCCACCAAGGTGCTCAACTTCGAGGGGTTCTGGGGCGAGATCGCCGACCCTGCCGAGGTGGTCAACAACGCCTTCGTGGACGTCGAGCAGGACGCGAAGTCGGGCGGCGACGAGGTGTCGATCGAACTCGTCGGTTCGGCCGAGATCGTCAAGCCTGACGGGTTCGAGGGGGCGGTGATGAAGTGCCAGGACCTCAAGGTGACCAACAAGAGCGGCGACGGCTCGGTCGCGGAGGGGCCCCAGCACTTCGTGCTCGCGGTCTGCGTCTGGGCCGACTACAGCACGGCCGGCATCGCGACGGCCGCGGACAAGGTCCTGGCGCTGGCCGGGAAGGGTGTGCCCAAGGACGAGGCCGCAGCCCTCACCGCCAAGCTCTACAACACCTCCCGCACCAAGGTCTGACCGCTCAACGCCGAAGGGGCGCCCACCGGTTCATCCGGTGGGCGCC
>NZ_JBHXPF010000092.1:0-21322 GCF_042718715.1 Streptomyces sp. NPDC058576 | reverse complement strand
GCGCCGACGACATTACGAGGGTCGCTCAGCTGGGGAGAACCCATTTCTGGTTGGCGCCGGTGTGGCAGGTCCACAGGTGGAGCTTGGTGCCGTCGGCCGAGGAGATACCGGCCGCGTCCAGGCACTTGCCCGATTGCGGGTTCCTCAGCGTGCCGTCGTGCTGGGGCATCCATTTCTGGGCGCCGGTGTTGTTGCAGCCGTAGAGCTGCACCTTGGTGCCGTCGGCCGTGCCGCTGCCGCTGATGTCCATGCACTTGCCCAGGGCGCGCAGTGTGTCGTCCGTGCCGA
Source organism: Streptomyces sp. NPDC058576 (assembly GCF_042718715.1). Lineage (NCBI taxonomy): Bacteria > Bacillati > Actinomycetota > Actinomycetes > Kitasatosporales > Streptomycetaceae > Streptomyces > Streptomyces sp. NPDC058576. Next base: position 21,034 of record NZ_JBHXPF010000092.1, on the reverse strand, counting down.
CCGTCCACTTCTGGGCGGCTGTCTGGTTGCACGTCCACAACTGGATCTGCGTGCCGTCGGCGCTCGCCCCGTCGGCGACGTCTACGCACTTGCCGCCGATGCCGGTGATCGCGCCCTCCCGGGGTCCGGTCGCGCCGCCGAGTTCCTTGATCCGGATGTTGCGGAAGGAGACGTCGTCGCCGTCGCCGTGGTTCTGTAGGCCGATGTGGCCCTGCTGGAGGCTGCGCGCGGGCTCGGTGTTGGTGAAGTCGTTGATCTTGCGGCTGTTGAGGAAGAGCTGGAGGCGCTCGCCTTCGACCCGGATCTCGTAGGTGTTCCACTCTCCCGGCGGGTTCAGTGCCGCGTCGCGGGCGGCGAGGTCGGCGGACTTGTAGCCGTAGACGGCGCCGGTGGTGCGGTCGGGAGAGTCCGTGGCGTCGATCTGGATCTCGTACCCGTTGTTGACGGCCGACCACGGGTCGTCGGAGGCGGGGAAGCCCACGAAGACACCGGAGTTGTCGTCACCGGCCTGGCGCCAGTCGAGCTTCAGGGAGTAGGACTTGTACTCCTTCGCCTGGTACCAGAACAGGCCGAGGCCGCCCCGGGAGGTCAGGGTGCTGTCGGCGTTGGCGAAGGAGCCCGGGCCGGCCTGCTTCCAGCCGGTGGTTCCGGAGGTGCCGAACAGGGTGGTGTAGCCGGTCTCCGGGCGGCAGTCGGCCTCGGTCATCTCCGCGGCCCAGCGGATGCCGCCGAGCAGATGGCGGCGGAAGGCGGGGTCGGTGTAGGAGTCCTCGGTGTGGCCGCCGCCGGTGTAGAAGGCGCGCCCTCCTTCATAGTCCTTGCACCAGGCGATGGGGTGGTCGCTGCCCATGGTGCCGCCGCTGTAGGTGGACTCGTCGAGCGAGGCCAGGACGTGGGCCGACGTGCGGGGGTTGGTGCGGTAGTCGTACCACTCGTCGGTCCGCTGCCAGGTCGGGCCGAGGTGGGCGGTGGCGTCGTGGGCGCGGTCCTCCACCTTGACGGTGGCCGGCTGGATGTGCGGGTGGGACTTGAAGAGGGCGCCGGCCAGCCCGTTGTACCAGGTCCAGTCGTACTCGGTGTCGGCCGCCGCGTGGATGCCGACGTAGCCGCCGCCGGTCCCGATGTATCCCTCGAAGGCGGTCTGCTGGGCGGTGTTGAGGATGTCGCCGGTGGTGGAGAGGAAGACGATGGCCTCGTAACCGCTGAGGTTGGCGGGGGTGAAGGCGGCGGCGTCCTCGGTCGCGGTGACGGTGAAGTTGTTGGCGGTGCCGAGCTGGCGCAGGGCGGTGACGCCTTCGTCGATGGAGGAGTGGCGGAAGCCGGCGGTCTTGGAGAAGACCAGCACGTCGTACGACGGGTCGGCGGCGGCCGCCGCGCGGGCGGGGGCGGCCGGGGCCTGTTCGGAGGCGGTGGAGACCGCGGTGGGGAGGGCGGCGGCGCCGAGCAGGCCGCAGGCGGCCCAGCAGGCGAGACGGGCGAGATGTCGGCTCATGACAGGGTCCACTTCTGGTTGGCGCCGGTGTGGCAGGTCCACAGGTGGAGCTTGGTGCCGTCCGCCGAGGAGGCTCCGGAGGCGTCCAGGCACTTGCCGGACGCCGGGTTCTTCAACGTTCCGTCGGCCTGAGCCGCCCACTTCTGGGCGCCCGTGCCGTTGCACCCGTACAGCTGGACCTTCGTACCGTCCGCCGTACCGGCACCGCTGATGTCCAGACACTTGCCGAGTGCCCTGTACGTCTCGTCCGTGCCGGTCGTCCATTTCTGGGCGGCCGTACGGTTGCAGGTCCACAGCTGGATCTGTGTTCCGTCGGCACTCGCTCCGCCGGCGGCCTCCGCGCACTTGCCGCCGATCCCCTTGAGCTCACCGCCGGGCGCGGTGCCCCCGCTGGTGGTGAAGGTGAAGTCGTCGAGGTCGAAGAGGGAGCCGCTGCCGCCCTTGAAGACGAGGTAGAGCGTGGTGGTGGCGGCCGGGCGGTTGGTCAGGTCCGCGCTGACGTCCCGGAAGGTGTCCCAGCCGCCGGTGACGGGGACCGCGGCCGAGCCGAGCAGGGTGCCGGTGGGTGAGCCTGCCCGTACCTCCAGTGTGCCTCCCGCGCCGCCGGAGGAGACCCGGGCGGTCAGCTTGGTGGCGTTGCCGAGGATGAACGGGGTGAAGGAGATCCAGTCGTTGTTGTCGATGTAGCCGACGGTCCTGCCGCCGTTCGCCGTGGCCTTGTCGACGATCTGGATGCCGCCGGAGCCGCCGAAGTGCTCGGCCTGGCGCTTGCTGCCCTGGCTGATGTTCTGGTCGTGTGTGGTCAGGGCGGGCTGGCCGTTCGCCCCCTTGTCGGTGTACTCGGCGTCCCAGACGCCGAAGATGTTCGCGTTGGGGTCGTGCTCACCGTCGGCGATGGTCTGGACGGTGCCGGAGCAGCCGGTGGCGGAGGTCTGCGGGTGGCCGTGGCTGTCGTGGCCGATGATGAAGGTGACCTTCACCTTGGAGCAGTCGATCGTGCCGTCCTCGGGGTCGGTGACGGTGACCTTGAAGGGGACGGCCGCGCCCGGGTCGATGATGGAGCCGTCGGCGGGCAGATCGAGGGTGACGGTCGGTGCGGTGTTGCCGACGGTGATGATGACGGAGGCGGTGGCGGTGTTGCCGGTGCCGTCGGAGACGGTCAGTTCGGCGGTGTAGCGGCCGTTGGCGGTGTAGGTGTGCGAGGGGTTCGCGGCCGTGGAGGTGGATCCGTCGCCGAACTTCCAGGCGTACGTGAGGGGGTTGCCGTCGGGGTCGGAGGTCCCGGCCGAGGAGAACGCGACCGCGAGGGGGGCCTTGCCCGAGGTGCGGTCGGCGGTGGCCTTGGCGAGCGGGGCGCGGCCTCCGGTGACGTACTCGATGCGGTAGACCGCGCTGTTGGCGTCGCCGTTGAAGTAGCCGGTCCCGTAGTCGAGGACGTAGAGCGCGCCGTCCGGGCCGAAGGCCATGTCCATGACCTGGGTACCCTGCCAGGGGAAGGCGTTGATCGACTGTACGGTGCCGTCGGATCCCTGCTCGACACGCTTGATCCACTTGCGGCCGAACTCGCCCGCGAAGTAGTCGCCGTCGAAGCTCTGCGGGAACTTGACCGTGGAGGTGGAGGCCGCGTCGTAGCGGTAGACGGGCCCGCCCATGGGTGACTCGGAGCCGCTGCCGAACTCGGGTACGGAGCCGCCGTCGTACGGTATCCAGGCGGGCTGGGCCGGGGGCAGGTCGGTCAGGCCGGTGTTGTTCGGCGAGGTGTTCTTCGGTGCGGCGCAGGAGAACGTGGCGCCCGATGTGGAGGTGGCGAAGTTGTAGTCCACGTAGGGGCTGTTGTTGCCGGCGCAGTAGGGCCAGCCGTAGTTGCCGGCCTTGGTGATGCGGTTGAACTCGACCTGTCCGGCGGGTCCGCGTCCCGCGTTCGCCGTGCCCGCGTCGGGGCCGTAGTCACCGAGGTAGACGGTGCCGGTGGGCTTGTCGACGCTCATCCGGAAGGGGTTGCGGAAGCCCATGGCGTAGATCTCCGGCCTGGTCCTCGCGGTTCCGGGTGCGAAGAGGTTGCCGGACGGGATGGTGTAGCTCCCGTCGGCGGCGACCTTGATCCGGAGAACCTTGCCGCGCAGGTCGTTGGTGTTGCCGGAGGAACGCTGCGCGTCGTACGCGGGGTTGCGGTTGGCCCGCTCGTCGATGGGGGTGTAGCCGTCGGAGGCGAAGGGGTTGCTGTCGTCGCCGGTGGAGAGGTACAGGTTGCCCTGGGCGTCGAAGTCGATGTCTCCGCCGACGTGGCAGCAGAGGCCGCGGCTCGCGGGGACGTCGAGGACCTTCTTCTCGCTGGCGGTGTCGAGGGTGCCGTCGGCTCTGAGGACGAAGCGCGAGAGCCGGTTGACGCCGTCGAAGGGGGCGAAGTCCGCGGCGGATCCGCCTGCGGGCGCGTCGCCGGAGGGCGTGGTCAGCTTCGGCGCGTAGTAGAGGTAGACGAAGCGGTTGGTGGTGAACGCGGGGTCCACACCGACGCCTTGAAGTCCCTCTTCGTCGTGCGAGTAGACGTCCAGTTTCCCGGCGGTCTTCGTGGTGCCGGCGGCGTCGGTGAGGCGGAGGGTGCCGTCCCGTGAGGTGTGCAGGACGGACCGGTCGGGCAGCACGGCGAGCGTCATGGGCTCACCGGTCTCGGCCACCCCCTTGGCAAGGGTGACCTGCTGGAACTCGTCGGCCGCGGCGGCCGACACGAGTGCGGGTGTCGCTTCGGCGGGTCTCTGCTGGGCGGTGAGAGCGCCCGCGGCGGCGAGCAAGGCACAGGCCAGCGCCGCGAGAGGTCGAGTGAGTCTCCTGTGCACGCGCATCCTCCGTGTGCTGACGGGGTGGGGGTCTGGAGCACAGGCGCACGCCGCCGCGCCGAGGGACTTGGGTACCCCGGAGGGAGGGCGTTCCGCCCTTGTCGTTCGGTACAGCGTTCGGTACAGGGCAGGAAGCTATTCGCTTTTACACGCGCCAGAAACCCCTTTGACGTACATGGCCGTAACTTTTTCCAGCGGAGGGACAAAGCGGCTGGAGGGGCACCGGGATGATGATCTCCATCCGGGCCCTCGATCCCAAGTCGGCTTTCCAGAGCGGGACTTCATGGAATCTGGCGAGAACTTTGTGCACGCTCGTGACAAAGCATGGACGCGCCCGGGGGAAGTCCCTACTGTGTGCGACGCAGAGGTGAGACGACGGTTCGTGCTCCCGGTGTCACCGTCCGCATCTCCGCATCTCCGCATCTCCGCACCTCCGCACCTCCGCACCTCCGCACCTATCCGTATCCGGAACGACGGCGCGCTCCGGCGGCGGTGGATTTCGCACTCTGCCCCATTGACGTTCCCCGGCCCCGGGGATCTACAGGAGGTCACGTGTATCCACGGCTGTTCTCCCACCGACTCGGCAGACGTCTGGGCGTAACGCTCACCGTCCCGTTACTGGCCCTCGGCCTGTCGCTCCCCGCGGACGCGGCCGCCCCGGAGGCCGCGCCTCTTCCCCCGCAGGAACCCGGTGTCACGCTCCGCGTCTTCGACGTGCAGACGTCGCTGAAAGAGATCTGCACCCTCAAGCCCGGACAGACCCCGAACATCGACAAGAAGATGTCGGTGATCAACTGGACCTCCGACGCGGACTTCGGTCTTGCGTCCAACTTCGTCACCCAGGTCACCGGGAACCTCGACGTCGCCGCGGCCGGCGCCCACACCTTGCGCCTGGCCAGCGATGACGGGTCCCGCCTCTACGTCGACGACAAGCTGGTCATCGACCACGACGGACTGCACGGATCCGACCAGCCCAAGGACGGCACAGTCTCGCTGACGGCCGGCTACCACTCCCTGCGCATCGAGCACTTCGAGGCAGGCGGCGACCAGCAGATCACGCTCTCCTGGAAGCCCCCCGGGGCCACCGGCTTCAGCCTCGTACCGAACTCCGTGCTGAGCACCGACGCCGGCGTCGTACGCGTCACCTCGCCGGGCCGCAAAGAGTGCGAAGGCACCCTCGACACGCCCGGTGACGGACTGCCCCTGACCGGGGTCCACCCGAACTACACCCTGACGAACCTGAGGCCGGGCGGCTTCGAACCGCAGGTCTCCGCCATGGACTGGCTGCCCGACGGCCGCCTCGCGGTGACCACCTGGGGCGGCACGGACAACAGCACGGGCGAGGTGTACCTGCTGAGCAACGTCACGGGGGCCACCGGGCCCGACAAGGTGACCTACAAGAAGATCGCGAGCGGTCTGAAGGAGCCGATGGGCGTCAAGTACGTGGACGGCAAGCTCTACGTCTCCCAGAAGCACGAGCTGACCGAACTGAACGACACCAACGGTGACGACGTCACCGACCAGTACAAGCGGATCGCCACCTGGCCGTTCGGCGACAACTTCCACGAGTTCGCCTTCGGCCTGCTGTACAAGGACGGGTTCTTCTACCTGAACCTGTCGGTGTCGATCAACTACGGCGGCGCCACCACCGACCCGCAGCCGGCCCCGAACCGCGGCACCACGATCAAGGTGAACAAGGCAAGCGGAGCCGTCAGTTACGTCGCCGGTGGCCTGCGCACCCCCAACGGCATCGGATGGGGCCCGGACGGAGACATGTTCGTCACCGACAACCAGGGCGGCTGGCTGCCCTCGTCGAAGCTGGTGCACATCAAGCAGGACCGCTTCTTCAACCACTACACGAACCCGGACGGGCCCTTCGACTCCCAGCCGGTGACCAAACCGGTGCTGTGGCTTCCGCAGAACGAGATAGCCAACTCACCGAGCACACCGCTTCAGTTGGAAGACGGTCCCTTCGCCGGCCAGCTGCTGTTCGGCGACGTGACGTACGGCGGCATCCAGCGGGCGTTCCTGGAGAAGGTCGGCGGTGAGTACCAGGGGGCGGTCTTCCGCCTCACGCAAGGGCTGGAAGCCGGTGTCACCCGGATCAGCGTCGGCCCGGACGGCGCCCTCTACGCAGGCGGACTGGGTGCGGGCGGCAACTGGGGCCAGGAGGGCAAGCTCAGTCACGGTCTGCAGAAGCTGACGCCGAACGGCACCGACGCCTTCGACATCCGCGCCATGCGCGCCATCCCGGGCGGTTTCGAGCTGGAGTACACCCAGCCGGTGTCGACGGAGACCGCGGCCAACCTGGCCGGGCGCTACAAGATCAAGCAGTGGCGCTACGTACCGACCGCGGCGTACGGCGGCCCCAAGGTCGACGAGGAGAGCCTCACCGCCCAGTCGGCCACCCTCTCCGCCGACCGCAAGACGGTCACCCTGGCGATCCCCGGCCTCAAGGCCGACCGAGTCGTCCATGTGCGCTCGGCCCGCCCCTTCAGCGCGACGGACGGAGAACAGCTCTGGAGCACCGAGGCCTGGTACACGATGAACCAGCTGCCCGGCGCGACTTCCCGGACCGGCGAGGTGAAGGGGGTCAACGGCAAGTGCCTGGACGTGGACAACAGCGGAACCGCCGACGGCACGAAGATCCAGCTCTGGAACTGCAACGGCACCGCCGCCCAGAAGTGGACGGTTTCCGGTGACGGAACCGTGCGCGCCCTGGGCAAGTGCCTGGACGTCGACAACGCCGGCACCGCCGACGGCACGAAGGTTCAGCTCTACGGTTGCAACGGCAGTGCCGCCCAGACGTGGCAGCCCCAGGCCGACGGCACCGTACGAAACCCGCAGTCCGGCAAGTGCCTCGACGCGTCCGGGGGCGCCTGGGACGACGGCACACCGGTCCATCTGTGGGCCTGCCACACCGGTCCCAACCAGAAGTGGGCACTGCCGTAGCACAGCGGGCGACCATCATCGGTGACCTGCGGCGGGGTCGACCGGCTTCGCCGGTCGGCCCCGCGGGATCGGTCAGGCGCTGGCGATGAGGTCAAGGGTGGATTCGTTGACCTTGGATTCGCGGCAAATCGGGCGCCGTCAGTCTGCGCATCGTCATGCGTAGGTCGGGGGTTCGGTTTCTGTGACGAGGCCGACGAAGCAATGCTCTGAACTGGTCTTTTGCTTGCTCATGGGGGACGGGCCATCGGGTCCCGGCGGACAACCGGTGGACAGCCGTGCGTGAGCCTCCGTCAGGGGACTGCCATGCCCCGGGGCCAACGCGTGAAATCCACCGGTCTCCGACGGGGCTACCGGGCGGCGTGGAGCTGTCCGGTCCTTACAGCTTTCACGTCCCACGATCAAGCAGATCAGGCAGGGAAGGGCTGGTCTGCAGGAGTAGGCGCTTTCGAGGCCGCACGCGCGTCCCAGTCGCGTCCATGCGCCGTGATGGGATTGGGTGCTTACGCGGTCATCGGGTCCTGAAGCGGCGGAAGAGGTTGCGGGCCACATGTACACCTGGGCCGCCGAAGCCGACGATGTCGACGCGTCCGTCGCCGGTGATGTCGGCCAGGAAGCGCGGGTGGTGGTCGACCCGCCAGCCCCCTGCGTCCTCGTTGTACCCGAAGCCGCGGCATACCAGCTGGGCCTTTTCGAACGTGCCGTCGCCGTTGTTGTGCGATACCCAGACGCCTTCGTTTCCGAAGCCGATGATGTCGGGGTTCTTGTCGCCGGTGACGTCGGCGAGGAGGCGGGGGTGCTTCTCGCCCGTCCACCCCTGGGCTTGCCCGTAGTCGTTCAGGACGAGCTGGGAGGGCTCGAACGTGCCGTCGCCGCGTCCGCGGGCGACGACGACACCCTGTGGGCCGAAGCCGACGATGTCCAGTGCCCCGTCGCTGGTGGTTCTGACCGGGAACCGGGGGTGTTCGTCGGTGGAGCTCCAACCCTGGTCGACCCCGAATTCGTCGAGGACGTAGAGAGGTTCGGCGAATAAACCTTCCTCGTCCTGGAGGGATACCCAGAGGCCGTCGTTGTGGCAGCCGATGATGTCGAGCCTGCCGTCGCCGGTGGTGTCGGCCAGGAAGCGTGGGTGCTTCTCGATGAGCCAGCCACCGGCCTCCTCGCTGTGGCCGAACGCCCGGAGTGCGGGTTCGTCGGCGAGCGGTGCAAACTTTCCTTCCTCGTCCTGGAGGGATACCCAGAGGCCGTCGTTGTGGCAGCCGATGATGTCGAGTCTGCCGTCGCCGGTGGTGTCGGCGAGGAAACGCGGGTGCTTGTCGGCGAGCCAACTGCCGGCCTGCGGGCCGTGGCCGAACGCCTTGAGGACCAGTTCGCCGCCCGCCGGCGCGAACGCGCCGCCCTCGCCCTGAGTGGACACCCGGATGCCCTCGGCGGCAAGCACCACGACACCGGGACGGTTCTCGCCGGTGAGGTCCGCGAGTGTCCACAGATCCTTGGGGCTCGCGGAGGGCGCGGGCGGGTGCAGAACCCGTTCGTCGTCGAACGTCCCATCCCCTCGGCTGGAGGAGGTCACAGCTCCCTTTGCCGGCTTGAGCCCGACGATGTCCGCAAGCCCCGTTCCCTTGGTGTCGGTGAGGAGCCGGTCGCCGAGCCCTGCCCACCAGCCCGCCTGGCCGGCAGGACGGCGATTGGGCCTGTCGGCTTTCCACCCGCCGGCGTCCTGGTCGCTGCCGAACTTCTCCAGGACCAGCAGTACGTTGCTGAAGGAGGGCGTCGAGTCGGGCGCAGGCCTCAGAGCGCTCTTGTTGTGGGTCAGTCGCCAGGACTGGCGGCTGTTCCAGTGGCTCAGGGGAGTCCAGTTGAGGACGAGGTCGCTGGTGCGCTCGGGCTCGGCCGGGGCGAGGCGCCAACGCTGGCTCTCGGCGCTGTCGTCGTACTCGCCGAGGATGATCCGGGTGTCGTCCTTTCCGGGGTCGGCGAGGTCGAGTACGGCGCCGTCGGCCGCGCCCTCGATGACGTAGAGGCCTGTTTCGCCCTCGACGGGGACGAGGCGCCACTGCTGGCCCTTCTTGTTGGTGGCGGCGTCCCACTGGCGGACGCCGCGGTCCGCGGCGGCGGGATTGTCGAGTACCTTGCCGCTGACGGCGTTGCGGATCACATACGCCGGGTCGTGCTGAGCATCCTGTACGGGGGTGAACTGCCACAGCTTCGGGCTCGGGCCGTCCTCGGGGTAGTCGCGGACGACGAGCGCCCCGTCCGCGCCCGGCACGGCCTTGGCACCGAGGGGCTGACCTGTGGCGGCGTTGACGATCTCCAGCTTCAGTTCTTGCGTGGGCACGGGCATGGTGGTGCCTCTTCCAGGCGGTTGGTGCGACGGCTCGGGACGGGTGTGGCGAGACAGCTGCGGCTCATGTGAAGACGTGGTGGTAGGGGACGTCCCACTCGTTGGGCAGCCGCGGGTAGAAGGTGTTGATGACCGTCCCGGTGAAGTCCCCGCCCCAGTTGTAGGTGAGCCGCGCTTCGCTGTCCTTCGCCACGGCGTGGTCCTTGAACCCGAGGATGGCGTCGGGGTGGGTGATCGGCACGAAGGTGATCCCGCCCCAAGGCGTCACCGTGACGACCCACAGCTGGGTGTCCTCCGTCGCGCCGTTTTTCCCTCGCCACTTGTCGGCCACCTTGGCAGGCAGGCCCACCTGCAGGGTGTCGGCCGTGCTCTGCGGGGCGTCCTGGTGGACGGTGATGCGCCTGCGCTGCGGCTTCGGGGTTCCGTCGTCGCCGCGACCGGCATCCGCGCCGGCTGTGCCGGCGGGCGGGGGCGCCACCGGGCCCGCGGCGCTCTCGATGAAGTACAGCGGACGCTGGCCGAAGAAGCCGCCGGGGGTGATGTGCCAGAGGTGTCCCTGCGCATCCTTGGTGGCCGGGTCGAGCGCGGTAGCAAGCTTGACGCCTTTGTCGTGGCTGCTCGCCGCCAGTTCCGCGGGCCGGAGGTAACCGCCGTTGAAGGCGTGGACGAGCATGACCGGCCGGTTCTCGACCAGCGCGGCGACGATCGCGTTGTCGTAGCTGTTCACCGCTACCGGGCCGCCGACCACCAAATTCGCCATTGCCGTGCGTTCTTGGGTGTACATCGCGGAAACCTCACTTGTTCTTGATGTGGGGAACAACGCCTCAAGCGCTCAGTGAAGTGGTTTATCACGCACCATTAGCGGACGCTCCGTCGCTCGCGATTCAAAGAGCTGCATATGCGAATGCATGATCGAAGTAAATGCACCCAAAGCTGCATCTTTCGAGGTCAGGCGGGTAGGAGGAGGTGCGGGAAGTTCATCGATCGAGTGATCAAATCCGCCGGAAATTCTTGATCACCCGTTTGAGTGCGATGCCCAGGTGTGCCTTCTCGGGTGATGGAACCACTGCTAGCTTCGCTTGTCGGAGCGTGTACAGATTCCTTTTTGCCATTTAGCCAGTGCGGTTTCGGCCAAATCAGTCGAGGACAGAAATTGCCTTCCAACGCGTACAACCTGGAACGGGCCAAGCGCCAGCCGCTGACGAAGAAGAACCTGCGGGAACTCAACATCGAGCAGACCTGGCAGACCATCCTGGAGCACCCCAAGCTGGTCTACGTCGACGACTACGGTGTGCGCCACAAGCCCGTCGGGTTCTCCGTGAACAAGTCGAGCTTCGGCTCCTTCCCCGGCACCGCGTACGGGCTGGGCTGGCTCGCCTACATGAACCTCGGGGAGCCGCTGATCGAGGAGCGGCGCAACATCACGCAGCCCCCGCCCGACACGTTCTCCTCGCGCACCTACGTCAACCGCAGCCAGTCCCCGATGAACTTCACCGACTCCGTCGACTTCACCGTGTCGAACGGGGCCACCTGGTCACTTTCGGGAGACAGCAAACTCACCTTCGGCGGCAACGTCAGCGCCCAGCTCCAGCTCCAGCTCCACAACAAGCTCGGCCTGAACCTGCAGGGGCAGCTGGGGACGCAGCTCAAAAATGAGATGGCGAACAAGAACGCCAACACGGTGACCAACAAGAACAGCAAGGACAGTGTGGGCGTGGACAACGCCAACACCGTCGACACGGCGGTGAGCAACGGGATGACGAACTCCGCATCGGCCACGATGACCGGCTCCGTGGACTTCACCACCACGGGCAGCGCCTCCGGCACAGCGGGGCTCAACGCCGCGCTGGCCCAAGGCATCGCGGCCTCCGTCGGCGGTTCCCTGTCCACCGGCTGGGCGTCGAAATCGCAGATCTCCGGCACGGTCCCGCCGGGCTCCCGCGTGGAGACCATCGTCACCCAGCGCCGTGCCCTCAAGCAGTACACCTACGAGATCCCGGTGACCTTCTCCGGGCTGCTCGCGCTGAAGTACGCCGTGCCGGTGGCCGTCCTGTCTCCCCCTCAGCCGGACGACTACCCCGCTCTCGACCAGTTGGTCGCCCGCGATATCAGCGACCTGGACCTGGCCGGCGGCGGCTTCCGCATGAAGGGTCTGGCCGAAGTCGTCTCCGCCCTGGACGTCCACCACACGATGTTCCACGGCGAGAGCCTCACCGACAGCGAACGAGACCTGTACAAGAAGCCGTGACCGGCGGGCTGCGCCACCCCAACGACCAGAGGTGACGACCATGGTGTTCAAGAACGTCTTCGACTCCGCCGGAACAGGCGCGGGGCTCTTCTCGGTGACCACCGACCGCGACAAGCCACAACCGGGAGCGGGCGTCGACTTCGAGGACGCGGACGACGATACGTACGACGACACGACCACGAGCCTCTTCACCAGTGGGATCCACGGTGCTTCCCACCGAGCGAAGATCGTGCAGGAACAGGCGCCCGAAGCCCGGGCCATCCTGGGCTTCCTCGCTTCCTTCATCCAGACCACCCAGGCATCGGCCGGCACGCAGGCCGCCTACGCCCAGGACCCCGGCTCCGTGTCCACGGCCGCGGCCGCCGGCATGGAGAAGTCCAGCGAGACAGTGACGGAGCGCGGCGACCTGCAGAAGGACGAGGGCCTGCAGGCACCGAAGAGGGACGACTTCAAAGCTCCCGACGCCCCGGCGTCGCCCAAGGCCGAGCAGCCCCCCAAGGCACCCAAGGCCACGGCGGAGAAGCCGTCCGACGCCAAGTAGGTTCACGGATCCGAGTGGTCAGGGGTGGCGACGCCCCTGACCACTCGTGCGTTCACACAGGGAGCAGTTGCCACTGCCGGTCGCGGTGGTCGCCCTGCGCCCCGTACTGCTTGATCACCGTGGGGGCGTTGGTGTCGACGCGCAGCAGCAGACCGCTGTTCCGGTTCGCGATCTCATACACCCGCGGGGTGTCGGTCACCGAGCCCACCGGGATCAGCCTCCAATGCTGGTGGTCGGCGCCGCTGCCTTCGTACGCTCGCTGCGCGACCAGCGCCCCGTCTGCGGTGCCTCCTCCGACGACCTCCAGGACCTTGCCACTGCGCAGGTTCTCGATCCGGTACAGAATGTGACCGTCGTCCTGGCCCGTCGCGATCAGCCGCCACCGCTGGTGAGCCCTGGGCGAGGCGAGGGCCTGGTGGATCTCGGCCCCGTCCTTGATCGACTCACGCAGGACCCCCATGCGCAGCCTGCTGCGCACGTTGGCCCAGGAAACCACCGTGCCCGACTCGGGCAGCCCGGCCATCCGCTCCGAGGTGACCTTCCGGACCCGGTTGTTGACGTGGTCGGCGATGTAGAGAGTGTCGACGCAGTCCACGGCGAGCCCGAACGGGTTGTTCAGCTGGGCTGCTGCGGCCGGGCCGCCGTCGCCGCCGAAACCCGCGGTGCCCTTGCCGGCGAACGTAGTGATCGTGCCGTCCGGCGTGACCTTGCGGACGCGATGGTTGTTGTAGTCGGAGATGTAGAGGGTGCCGGTGCTGTCCACCACCACCCCCAGGGGCAGGTTCAGTTGTGCGGACGTCGCCGGACCGCCGTCACCGCTGAACCCTGCGGTGCCCTTGCCGGCGACCGTGCTGATGGTCCCGTCTGCCGCGACCTTGCGGACACGGTGGTTGTTCCCATCGGTGATGTAGAGGATGTCCGCGTCATCCACGGCCAATGCATACGGGCGATTCAGCTGAGCTGAAGCCGCTGGACCGTCGTCTCCCTTGAATCCCGCTGCGCCGGTCCCCGCGACCGTACTGATCTTTCCGTCCGCGCCGACTTTCCGGACCCGGTTATTGCTGTGGTCGGAGATGTAGAGGGCGCCGGAGCTGTCCACCGTCACCCCCAACGGATAGTTCAACTGGGCCTTGGCGGCCGGACCGCCGTCGCCGCTGAACCCCGCAGTGCCCGTTCCGGCAACTGTGTCGATCTGCCCATCAGGGGTGATCACCCGGACCCGGTGGTTGGCGGCGTCGGTGAGGTAGACACTGCCCGCCGCGTCCACCGCCACCTCGCGCGGACAGTTCAGCAGGGCCGAGACAGCAGGGCCGCTGTCGCCCCGGTAGCCGGCCCCGGCACCGGCGACCGTGCTGACCTTCCCGTCAGTGCTGATCTTCCGGATCCGGTGGTTGTTGTAGTCGGAGAAGTAGAGGCTGCCGGTACTGTCCAGCGCGATGCCGTACGGACGATTCAGTTGAGCCGCGACCGCCGGCTCGTTGTCTCCCTTGAACCCCGCGACCCCGGTCCCCGCGACCGTGCTGATCTCAGGATCGAAACTCTCGCCACCGGCTTCCGTCCGAGCAGTGCTCATCGTCATCCCTTCACCGTTCACCGACCGCCCACTACAGCCGGTAGTCGATCGATTCCAACAAGCCGTGCGGGCGCCGGGTCGGTGAAGTCACCAATGAGTGCCTTCACGCATTGCGTTGACGGAGGCCCCGTGGATCGGCTGTGATCCGCGGTCAGCACCTGGAGGCGACGAACGGGCGCGACGAGCCACGCAGCCGGCGAGCTGCGGCGGACACTTGCCCGGTGCCTGACATGCTGCGCATCTGGATGAGACACGAATCCCGGCGGACCGAACAGCGTGCCGCGCTTGTGCCCGCAAAGGTCTGGCCCCCGGCCCACGGACCGGGACGTGCTGCTCGCACACGACATTCTCGTGATACGTAACCAGTTAGCACCGTGCGGTATCACCCGGGATGAACGCTCTCTGTCTCTCAATGCGTAGGTCTCGTGACCTAGCTGCGCATGCCAGCAGGCTATGGCGTGAGGCGGCGCTGCCACCTGCGGAGGTGGCAGCCGTCATCCAGGGAGCAAGGAGCGGCGGGGCATCCCAGGGACTTTTCAGGGACTTTCACGTCTCTCCCAGGGGGTTTGCAGGGACATTCCGCCGAGTAAGCAGGGAAGGCCCTGACAGTGCTGAAAGGTGCGAACACGCTGCTCAAGGGCCCGTCTGCCTAGCACTCGATGATGTTCACCCGCGAGCCCGCGCCGCGCCGTCTCCTTGTACTTCACGTGCATGGGCACGGGTGTCTTGACCCAGGGAGTGGGGTCCTCCCGGCAGGCTTGGTCGCTTCCTCCCCGGGTGAGGCGAACTTTGATACGCGTAAGTCGACTCCGATGCCCCCTGCGCGCGAAGAATGTCTGGCGTGGAGATCATTGGAGGGGTGTTGGCGAGCGCTGAGTAAGGCGAAGACGTTAATGGATCTTCTGCTGCTCCAGCCATCTGAAGATCTCGGCTCTTTTGTACAGCACCTTGGCGTTCCTGACTCGGCCGATTTTGTAGCCCTTCAAGCCCAGTTTTGACGCCTCCCTGTAGACCCAGCTCGTGACGTGCTGAGCATTGTGGCGACTTCGGCTGCCCTGGTGGCCTTCGCGCGCGAAAGATCAGACCACCGTGACCACGCCACTGCCACCTGTTTCTACCGTGCGGCCGCCGCTGCGATGCACCCGAAGGCTCTCGAGTGGATGTCATGGCACAGCGAAGGACGAGGTCACCATCAGCACGCCGAGGACTTGGCACACGCAGCAGCGGCGGCCGGAAATAGCCACGCCCTGCACGGGCTCGCCCAACTGAGATTCTTCAACGGCGATATCCAGGAATCCGAGCGTCTGAACCGCGCCGCTGCACTTGCAGGGTCAGCATCAGCCCGGGAGTGGCTAATCCGTAGAGGATTCCACCCGTGAGTCATGTCGTCGTTGCCGATGACGTCTGGCATGCCGAGCAGCGGAGATTGCTGCCCGCCCGTCGCACCTGTGTTGGTTAGTCACCATGCGCGCCACCAGATCTAGGCGACCTCTCCTACCCACGATCTCGGCAACTACGTCATGAAGTTGTGTACCTAGTGGCGCTGACCTGCATCGATGCGGCTGTTCCCACCTCTGACCTGCGCGGACAAGTCTTTCAGCGTCTTTCCGGATCGTGCTGCGTTACGCGGTCGATTCTCCCCACGCGCTCCCCGGGACCCGTTGACACTCCCCGGATTCTCCCCAGGAAGTGCCGTGAGGGCGGGCGCAGTGGCACGGGGCGTTCGTGGCTATGGCTACGTTGAGTGACTGACCGCGGGCAGGCCGGAATTCCGGCGCCACGGATTGCCGACGGTGCGGCCGGAGCACCCCGCGCACGCGGGGGTGCTCCGGCCCCCTCGGTACGGGCCCTGCTCATGTCCTGCGTCCTCCCCGCCGACGCGGGGGTGTTCCGCAGTCGCTCCCATCGGCCCCGGACCGGTTTCGGGGCATGGCTCGCCGGTGGGGGACTCCAGCAGCGTCTGCGTCCGCCACCGGCGGCCCAGCAGTCGTGGGCGCCTACGGGGGCGGACCACCGTAAGCCTGCTCGGCTTGTTGATAGTGCTCCACCAAGAGCGGGTCCATCACGGTGGACCCCGGGCCGAAGAACTTGCCGAATAGCTTCCGATACTGCTGGAACCAGTGCGGTCGCTCGGACAGGAAGAAGACGTCATGCAGGGCGATGGAGCGGATGGCGAACAGGGGCAAGGGTGCCTTGCTCACCGCGAAGCGAGGGTTGCGGGCGGCCGTCACCTCGCAGTTCTCGTGGAACTGGCCGATCATGAGCCCTTGTGCCACGAAGGCGTCCTTCACCCGGGCATGGGCCTTGTCGAGCAGTCCGGTGTCCTCGGTGCGCAGGTCGGGAAGTGCGACGACCATGGCCCGCAGCATGGGGTTGCGGCCTTGCCAGGTCGTCAGCTCGTACTCTCGCAGACTGCTGTGCGCGATCTCCGAGATCAGATCGAGGGTCGGCGCGTGGCCGGCCAACCGCAGGCGGAGCTCCATCGTCCGGTTCTTGCGCGAGGGTGCCACGAAGGGGCAGATGGGCCCCGTGCGGCCGATCTCCGGATGGCTCGCCGAGATGTACTCGATCAGCCATTCCTCGACCGTCTCCAGCGCTGAGGCGAATTCGACCAGGGGCGCCGTGGACGTCATGACGCACCGGTCGGTTCGCCGACGCGCTCCACGGCGATGCGTGCGAGCCGCTGGATCTCCGACTCGTCCGGGACACGGGCGTTGACGAAGGTGAGAGTGTCGTCCTTTGCGACGATCACCCACGCGGTCTCGATGCGGAAGTGGTCGACGGCGGACAGCCACCGCACCAGGAAGCCGCCGTCTCCCAGCTCGACAGGCACCAGGTCCACCCGCGAGATCTCGAGCTGCACGCCGTCGTTGAGTTCCATCCGGTACCGCGCGCAGGCGTGCACCGCGTCGAAGAGCTCCTGGTAGATCTGCCGGCAGGTTCCGTGGCCGAACTGGGCGACATGGTGGAAAACCACCGATCCCACGACGTTCGTGAACAGCGCGGAGGCGTGGTGCACCGTCTCGGGATGCGTGCCGTGCGTGAGCATGTTGGTCAGGTCGACGATGGCCCGCCCCGACTCGTCGCCGGAGACGAAGGAGGGATCGTAGGCGGCGCTCGGCTCCTCGCCGAAGAACGACTCTTCGAGGTCCTCCTCCCGTAACAGCAGTTGCTGGAATGCGGCGTCGTCCATCGTGGTCTCCTATCGGCGCACGAGGCTCAGCGGGCGCATGTCGGTCCAGTGCTCCTCGACGTAGGCGAGGCACGTCTGGCGGTCGTTCTGGCCGAGCGCGACTGTCCAGCCCGCGGGCACCTCGGCGAAAGAGGGCCACAGCGAATGCTGGCCCTCGTCGTTGACGAGCACCAGGAAAGTGCCGTCGGGGTTCTCGAAGGGGTTGCTCATCGTCGCTCCCTGCGAATGCGGTTGATGGGGTCCAGGTGTGCCGGTCAGTGCTCCTGCGCGACCCTGGTCACGTAGGTGTGGATGCCGTCGATCGAGGTGAACTGGGCCATGTCGTCGAACTGCGGGTCGATAACCACGCCGTGCCGCTCCTCCAGGAGGTGCTGAAGGACCACCAGGGTGAAGGAGTCGATCACCAGCTCGGCGTCGTCGGTCAGTTCCTCGGGCGGCCCGAGTCCCGCGTTCTCGGTCAATATCGTCCTGAGGTCGTCTTTCGAGATCACCGGTCCCCCTGCGCCTGCGAGGGCGATGTGGACAGGACGCGTCCGTGCATCAGCGCACGGTCGCGGATCACCTTCCCCATCGAGTTCCGCGGCAACTGCCGCGTGACGTGGAACCTCTTGGGGACCTTGACGGGGCTCAGCCGCTCCCGGCACCAGACCGTCAACTCGTCGGCGTCAACGGCGGGGTCGGCGCCCACGAACGCCTCGATGACCTCTCCGTGCGTCACGACGGCTTCCGTCACCCGGTCGTGGGTCAGGAGGACGTTCTCCACCTCCGTGAGGTCGACCTTCAGTCCGCCGATCACGGCCACCGAGTCGGCCCGGCCGAGCATGTTGAGCACCCCGGTCGCGGGGTCCTGCCGGACCCGGTCGTATGTTCGCAGCCAGCCGTCCGTATAGCGGTCCGCGTGCTCGCCGTACAGATACGGCGAGTGGTCCATCCGCACATACAGCTCCTCGTCGACGACCTTGACCTCTGCCCCCGGCACCGGGAGCCCCAGCCGCGGAGGGGCGGACGTGCCGGACAGGTCACCCGCGATCAGCCCGATCTCGGTCAGTCCGTAGACCGGGCTGATCGGCAAGCCGAAGCGCGCACGGAAGTTTTCGTACGTCTCCAGCGGAACCCGCTCACCGCCGGACACCGCGAGGCGCAGAGCGGGCAGAGGGGGCCGGTCGGTGACGCCGGACAGCAGTTCGTAGTGGACGGGCGTTCCGTAGACGGCGGTCGTTCTGGTTGCTGCCATGAGCCGTACGACCTCGACCGGGCGCAGCGTCGGCGGGATAATCAGCGTCGCCCCGGACGCAAGGGCGTGCAGCACGCCGCTGACCAGGCCCATGTTGTGCATCACCGAGTTCAGCAACATCATTCGGTCGCCCGCGCCAGGGATTCCGGGGAGGGCCGCATGCCGGTCAATTTCGGCCAGCACGGAGTTGGCGGGGCGGCCGATCACCTTGGGCCGACCGGACGAGCCTGAGCTGAACTGCACCAGTCGGATGCCGTCGACGGCGGGCCGGCCGTCCGACAGCTGCCGGACCGTGAAGTCGGACTCCTGACGGAATCCGGCCACCGGCCCTCCGGCGCCGGACGCTACGACGAGGTACTGCGGACGCACCAGCTGCGCCAGCGGTTCGTACTCTGCCGGTTTCAGCCGGAAGTCGACCAGCGCCACCTGGGCCCCGCGGCTCCACAGGGCCAACAGAACCTGAATGTAAGTGAAACTCGGCGTCATCCTCAGGAGAACCGAGCTGCCTTCGCCGATTCCCTGGTTCCGGAAACGCTCCTCGAACTCGGCTACCGCACCGCGTAACTGTCCCCGGGTGACGGAAGCGCCAGAAACGGCCCACGGGTCGTCGTCCGCTCCACGGTTCAGCAGGTGGCTTATCCACTGCGTTTTGGCCATAGGGGTTCCCTTTTGTGATACAGCCTGAGAGAACACGATCAGAATTTGTAGAAAGTGAAGCTAACACCGCCGAGAAACGACGGGCAAGAGCCCGTAGATCAAGGCGAACCGCCCCGCGGGCGACCCGAGGCCCCCTGCGCCGTTCGCCGCACCGGCAGGGCGCAGCCCGTGGGGAAGGGCTCCGTCCGGCGTGTGGCGAGCATCGGCCACGCTCCGCCGCAGGCTCGGACGACAGGCCCTTCACCCGCTAATCCGTCGGCAGTCGGCCGTCATCCCGCATCGGCGGACACCGCGACCGATGCCGGGCGTGCGCGCGGATCCCGCCAGGTGGTCCCGCCGGCGGGACACCCCGTGGCACAGCCGATCGACTTCCTTGACCGTCCGGATCCTTCGGGGTTAGGTTCCCTCTGTCGAATTTCCCGGGTGATTATGCCCGGCTCCTATACATCACGTGGCGATCCGCTTCGCTCCGGCAGAGCAGAGGTCGCCGTTGCATTTTGCGCGATCGAATTGACGACGCGTTTTCCAGGACATTGCGAGCCTTTCATTCCTGTCTCTCCGGCCGTCCGTGCGGGGGAATTCTCGGAGGTGGAGACTTGTCCGTCAGTGCCGGTACCACGCTGCCCCTCACGGCTGCACAACGCGAAATATGGATCGCCGAGGAGAGGCTGGGGAGAGGGAATCGCGTTTTCCGGGTGGGCGAGTACCTGGAGATCCATGGAGGGGTGGACCCGGAGCTGTTCGGGCAAGTCCTGAGACTCGTCGTCGCCGAGGCCGAGGCGCTGCACGTCCGCTTCGTCGAGGAATCCGGCGAGGTCCGGCAAGTCCTCCAGGAGCCTGCCGACCGGCCGCTCGCGGTCACCGACCTGAGTGCGGAGCTGGACCCCGAACAGGCCGCCCGCGCCTGGATGGACGCCGCGGTCGCCCGGCCCATGAACCTCGCCGTGGGCCCGCTGTTCGAGTACGCGCTCCTGAAGCTGAGCGCCGACCGCTTCTGGTGGTACCAGGGCTACCACCACGCCGTGATGGACGCTTTCGGGTCCCTGCTGATCACACGCCGGGTCGCCGACGTCTACACCGCACTGGCCGGAGGCGACACGGTGGGAGCGAGCCCGTTCGGCACGCTGTCCGACCTGATCACTGCCGAACAGGCGTATCAGGCATCAGGGCAATTCGGTCAGGATAGGACGTACTGGACGGAACGCTTCAGCGACCGCCCCCAGCCGGCCGGAATCGTCGGCCCGCCTTCGACCACGCCGGAGCGCTATCTCCGGCACACCACCGCATGGGAGCCGGCGGAACACACGGCACTGCGCGACGCGGCCCGCCGGGCCCGCGCCCCCTGGTCACACCTGGTCATCGCCGCCGCGGCCCTCCACGTCCACCGGACGACCGGGACGGCCACCGTCGTCCTGGGCCTGCCGGTGACGGCCCGCCTCACCCAGGTGGAGCGCCGCACCCCCGGCACGGCCGCCAACGTCCTACCGCTCCGGCTCACGCTACGACCGGAGCTGACGCTCGGCGAACTCCTCGCCCAGATCGGCAATCGCGTGCGCGAACTGGGCGGCCACCAGCGGTACCGGGCCGAGGACATCCAGCGCGACCTCGCACTGCCCGGCCGCCCGGGAACGTGGTACGCACCGGTCGTCAACATCATGTCCTTCGACTACGCGATCACCTTCGCCGGACTGCCGACCACCGCGCACAACCTCTCCTCCGGCCTGGTGGGCGACCTCACCTTCGCCGTGTGGGACCGACGCGACGGCGCCGGGCCGGCCGTCGACGTGAACGCCCATCCCGAACTGTGCACCCGCGACGAACTGGCCGTTCACCACCGGCGCCTGCGTACGGCCCTGCGAGCCGTCGCGGCAACCGATCCCTCGCGGCCGATCGGGCGGATCGATCTGCTCTCCGTGGAGGAGCGGGCGGCTGTGTTGGCGGTGTCTTCGGTTGTTGTGCCGTCGCGGGT
>NZ_JBHXPF010000091.1:0-21939 GCF_042718715.1 Streptomyces sp. NPDC058576 | reverse complement strand
CGCGGCCCCGCCACGCTTCTCGGCTTGGCGGGGCCGCGGCGTGTTCGCGCTCTCAGCTCTGCGGACGCTTGCCGTGGTTCGCGCCGTTCTTGCGGCGGGCCTTCTTCTTACGACGTCGCTTCGAGGACATCGAACCCTCCTTCTCTGCTTCGTGATCCGTTGCGGACGGTCCAACGGGCGGTGCGGCCCGGTGATCACCGGGCCGCCTACCCACCCACACCGTGGCAAACACCCGGTGCGCGTGCAACCGGCTGTGCGGCGCCGGGCGGGGGTGGACTGATGTGCTGAGGCCGCCGGTCAGGGCCGGTAGCGCAGGGGATGGTCGTCCGGCACCTCGACGACGGCGATCCGCACTCCGTCGGGGTCCTCGATCCACATCTCGACGAGCCCCCAGGGCTCGCGCCTCGGCGGTCGGAGGACGGTCACGCCTTTCGACCGCAGTTCGTCGTGGGCGGCCTCGGCGTCGTCGACCTGGAGCCAGATCTGCAGGGAGGGCGAGGGCGGGCCGTCGCCCCGGCCGGAGACCTCCAGGAATCCGCCGCCCAGGAAGTAGACGGTGCCGCGCTCGGGTCCCGTGCCGAACTCGCGGTAGACGGCGAGGCCGAGGGCCTCGCCGTAGAAGGCGCGGGAACGCTCGGGGTCGGTGGGGTGCAGCAGGATCCTGCTGCCCAGTACATGCACCATGGGCCGAGCCTACGCCCAGCCCCCGGGGGCGGCGGCCCCTCCGGGATCCGTCAGTTGGTCAGCTCGTCGACGAAGTCGTCCGCGCACCGGTCCTCGGCGGCCTGCCCGTTGGCCTGGTCCACGCAGTCCTCGAAGTTCTTGAACTCCTGCGAGTCGAACACGGAGACGGCCACCACGAGGACGATCACGGACCCGATGAGCCCGAGCGCCCCGAACGCGGCCCCGACTATCGCCATCACCCGGCGCGGCGCGCGGCCTTGGCGGGTGCGGAGCGCGGCGACGATGCCGAAGACGATGGCGAGCAGGCCGAGGAGCAGACCGCCCACCACGGTCCAGAAGAGCAGGCAGGCGACGAGGCCGAGGACCAGGGCGGCGACGGCGAAGCCGTTCGTCCGGGCGGGCTGCTGACCGCCGTAGGGGTCGTGATCGGCTGCGGGCTGCCCCGGGTACGGGGAATCCGGGTACGAGGGAAGGGACATCGGAAAGGTGCTCCTGTTCTCCTGGCTTCCCGTGCACCTGCCCCGTGGTCCGGCCTCCATGCCGCCGCTTCGGTCACGCTCCGGCAACTAAATGCCCTGGCCAGGCGGTTCTCGGCGGAGTTCGGCCGCCAGGTGGTGCTGCAGCGGCCGGCCGACCGCGGCGAGGTCGTGGACGAAGGTGAGCGTGTCCTTGTCCGTCAGGGTGTAGCGGCGGCGGGTGGCGTCGACCTCCTTGGCGGTGGGGGCGAGGGAGACCTGTTCGGTGGCGAGGTCGACGGCGCCGTCGCGAGCGTGGCCGGCCAGGATCTCCGCGATCCCGGTGGGCTGGGTGATCAGGGCCTCCACCAGCCCGTCCGGCTGCAGCCGCCACCAGCCGGTCTCCCGGGCGGACGGCCGCAGCGGGTCGCCCTGGGCGTCGAGCAGCCAGGCCCGGGCCTCGTACGCGAGGAACGGCCGCCCGTCGTGGCTGAACGTGACCTCCTGCGCGTAGGTGAATTCCGCCTCCAGCGTCGGATACCCGCCGCGGCCCGTGCCCCGCCAGGTGCCGAGGTATCCGGACACCGGGGCGAGCAGCGGATGCGGTGCGGGGGACGCGTCGGGGTCGAGGGCGTCGGGGAAGGGGAAGCCGCGGGCAGGGTGGTTCATGCGGGGGTGCGCTCCTGGATCGGTCGGGCGGTTGCCGGGTCGCAGCCTAGGGGCTGTCGCGTACCGGCGCCGCGAGCACGCCGACGGCCCCGCACCAGGCGGGTGCGGGGCCGTCGGAGCGACCGGGTCTCAGTTGTGGGCCGGCAGGGCGTCGGCCCGACGTGCGTGTCCTCGTACGTGCACCGCCAGGCGTACGGGATGCGGCGCTTGAGGGAGCCTCATGTCGGATCGGCCGCCATGGTCGCTGTCAGGCTCTTGGGCCGCAGGTCGGTCCAGTTCTGCTCCACGTAGTCCAGGCAGGCCTGGCGGGTGCCCTCCGGGTGAGCCACGGCCCACCCGGCGGGCACCTCGGCGAACGCCGGCCACAAGGAGTGCTGTCCCTCGTCGTTGACGAGCACCAGATAGGTGCCGTCTTCGTCGTCGAACGGATTGGCCACCGAATCCTCCATGCACTCAGGTAAGGCTGTCTATACCTACTTGTCCGCAAAGCTACTCGCCCATCTCGCGGTTGACTCACCGAATCCCGCACATCACTGGAGATCGCGGCGACCGAGGAAGCAGGTCCCGGGCCCCGGGGGCGGTCAGAGTCCGAGATCGCTGAGGCGGGCCTCGTAGCGGATGGTGAGGTCCTCGGAGTCGCCGGCCGGGTTGTCCCAGAGGGCCTCCAGCTCGGAGCGCACGGTGTCGGGCAGGGCTTCGTACCGCTCGGACCAGGTGTCGGAGTTCGGTATCCAGTAGCCGACGACCTTGAAGCGCTCCGCCGGCAGCCCCAGCTCGCGACGGAGGTAGCGGCGCACCGCGCGCAGCGCGTTGGTCTCCCCGGCCACCCAGACGTACCCGCCCGCGAGGTCCGTGCCGGGCGGGACGGCGGCGGCCACCAGGTCGGCCAGGCGGCTCGGGCCATGGCCGTTTCCGCCGTAGGTCCAGGTCACCTTGGAGTCGGCCGGCTCCCGCAGCGGCAGCGCGGCCGAGGGGTCGGGAGCCTCCAGGACCACCCGGGTCCGGACGTGGTCCGGGGTGTTCTCCAGCAGCCGGGCGGCAGCGGGCAGACCGGTCTGGTCGGCGACCAGCACCTGCCAGGAGAGATCGGCCGGAGGACTGTAGAGCCCGGTGGGGTCGTTGACGCCCACCACGTCCCCGGGCCGCGCCTCGGCCGCCCAGCCGGACGCCACGCCGCCCTCGTGCAGCACGAAGTCGATGTCGAGCTCGCCGGCCTCCGGGCGGACCGCGCGGATCGTGTACGTGCGCATCGGCGCGACGGGCTGCCCCTCGGGGGTCTCCCACCCGCCCTGCTCGGTGGTCCGGGGCAGGGACACGTCGGTGCGGTCCGGGCCGTGCGGGAGGAAGATCCGCACGTACTCGTCACCGACCCCGGTGGTCCGGAATCCCGCCAGCCCCTCTCCGTGGAAGGTGACGCGGGTCATGCTCACGGTGAGCGGCTGCACTCGGGCGACGACGGCTCGGTGGATCGTCATGGACTCTGCCCCTTCGTACGCGTGGTCGGCCTGAGCGCCTCGCCCGCGGGGACGAGGGAACCGAATTGACTTAGGTCAGCCTAACCTTCCGTGGCCACCGGTTCGAGACGGCATCGGTCACGGGGCCGGCGGACGACGGCGCACCCCGCCCTCCGCCGTTCGGCGGAGGAGCCCGACAGCACCGCCCCCGCGCGTCTGCCGATCGGCAGATGGATCCGACGGGGTCCCGGGACCAAGCTGGTGACCACGGCAGACGCCGGTAGCAAACACCCTGCGAAAGAGGAGTTCACCATGCGCGTTCCCACCCTCACCGCACTCGGTATCGCCGCACTGACGGCTCTCACCGCGACGGCGGCGACGGGCGCGGCGCCCTCCGACGACGCCCCCGCCACGAAGCCGGCCACGACCGCGAGTGTCCACGGATCGGCACGGATCCACTATGTGTTCAGCCCCGACGACGACATCCGCTTCACGATCGACGCCGAGGCGGCGCCCTACTCCCGCCCGCTTCCCGGGCTGCCCCAGGGGCTGCCCACCGACGCGCGGGGCACGGTGACCTTCCGCCATGTCGTCGCCGCCACGGGGCAGATCGCCACGGCGAAGGCCCGGGTGGACTGCCTGGTCACCGGCGGCGGCACGGCGACGCTCACCGCCGTCGTCACCCGGTCCGACGTGGGGCCCGCCGGCGAGCGGCTGGGCTTCAGCGTCAGCGAGGGACGCGCGGGCGAGCCGGACCGGCTCGGGTTCTCGTGGGGCGTGGCGAACGTCGACCCCGAGAAGACCGACGAGCAGGGGAACGTCACCGCTCCGAAGGTGGGGACCTGCATGGCGCCCGCGCCCTTCGCCCCGGCCACCCGAGGCGGCTTCACGGTCCGCCACGCCGAGTTGTCCCCGCAGCCGACCGAAAAGCGCTGACCTCGCGCGGGTGGCGTGCCAGAATCCAGCGCATGTCTGTTCGATATCCGCGCCCTCTGCGCCCCGGTGACCGCGTCGGCGTCACGTCCCCGTCGAGCGGGGTGCCCAAGGAGTTGCGCGAGCGACTCGCCGTAGCGGTGCGCGATGTCGAGGCGCGCGGGTACGAGGTCGTGACCGGCCGGTGCATGGACGGCTCCGGGCACGTCAGCGCGCCCGCGGCCGACCGGGCGGCCGAGTTGACGGCGATGCTGACGGATCCCGGCATCAGGGCCGTCGTGCCGCCGTGGGGCGGGGAGACCGCCATCGACCTGCTGCCGCTGGTCGACTGGGCGGCGGTGCGTGCGGCGGAGCCGACCTGGGTGGTGGGCTACTCGGACATGTCGACCGTGATGACGCCGCTGACCCTGCTCACCGGGGTGGCGACCGTGCACGGGAACAACCTCATGGACACCCCGTACCGGGTGCCGGAGGGACTGGTGTCCTGGTTCGACATCGTCGCCGCCCCGCCGGGCCACCGGTTCACCCAGATCCCGCCGGAACGGCACCGCGCCTCGGGCTGGGACGACTGGGCGGAGCACCCCGACGCCCGTACGCTCACGCTCGACGTCCCGGGCCGCTGGACCCGGCTCGACGGCAGCGGCGACGTGGACGTCGAGGGGCGGCTGGTCGGGGGCTGTATCGAGATGCTGTGCAACCTCACCGGGACGCCGTACCTCGACACCTCGGCCTTCGCCCGGACGCACGCCCCGGAGGGGCTTGTCGTGTACGTGGAGGCCGGCGGCGACGACGCGTTCGCCATCTGCCGCTACCTGCACGGGATGCGGCTGGCCGGCTTCTTCGACGCGGCCGACGCCGTACTCGTCGGCCGGACCTCGGCCCCGGACACCGCTTCGCTCACCCAGCACCAGGCCGTGATCGAAGCGCTCGGGCCGCTGAACGTGCCGATCGTCGCCGACGTCGAGTGCGGCCATGTGCCGCCGTACCTGCCGCTCGTCAACGGGGCACGGTGCAGGGTCGTGCACACCGCCACCCGCAGCGAGCTGACACAGACCCTGGACTGACCATCGGAGGGGCCTTTCCACCTGAGCCCCGCGGCCGTCAGCAGATGCGCGGCAGTTGCTCGCCCAGCGGCATGTCCACCACGCGGGTGCCGCCCAGGCCCGTGGCCGCCACCACCATGCCGGGGTGCTCCGCCACGCAGGTCCCGATCCGGACCGCCTCCTTGCCCAGCGGGTGGGCGCGCATCGCGTCCAGGACCGCGTCGGCGTGGTCCGGGGGGACGAAGGCGACGAGTTTGCCTTCGTTGGCGACGTACAGGGGGTCGAGGCCGAGGAAGGAGCAGGCGTTGGCGACCGTCTCGGGGACCGGGAGCGATCCCTCGTCGAGGGCGATGCCGATGTCCGCGGCTCCGGCGATCTCGTTGAGCGAGGTCGCCAGGCCGCCCCGGGTCGGATCGCGCAGGACGTGGAGGTCGCCGCAGACGGCGAGCATGTCGCCGACCAGGCCGGCCAGGGACGCGGTGTCGCTCTCGATCTCGACGCCGAACTCCAGCCCTTCGCGCACGCTCATGATGGCGACGCCGTGGACGCCGATCTGCCCGCTGACCAGGACCGCGTCACCGGCTGCCGCGCGCCCTGGGCGGATGTCGACGCCGTCGGGGACCAGGCCGATTCCGGCGGTGTTGATGAAGATGCCGTCGCCGTGGCCGGCGTCGACGACCTTCGTGTCGCCGGTCGCGACGGTCACGCCCGCCGTGCGGGCCGCGTCGCCGAGCGCCTGCGCCACCCGGCCCACCACCGACATCTCGATGCCCTCCTCCAGGATGAAGCCGCAGGAGAGGTAGGCGGGCACCGCGCCCGCCATGGCCAGGTCGTTGACCGTGCCGTTCACGGCGAGGTCGCCGATGCTGCCGCCGGGGAAGAACAGCGGCCGGACGACGAAGGAGTCGGTGGAGAAGGCCAGCCGGGCGCCGCCCATGGTCACCTGCGCGGAGTCGCCGAGCTCGGCGAGGACGTCGCTGCCGAAGGCCGGCGCGAAGAGGTGCTCCACCAGTTCGGCGGAGAGCGTGCCGCCGCCGCCGTGGCCCATCACGATGCGTTCGTGGTCGCGCAGCGGGGCGGGGCAGGTCCAGCCGGAGAAGTCGGCGGGGGCCGGGGCGGTGTCAGCCAACGGAACTCGCCTCCTTGGCCGGGGCGTTCACGGCGGGGGCTTCCTTCTTCGGGGCTTCGAGCCGCCGGTAGAGGTAGTACGCGGCGCACGCGCCCTCGCTGGAGACCATGGTCGCGCCGAGCGGGTTGCGCGGGGTGCACTCCTTGCCGAACGCGGCGCACTCGTGCGGCTTGATCAGCCCTTGGAGGACTTCGCCGCTGCGGCAGACCGTGGATTCCTCGGTCTCGATGCCGGTGACGGAGAAGCGGTGCTCGGCGTCGTACTCCCGGTACTTGGGCGACAGCCGCCAGCCGCTCTGCGGGATCATCCCGATGCCGCGCCAGGCCCGGTCGGTGACCTCGAAGACGTCGGCCAGCATCTTCTGCGCGGCCGGGCTGCCCTGCTCGTTGACCGCGCGCGGGTAGGCGTTCTCGACGGTGTGCTCCCCCGCCTCCAACTGCCGTACGGCGCGGCGGATGCCTTCGAGGATGTCCAGGGGTTCGAATCCGGTGACGACGATGGGCACCTCGTGCTCGGCGGCGAGGGCCGGGTACTCCTTGGTGCCCATGACCGTGCAGACGTGTCCGGCGGCGAGGAACGCCTGGACCTGGCAGTCCGGCGAGTTCATGATCGCGTCGATCGCCGGGGGCACCCGTACGTGGGAGACCAGCAGGCTGAAGTTGGGGATGGACAGCTTCTTCGCCTGGTAGACCGTCATCGCGTTGGGCGGGGCGGTGGTCTCGAAGCCGATGCCGAAGAACACGACCTCCTTGTCCGGGTTCTCCTGGGCGACGCGCAGCGCGTCGAGCGGGGAGTAGACCACGCGGACGTCCGCGCCCTCGCTCTTGACCTGGAACAGGTCGCGTCCGCTGCCCGGGACCCGGAGCATGTCGCCGAACGAGCAGAAGATCACGTCCGGCCGGGAGGCGATCTCCAGGGCCTTGTCGATGATCTCCAGCGGGGTCACGCACACGGGACAGCCGGGGCCGTGGATCAGCCGGATCCCGTCGGGGAGCAGCTGGTCGATGCCGTGGCGGATGATCGAGTGCGTCTGCCCGCCGCAGACCTCCATGAGGGACCAGGGCTTCGTGGTGAGCGCCCGGATGTCGTCGAAGAGCCGTTTCGCGAGGACCGGGTCGCTGAACTCGTCGAGATACTTCATGACCGTGCCTCCTTCTCACTTGCCGGGGCGGGGAGTTCGGTCCCTGCCGGGCGTTCGGCGCCCGCGTCCTTGGCGGCCTTGCCCCAGTGGTCGCCGAACTCCTCCTCCAGCACGCCGAGGTTCTCGAAGAGTTCCAGGGTCTGGCGCGCCGACTCCTCGTCGAGCCGTTGCAGGGCGAATCCGACGTGGACGATGGCGTAGTCCCCGACCTGCATGTCGGGGACGTACTCCAGGCAGACCTCCTTGACGACGCCGCCGAAGTCGACCTTGGCCATCCGTGTGGCGTCGCGTTCCTCGATCTCCAGCACTCGGCCGGGTACGGCCAGACACATGGCGCTCTCCTCCCTCACTCCTTCGTCCGGGCGGCGACGATCAGTTGACCGAGGGCGAGTCCGCCGTCGTTGGGGGGCACCTTGCGGTGCCTCAGCACGGTGAAGCCGTCCGCCTCCAGTCCCGTACAACAGCCCTCGGTGAGCAGGGCGTTGCAGAAGACACCGCCGGTCAGGGCCACGGTGGCGATGCCCGTGCGCTGCCGGGCCGCCGCGCACACCTCCCGTACGAGGTCGGTCACCGCGCGGTGGAAGCGGCGGGCCACGGTGGGGGCCGGGGCGCCCGCCAGGACGTCCGCCGCGGCGGCGGCGAGGACCGGTCGCGGGTCGGCGATCAGCGGGGCCGCCGGCCCGTCCGGCTCTGCTCCCAGGATGAACCCGTACGCGGACGCGCGCCCGTCGTCGCCGCCCGGGTCGGCCTCCGCGCCGGTCAGGGCCGCGTTCTCCAGGCGCATCGCGGCCTCCGCCTCGTACTCCACCCGGTGGCAGACACCGGCGAGCGAGGACACCGCGTCGAAGAGGCGCCCCATGCTGGAGGTGGGGACGCAGTTCAGGCCGCGCTCCAACTGCCGGTCCAGCAAACGTCGTTCCCCCGGAGGTGCGATGGCCGTGCAGGGCAGGGCGTCCGACCACGGCAGTCCGGCGGCGCGCAGGTGGGACAGCGCCATCCGGTACGGGTTGCGGACCGCCGCGTCGCCGCCGGGCAGCGGGACGTAGCGCAGGTGGGCGAAGCGCGCGAAGCCGTCGTAGTCGGCGATCAGGATCTCGCCGCCCCAGACCGCGCCGTCGTCGCCGTATCCGGTGCCGTCGAAGGCGACGCCGATCACCGGGGAGGCGCCGTCGAGGCCGTGCTCGGCCATCGTGGAGGCGACATGGGCGTGGTGGTGCTGGACCTGGCGCAGCGGGATGCCGCGGGCCTCGGCGGTGCGGCGGGCCCACTGGGTGGACCGGTAGCCGGGGTGCCGGTCGGCGATCAGCAGGCGCGGGGTGACTGCGGTGAGGCCGGTGAGGTGTCCGGTGGCGCGCTCGAAGGCGGTGAGGGTGGCGAGGTCGTCCATGTCGCCGACGTGGGCGGAGAGCCAGGCGTAGCGGTCGTCGGCGGCGCAGAAGGTGTTCTTCAGGTCGCCGCCGACCGCGAGGGCCGGGACGACGGGCAGGGGCAGGGCGAGCGGCAGTGGGGCGTAGCCGCGCGAGCGGCGGACCGGGAGTTCGGCCCCGGCGCAGATCCGGACCACGGAGTCGTCGCAGGGCACGTGGACGGGCCGGTCGTGCCCGAGCCAGGCGTCCGCGAGCCCGTCGAGCCGGGCCAGGGCTTCGGCGTCGTCGGTGACGATCGGCTCGCCGGATCGGTTTCCGCTGGTCATGACGAGGACGGGTGGTCCTGGCGGGTCGCCGGGGAGGCCGAGGAGCAGGCGGTGCAGTGGGGTGTACGGGAGCATCACGCCGAGGTCGGGGCTGCCCGGCGCGACGCCTGGCGCGACGTCGTGGGCGGGGCGGGTGCGGCGGCGCAGCAGGACGATCGGCTTGCGGGGGCCGGTGAGGAGGGCGCGTTCGGCGGCGCCGACGTGGACGAGCGCTTCGACGGTGGCCAGGGAGTCGGCCAGCACGGCGAACGGCTTGTCGCCCCGGTTCTTGCGCTTGCGCAGGGTCCGTACGGCGGCGGGGTCGCCCGCGTCGCAAGCCAGGTGGTAGCCGCCGAGGCCCTTCACGGCGAGGACGGCCCCGGCGGCGAGGAGGCCGCGGGCCGCGTCGAGCGCTGCGGCGTCGTGGAGCGTCCCGGGGTCGTCGGGGCCTCGGCACAGCGTCAGGCGGGGGCCGCAGCGCGGGCAGGCGATCGGCTGGGCGTGGAAGCGGCGGTCGCCGGGGTCGGCGTACTCACGGGCGCAGTCCGGGCACAGGGGGAAGCCGGCCATGGTGGTCAGCGGGCGGTCGTAGGGCAGGCCGGTGACCACGGTGAACCGGGGACCGCAGTGGGTGCAGGTGATGAACGGGTGGCGGTGCCGGCGGTCGGCCGGGTCGGCGAGTTCGGCCAGACAGGCGTCGCAGGTGGCCGTGTCCGGCGGGATCAGGGTGCGTCCGGGGCCGGCGGCGGAGGGGCGGATGGTGAAGCCGCCGTCGTCGTGGGTGACGGGGACGGCCCGGTGGTCGACGGACTCGACGAGGGCGAGGGGCGGTGCGCGGGTCCCGATCGCGTCGGTGAAGGCGTCCACGGCGGACGCCGGGCCCTCGACCTCGGTGCGGACGCCGTCGGCGTCGTTGGTGACCCAGCCGGTGAGGCCGTGCTCCTCGGCGAGGGTGTAGACGAACGGGCGGAAGCCCACGCCCTGGACCGCGCCGCGCACGGTGAGGTGGCGGCGGATCCGTTCGGGGGCCGTCGCGGGCGTGGGCTTCCGGGGGGTCATCGCGGGTTTCCCGCCGGTAGGTGCGCTGCTGCCGGGTCGTGCGGGTGCGGGTGCTCGTGCTCCGCGTCGCCCTCACCGTGATGATGCAGGTGCTTCTCGTGCTGGCGCGCGAGGACCGGCGTGTGCGTCTGACGGCCGTCGGCGGCGCGCAGGACGTGCGCGAGCAGCTTGTCGACGCCTTCGCCGGTGCGGGCGGACGTCTCGATCACGGGCACGCCCGGATTGACCTGCTGGACGCCCGCGAGGAAGTCGTCCCGGCGGAACTCCACCGCCTCGGCCAGGTCGGATTTGGTGACCACGACCAGGTGCGCGAGCCCGAAGGCCGCCGGGTACTTCACCGGCTTGTCCTCGCCCTCGGTCACCGAGGCGAGGGCGATCCGCAGCGTCTCGCCGAGGTCGTAGGAGGCGGGGCAGACGAGATTGCCGACGTTCTCGACGAACAGCAGCCGGGTCCCCTCGGGCAGCCAGCCCTCCAGCTTGCCCCCGAGCATCCCGGCCTCCAGGTGGCACAGCCCGTCGGTGAGGATCTGGCGCACGGGGGCTCCGGAGCGGGCCAGGCGGGTCGCGTCGTTCTCGGTGGCCAGGTCGGCGGTGACGGCGGCGGCCGGGGTGCCACCCGCGAGGGATCTGGTGAGGAGCAGCTCCAGCAGGGCCGTCTTGCCGCTGCCGGGGCTGGAGAGGAGGTTGACGGCCGTGGTGCCCCGGTCGTCGAGGGTGCGGCGCAGCTCCACGGCGTTGGTGTCGTTCTTCGCCAGCACGGCCTGATGCAGATCAACGGTGCGGCACATGGCTCGCCTCCGGTACGTCGCCCCCGTGTCGGCATTCCGGGTCCTCCAGGACGACCCGGGCGATCTCCAGTTCGCGCCCGCCGGTCAGGCTCATCGCCCGTGCGCAGTGCGCGCACCACAGGTCCGGGGGCATCCCGGTCGCGGTGTCCCGGCCGCAGTCCTCGCAGCGGGCCCGCCCCTCCACAGTCTCGATCAGCAGCCGGGCGTCCGCCAGCACAGTGCCCTGGGCCGCCACCCCGAAGGAGAAGTCGAGCGCCTCGGGCACCACACCGGACAGTTCGCCGACCCGCAGCGTCAGCGACCGGACCCGCGCGCCGCCGGGGTCCTGCTCGTCGACGGCGCTCTCGACCTGGTCGACGACGGCCATGGCGATGGACAGCTCATGCACGGCGCTCACCTCCTCGCTACGCTGAGAGGACCATGGCTGGTCACGAGGTCGAACGGCGGGCGCTGCTCACCCCGGTCCTGCTTCTGCTCCTGGCCGAACGTCGGGGTCACGGCTACGAGCTGGTGCAGCGCCTGGGGGCGTTCGGCTGGGAGGAAGCCGAGTCGGCGCACGTGTACCGGCTGCTGCGGGGCATGGAGAAGTGCGGTGAGGTCACCTCGCATTGGTGTGCCTCCGCCTCCGGTCCGGCGCGCCGGGTGTACGCGATCACTCCGCAGGGCGCCATGGATCTCGCCCTGTGGTTCGTGCGGCTGGGAGAACTGCACGGCACCCTCCATCTCTTCCTTGAGCGGTATGTGCAGCTGAAGGACGTCGGGGGCGGGGACGAGCCCCCGCGCCGCTCGGGACACCCTGCGCTTCACTCCGGGCACGGTGACTACATCCGGCGCATGCGCAGGTAGCGCCGGACATCGGGCAGATTCCTGGCGACTCCGTAGAGGGCCGCGAGGCCCGCGGCGACGCCGATCCACATCCAGTGCATCCTGTGCCTCCAACGTCGTGGTCTCAGTTCTTCTGCGGTACGGGACGATCGGGTACGGGGTCCGGCCGGTGGTCCGGTACGGGGGCGGCGCGGCGATTCAGCAGGTCGAGCACCCGTTCCACCGCGGGCTCCACCGCCGCCTCGACGGGCGCGCTGAGCCCCATGCCGTCCGCCGTGTCGAGAGGCTCGCAGCCGACGACGTACACCTCGTCGGGAAGGGTGCCGCCCGCGCCGGCGTGCAGGTCGTGCAGCAGCCCGAGGACGGTGGCGGGGTCCATGGCGTGGGTGTCCAGCGGGCCGGGTGCGGGGCGGGCCTGTGGGGGCCGCGGCCCGACGTCGACGGTGTAGAGCGTGCCGGGCGGGCCGCCCCGGCCGACGATGTCGACCAGGACGAGGGTCCGGTAGCCCTCCAGCAGCTTGTACGCGAGGTGGATCCCGCGGATGCCGGCGTCCATCAGTTCGGTGCCGGGCGGCAGGCGGGACGGGTCCAGGCGGCCGAGCCGCCGAACCGTCTCCACGCCGAAGCCGTCGTCGTGGAGGAAGATGTTGCCGACCCCGGCGACGAGCGTGCGCGCGGGCGTGCCCGTCCTCGTCATGGCTCCTCCTCCCGCAGCGGGGCGACCTCGTCGGGCTTGAAGTAGAGGAAGCGGCCCTGCCGGCGGCGGATGTCGTTGCCCGGGTCGTCGTCCAGGACGACCGCGAGGTGCACTTCCCCGTCCAGGTCGGCGACCACTGCTTCGACGGTGGCCCGGCAGCCCCGCAGGAACGTGTCCTGGGCGTCCGTGCGCCGGGCGCCGGGGGTGAGGAGGACGCGGCTTCCCTCGCCGACGGCCTCGCCGTCGACGGAGACGGTGGTGGGGGTGTCGGCCGCCTCGGGGTCCTGCTGCGGGTCCCACCAGGGGTGCCCCGTGCCTTCGGGCAGGGTGAGTCCGGCGGCGGGCGCCGCGCTCTCGTCCTCCCCCGTGACCTCGCGCAGTCCGCGGATCGCCCCGTGCAGCCGTTCCCGTACCGCTTCGGGCATGGTGTCGACCAGGTCGATGACCTCGGCGGCGCGGGCGTCGGTGCCGCGTGCCTCGCGCTTCTCGTGCTCGGTGAGCGCGGCGGTGCGCAGCGAGAGGATCTCGTCGATCTCGGTGGCGTCGTAGAGGGGGCCGGGGCTCTCGTCGGCGAGGACGGGGTGGTCCTCCAGGATGATCGGCGAGGAGAGCACGACGTCCTCCCGGTCCGCCGGGCCGGCGAGGACGGGCCAGGTGTTCTCGTTGCGCAGTTCCGCGACGGCGGGCCGGGCCCACTCGGGCGGGTCGGTCATCGACAGGAAGCGGCCGCCCGCCACGGCGAGGAGCAGATGCGCGCCGATCATGCTGTGCGGGAGGGCGTCGTCGCGACTGCCGCCGTCGGGCGGCGGGGGCGCGTCGACGGTGTTGTCCACGGTGACGGTGAGGCGGGAGATCCGGTAGGGGCCGGGGAGTTGTTCGACGTACGGGCGGATCTCTCCGGTCAGGCGGCCGCGTCGGTGTACCAGCCGGCCCAGGGTGCGGCCCTCGTCGTCGAGCACCGGTTCGTGTTCGGTGCCGGGCGGCAGGTCGAAGGTGACGGTACGGGTGTGGGCCTGCTCGCCGGTGAGTTCGGCGAGGGGGGCGTGGAGGCGGATGCGTTCCTCGTGGCCCTCGTCCCAGGGGACCAGGACCCGGTCGGGCAGCTCCAGTTCGGGTACCTCGGTGTAGGAGCCGTCCGGGTCGAGGCGTTCGACGGTCCGCCGCCGTACGTGCAGGAAGCGCAGCTCCGCGTCGAGCCGGTCGCCCGAGCGGGGTTCCAGGAGGATGTCGGTGCGCTGCCGGGCGTGTTCGCCGCCCTCGGCGGTGCGGGCGGGCGGCACGAGGACGCCGAACTGCCAGCGCATCCGGTTCTTGGCGGAGGAGGCGCGGTACGGGTAGAGGACGTAGCCCTCGAAGAGGACGGCGTCGGCGACCGTGCGGGCCTGGTCGAGCGCCTCGTCCAGCCGGTCCGTGAGGTCGGGGGCGCGGTGCGGAGCGGTCATCTCACTCGGCCCCCTTCACGTCCGCGGCTTCGGCGGCTCCCGCGGCGGCGAGGAGGTCCTCGAAGACGCGCTCCCAGGAGGGCAGGGCGCGCGTGGACCGGTAGCGGCGCAGGTCCTCCAGGCAGTCCTTGCGCAGCCGCAGCCAGCCCGTGTTGGGGAAGTAGGCCTCGATCAGCTCCTGCCATACGGCCACCGGCATCAGGCAGGACGCCTCCTTGTGCCAGGGGATCGGCTCGGCGCGGAAGCGGTCGCGGCCGGTGAAGACCGTGCCGGAGAAGAGCATCAGCAGCGGCACCTCGCCGCGTGCCAGGGCCCGGAAGTAGGAGGCGGAGGCGACCTCGGTGTCGTAGGTGCAGGGCACCGGGAGGTCGACGTGGGTGGTGCCGGTGAAGGCGGGCACGGTGATGGAGGCGTGGGCGAACTGGAGCGGTTTGAGGGTGCTGCTCCAGCGGGTCGGTTCGCCGAACAGGTCGCCGAGCATGTCGACCTCGTCCGGGTCGTAGGTGCGCTTGGCGGGTTCGATGCGGATCTGGCAGCGCAGGGCGACGGCGTGGACGGGCAGGTGGTCGCGTTCCTCGATGCGCAGGCCGAACAGGAGCGTGGGGCTCGCGCCGTAGGGCTCGGGCCTGACGCCGGTGCAGTGGAAGTCGAGGTCGGTCACGGGGCGCCCCCCGGGTCCGCGACCGCCCGCCCGGAGGTGCCCTCCGCCGGAGTCTCGGCGGGCAGGGGCCGAGCGCGGGACGCGACGCGGTCGAAGAACTCCGCGAGAGCCGCGCGGGCTTCGGATCCGCCGTCGAATCCCTTCCAGTGGAGCCGCATCCGGCCGACGAGTTCGTAGGCGACGTCGATGGGGACGAGGGTGCAGGTCGCGGGCCGGTCGCGTTCGGCGTGCAGCAGCAGCGCCTCGACGTCGTCCTGGAGGAGTCCGGTGAGGCGGGTGCCGCCGATGACGGCGTCCCAGGTCGCGGGGTCGAGTTCGCTCTCGGTGGCTCCGGCGGGGCTCGGGTAGAAGGCGGCGAACCGGTCGAGGGCGGAGTTGCGGAAGAAGAAGGCGAGCCCGACGGGGATCTGGAGGCGGTTCCAGCCGTCGCCGTCGAGCGCGAAGCCGGGGTCGGTGAGGTAGCGGTCGGGGACGGCCCGGAAGCGGCCCTGTCCCGCGCCCGGCCGGGTGAAGAGCAGGTGGCAGGGCAGGCAGGAGCACTTGAGGGATCGGCGGGTGGTGTCGACCAGGTGCCGGTGCGTGTCCGGCAGCGGCTCCCCGCACAGTTCGCACCGCTCCCCCGGCGGCGGGGGCCGGCGGGTGAACTGGGCCAGCACGCCGGCGCTCACGACCCGGCCCCCAGCAGCTCGGGCAGCGCGACCCGGACGGCCCCGTCCTCCTCCAGCAGCGGCAGCGGTTCCAGGTGGCCGTGTTCGCCGCGTCCCGCGTGCCGTACGTCGAACCGGGCGGCGCACGCGGCGCAGCTGAGGAATTCCCCGTCGATGGGGGCGGTGCGCAGGTCGGCCCCGCAGCCGGGGCAGCGGTCGCGGTAGGCGTAGAGGTTGCCGGGGAGCCGGACGAGCAGGAGTTCGTTGCCGTCGACGTCGGCGACGCGGGTGGTGCGGTCGTGTGCGGGCAGGACCGGTGCGGACAGGGTGTGCCAGCGCGGCGGTTCGGCGGAGGCGTCGATCGGCGGGGGCCCGGGCGCCGCGGGGAGAGTGTCGTCGGGCGGGCGGGGCTGGATCTGCAGGAGGGGCGGTTCGGCGGGGGCGGGTTCGGCGACCCCTTCCACCTCGATGTGCGCGATCTCGGGGGCGAGGCGGGCGACGGCTTCCTCGATGGTCCAGCGCACGGTCTGGGTGGAGGACGGGCAGCCGTCGCAGCTGCCGCGCAACCGCAGGCGCAGGGTGAGCCCTTCGGCGGCGTCCATGTCCAGTCCGGCGACCTCGACGTCGCCGGCGTGGGAGCCGAGGTAGGGGCGGACCTTGTCGAGGGCACGGCCGACCCGGGTCGGGGTGTCCTCGGGGTGCAGGTCGTGCAGGATCAGCAGGTCGCCGACCAGTTCGTCGGCGGTGAGCACCGACAGGGGGTCGGTTCCGGCGGGGGCGGCGCGCAGCAGCCGTACGGTGCGGGCGAGGCCCTCGCCGTAGAACTCCACGACGCTGCGCACCAGTTCGTCGGCGGTCTCGCGGGCCCGGGGT
Source organism: Streptomyces sp. NPDC058576 (assembly GCF_042718715.1). Classification (NCBI taxonomy): domain Bacteria; kingdom Bacillati; phylum Actinomycetota; class Actinomycetes; order Kitasatosporales; family Streptomycetaceae; genus Streptomyces; species Streptomyces sp. NPDC058576. The sequence continues at coordinate 5,767 of NZ_JBHXPF010000091.1, read as the reverse complement.
CCGGCCTCGCGTCCCAGTCGGTCCAGCAGTTCGCCGATGCGTGCACCGGGGTCGGCTCCCGCCATCGTGGGCCCCTCTCGTCAGCCGCCCGCCAGTCCGCTCAGCCCGGTCGGCATGTGGGTCTGCTCGATGGTGCGGCCGCCTCCGACGTACATGTGCACACCGCACGGCAGGCACGGGTCGAAGCTGCGGACGGCCCGCATGATGTCGATGCCCTTGAAACTCTCGGGCGGGTTCTCCTCGAAGATGGGGGTGTTCTGGACGGCGTCCTCGTACGGTCCGGGGGTGCCGTAGCTGTCGCGGACGCTGCCGTTCCAGGGGGTCGGCGGGTAGGGGTGGTAGTTGGCGATCTTCCCGTCCCGGATGACCATGTGGTGGGAGAGGACGCCGCGTACCGCTTCGGTGAAGCCGCAGCCGATCGACTCGTCGGGGACGTCGAACTGCTCCCAGGTCTGGGTGCGTCCGGCCCGGACCTCCTCCATGGCCTGTTCGGCGAAGTGGAGGGCGGCGGCGGCCGCGTACGCCTGGAAGTAGGTGCGGGCCCGGTTGCGTTCGATGGCGTTGGACCACTTCGGGATCGTCCACTCCAGCGCCATCTCCGGCTTGGTCATGGTACGCGGGAGGTTGATCCGGACGCTGTGGCCGGTGGCCTTGATGTAGCCGATGTCGACGAGTCCGGACAGGGCCGTGGACCAGAGCCGGGCGATGGGCCCGCCGCCGGTGTCCAGGGCGAGGTGGTCGGTGCCGTCGAACCAGCGCGGCGACATGACCCAGCTGTACTTGTCCTCGAAGTCCCGCTTCTGCGGGGCCGGGATGGTGTGCTGGTTCCAGGGGTGGCGTTCGTCCAGCTCGTTGCCGAGGGGGTCGCGTTCGACGAACTTGCCCATGCCCGCCCAGTCCTCGTAGTACGAGCTGCCGAGCAGGATGCGGATGCCGAGGTTGATGTCGACGAGGCTGTTGGTGACGAGCTTGCCGTCGACCACGACACCGGGGGTCACGAACATCCTGCGGCCCCAGTCCTCCATGTTGGCGTACGTGAAGTCGCAGTACTCCGGGTCGTTGAGCGCGCCCCAGCAGCCGAGCAGGATCCGCCGGCGGCCGACCTCCTCGTAGCCGGGCAGCGCCTCGTAGAAGAAGTCGAAGAGGTCGTCGTGGAGCGGGACGACGCGCTTCATGAACTCCACGTAGCGGGTGAGGCGGGTGAGGTAGTCGGTGAAGAGCTGGATCGTCGCGACCGTGCCGACGCCGCCGGGGTAGAGCGTGGAGGGGTGCACGTGGCGGCCCTCCATCAGGCAGAACATCTCGCGGGTGTAGCGGCTGACCTGGAGGGCCTCGCGGTAGAACTCGCCCTCCAGCGGGTTCAGCGAGCGCATGATGTCGGCGATGGTGCGGTAGCCGTGGTCGGCGGCGTGCGGGGCCTCGGTGCGTTCCGCGAGTTCGAGGACGCCGGGGTTGGTCTCGCGGACCATCCGCTCGCAGTAGTCCACGCCGACCAGGTTCTCCTGGAAGATGTTGTGGTCGAACATGTACTCGGCGGCCTCGCCGAGGTTGATGATCCACTCGCCGAGGTGCGGGGGCGCGACCCCGTACGCCATGTTCTGCGCGTAGACGGAACAGGTGGCATGGTTGTCGCCGCAGATGCCGCAGATGCGGCTGGTGATGAAGTGGGCGTCGCGCGGGTCCTTGCCCTTCATGAAGACGCTGTAGCCGCGGAAGATCGACGAGGTGCTGTAGCACTCCGCGACCCGCTTCGCAGCGAAGTCGATCTTGGTGTGGATGCCGAGGCTGCCGACGATGCGCGTGATCGGGTCCCACGACATCTCCATGAGGCCGTCAGCGTCGACGACGGGTTTGCCGGTCGCAGTCGCCATGGTCCCGCGCCGCCTTCCTGGTAGGTCGTGCTGCCCGTCCTGGCCCTACGGCCCTCCGGGGTGTCCGGGGGCGCCGGTCACCAGGGCGGCCGGTAGCCGGTCTTGATCGTCTCGGTCTTCGTCCGCCACTTCGGTTCCTTGTCGGCCGTCTTCACGGTGAAGCTGCGCAGCCGCCGGACGACGGAGCCGTACACCCCGCTGGCCGCCGCCGACACATGGCCGCCGGGCGGCTCGTCCATGAACGGCATGAACTTGTCCGGGAAGCCGGGCATGGTGCAGCCGATGCAGATGCCGCCGACGTTCGGACAGCCGCCCACCCCGTTGATCCAGCCGCGCTTGGGCACGTTGCACTTGACGACCGGGCCCCAGCAGCCGAGTTTCACCAGGCACTGCGGGGATCCGTACTCGTCGGCGAACTGGCCCTGCTCGTAGTAGCCGGCCCGGTCGCAGCCCTCGTGGACGGTGGCGCCGAACAGCCAGGTCGGCCGCAGCTCCTCGTCCAGCGGAATCATGGGCGCGGCGCCGGCGGCCTGGTAGAGCAGGTACAGCAGGGTCTCGGAGGCGTTGTCCGGATGCACCGGACAGCCGGGGATGCAGACGATCGGGATGCCCGCCTTCGACTTCCACTCCCAGCCGAGATAGTCGGGTACGCCCATCGCTCCGGTGGGGTTGCCCGCCATGGCGTGGATGCCGCCGTAGGTGGCGCAGGTGCCGATGGCGACGACCGCGAGGGCTTTGGGCGTGAGGCGGTCGAGCCATTCGCTGGTGGTGATCGGCTGGCCGGTCTCGGGGTCGTCGCCGAAGCCGCACCAGTAGCCCTCGGGCTTGATGCGCTCGTTCGGGATGGAGCCCTCGACCACCAGGACGAAGGGTTCCAGCTCACCCCGGTCGGCCTTGAAGAACCATTCGACGAAGTTGTCGGCGCCCTGGACGGGCCCGCACTCGTAGTCGATGAGCGGCCAGTGGACGGCGACCTTGGGCAGGCCGGGCAGGGCGCCGAGCGCGAGTTCCTCGATGCTCGGCTGGGTGGCGGCGGTGAGGGAGACGGAGTCTCCGTCGCAGCTCAGCCCCGCGTTGATCCACAGAATGTGAACGGTCGGGTCTTCCGGAGGGGCTTCGGTGACGTCCGCGTCGGCCGTGGTGGCGGTCGGGGGGTTCATGAGCCCTCCTCGGGTCGGCCCGCGTGCAGGATCTCTGGCCAGCAGCCTTGTTCCTGCATACCCCGAGGGCGTCCCGGCGGGTAAGTGCGGCGTGGCCCTATTGCCCGCGTGCACCTGCCCCGCCGGGTGGAGCGCTCATTGGCGGCCGGCTCAGGACTCGGCGAGCACGGCGTCGATCTCGCCGACGAAGTCCTCCAGGTCGCCGGGGTTCCGGGAGGTGATCAGCGGCCAGCCGGCGGCGTCGTCGCGGACCACCGGCTTGTCGACCCAGGTGCCGCCCGCGTTGGTGATGTCGGTCCGCAGCGAGGCGTACGAGGTCAGCGTCTTGCCCTCGATGTAGCCGCCCTCGATGAGCGCCCACGGCCCGTGGCAGATGGCTGCCACCGGTCGGCCGGAGGCGGCGAACGAGCTGACGATCCGGGTGGTGGCGTCCTCCAGGCGCAGCGAGTCGGCGTTCAGTGTGCCGCCCGGGACCAGGAGGAGGTCGTACGCGGCGGGGTCGACCTCGTCGAGCGTGAGGTCGGGCCGCACGGTCTCGCCGGGATCGCGGTCGCCGACGAGGGTGCGGATCCCGTCGGCGGAGACCGCCGCCACGCTGACCTGTGCCCCGTGGTCGCGCAGATGCTTCACGGGGACGACGAGTTCGTCCTGCTCGACGCCGTAGTTGGTGACGATGGCCAGGATCCGGCGGTCTTCGAGTGCGTTGGTGGACTTGGTCGACATGGATTGCTCCGTTCCTCTGGTGTCATTCGGCGGATGCCGTTCGGCAGGACTCAGCCGGCCGTGATCCGCACGCATTCGGCGACGGTGTCGCGCAGGCTCCCGGTCCGCGCCAGGGTCTCGCGCTGGATCCGTGCCCCGTTGCCGCGCCGGTCCACGGCGGCCAGGGCCGTCTCCACGGCCGTCAGGTCGCCGCTGTCCTCCAGGGCGTCCCGCACATGGTCCAGCAGGGCCCGCAGAACATCGGGCGCGGGCTCCGGCCGACGGGTCCGGGGGTGGACCAGCCGGCCCTCCAGGCCCGAGCGGCCCGCCTGCCAGGAGGCCGCGCGCAGCAGGGCCGTGCTGGTGCCCAGGGGCGGCTCACCGGCCCGCCACTCCCGTGCGGCCGTCTCCACCAGACCGCGTACCAGCGTGGCCAGCAGCACGGTGTCGGCCGGGTCCAGGCAGACGTCCGCGATCCGGAACTCCACGGTGGGGTAGCGGTGCGAGAGGCGCGCGTCGAAGTAGATCATCCCCTCGTCCCGGAGCACTCCCGTGCCGACCAGGGACCGCACCTGGGCGTGGTACGCCTCGGCGGAGCCGTGGACGTCGACGGGGCCCGCCGACGGCCATCGTCCCCACACCTGGCTGCGGTAGCTGCTGTACCGGCTGTCCTGCCCCTGCCAGAACGGGGAATTGGTGCTGAGGGCGAGCAGGACGGGCAGCCAGCAGCGCACCCGGTCGAGCACGGCGACGCCCTCCTCGTCGGAGGCCACCGAGACATGGACGTGGCAGCCGCAGGTCAGCTGCTCCTGGGCGGTCAGCCCGAAGCGCTCCGCCATCCACCGGTACCGCTCCCCCGTGCCGATCTTCGGGCTGACCGGGAGCGGGGAGGTCGCCAGGGCCACGACCGACGCCCCGGCGTCCGCGGCGTGCCGTACCGCCTCTCCCCGCCACCGGTGGACCGACTCGGCGAGTTCGCCCATGTCCGCACAGGGGTGCGTGGAGAACTCCAGTTGCTGGCGATGCAGTTCCGGCTCGAAGGCCGACTCCCCCTCCGCGTCCTTCTCGGCGATCGCCAGCACCGCCGAGGACAGGGCCTCCGCCTCTCCGCTGGCCGAGTCGACCAGGAGCAGTTCTTCTTCGACACCCACCGTGCGGACCACGGGCCCTCCCCTTCGTGGCTCGACGGCGATCAGGCGGAGAGGACGGAGTCGTCCTCGGGCCGGGCGCCGGGCAACTGATGGCGGGCGGCGACCAGCGCGCTGTCGACGTCACTCGTGCCGGTCGACACGCACAGCGTGTACGCCACGTCGTCCATGCGCTGCCGGGCTTCCTCGTCGCCGTCCTCCGCGTGCAGCACACGCAGCGCCTCGTACTGCTCGATCAGATTGCGCAGCACGGTGGGGTGGGCCATCAGCATGCGGGGAGTCCTTCCGCCGGGTTCGTCGGGTGACGTCGTGCGCCCGAGTGGGGGCAACGCCCCGGGTACCCGCGCTCGGGCGCCCCACACTCCGCGGCGGCGTTTCCGCCGCCCCGGCGCGCGACACGCTCCCGGCCGGTGGCCCGGGGCTCCCAATATGGCCGGACGCCACGGGCCCCGCATCTTCTCCCGTCCTCTCCCGGAGCGTGGTGCGGGAGGCGGCGCCCCTGTGTCCCCGGCCTCACCGGATTCGGGGAGTGCTTCGCCCGGCAGCGGGTACCCACCTGGGCGCATCACTCCTCCCCGGGTTCACCGGGGCAGTACGGAAGGAAGCTCTCATGACCGACCGCAGGCCGGAAGGCACCGCCTACACCGGGGCGTCCGGCAGCCCGCCTCCCGTACCGGCGGACATGCCGGACCAGCAGAGCCAGGAGGGCGAGGACGCCCTCGACATACCGGTGCCGGACCGGGTGGCCCGCCAGGACGACGAGCCCGAGCTGGACGAGGCCGGCGCCGGCCGGAACGCGCCGCGCAACGCGGGCGCGCATCCCGATGAGCACCCTGCCCCGGACGAGACGACGGGCTGACCGGCCGCCCCGCGCACGACATGCCGG
>NZ_JBHXPF010000090.1:0-22086 GCF_042718715.1 Streptomyces sp. NPDC058576 | reverse complement strand
CTCCTGGAGGCCTTGGAGGCCTTGTGAGCGGGCGTGGCGGGCGTAGCGGCCGGGGGTGGTGCCGGCGATCCGCTTGAAGTGCCGGGTCAGGTGGGACTGGTCGTGGAAGCCCACGGCGGCGGCCGCCTCGCCGGGCGGCACCCCGTCGAGCAGCAGCCGGCGGGCCCGGTCGACGCGGCGGGACGTCACGTACTGGTGCGGCGCGATGGCGTAGGCCGCGCTGAAGGCCCGTACGAGGTGGGTCGGGTGCGCGTGGACCAGGCGGGCGGCCTCGGCCAGGGTGACGCCCTCGCGCAGCCGCTCGTCCAGGAGCTCGCGCAGGTCCCGCGCCACGCCCGGGCCCGGCTCCGGGCCGGCCGGGGAGTGCCCGGGGCGCAGGTGGCCCCGCAGCCGCTCGCCGACGAACGCCAGGCGGCTCTCCGCCTCGAACGCGTCGCCCGGGTCCGAGAGGGCGGTGTGCAGCTGCCCGACGCGGGTGCGCAGCAGCGGGTCGGCGAGGTCCGGGGTGTCCACGGCGGGCCCGATGAGGCCCGCGTCGAGCAGCGTCATGTCGAGGTAGAGGACGCGTTTGCGGAAGCCGTCGGCGGTCGCGGGCGAACCGTTGTGCGGGACGCCCGGCGGCAGGAGGCTCACCGTGCCGCCCGGGGTGGCGCGCTCATGGCGGTCCAGGTCGTAGCGGACTGCCCCGTCGTCGACGATCAGGAGCGTCCAGGCGTCGTGGACGTGCATGGGGTAGGCGTGGGCGGTGAAGCGGGCGTGGAAGACCTCCACGACGCCGGCGACGTCCGGTCGCCAGGCCGAGACCTCCTGCGGGCGGGTCTCCCGGGTCACGTCAAGAACGTACAAGACCCCGCCCGGGTCCGGCGGCCAGTCTCGGACCATGGAAGACACGACGACGGAAACCGCCACCACCACGGAACCCGCCCCGGCCGCCGGGACCGCTCCGGTCCGCTTCGACACGAAGGTCGCGGTGCTGCTCCGGGACGACCTGGAGACCTGGCAGCGGCTGAATGTGACCGCCTTTCTGATCAGCGGTCTGGGGACGGCGGTGCCGGAGGTGATCGGCGAACCCTACGAGGACGCCGACTCCACCGGGTATCTGCCGATGATCCGGCAGCCCGTTCTGGTCTTCGAGGGGTCGAAGGAGACGATGACCGCCGCGCACGCCAAGGCGCTGTCCCGGTCGCTGACGACGGCCGTGTTCACCGCGGACCTGTTCGGCACGGGGAACGACCGGGACAACCGGGCGGCCGTACGGGCGGTGGGCCGGGACGCGCTCGACCTGGTGGGGCTCGCCGTGTACGGGCCGCGCAACGCCGTGGACAAGGTCCTCAAGGGCGCGCGGATGCACCCGTAGCCTCCCGGGGCCCCGGGAGGGCCCGGGGCGCCTGTGCGGGGCGCATGTGCCCCGGGCATACGCAAGGGCGGCCACTCCTGGTCGGGAGTGGCCGCCCTCGTTGCGCCTTTGGGGGTTACTTGCCCTTGGCGGCTTCCTTGAGCTTCGAGCCCGCGGAGACCTTCACGCTGTAGCCGGCGGGGATGTTGATCGGGTCGCCGGTCTGCGGGTTCCGAGCGGTGCGAGCGGCACGGTGGGTGCGCTCGAAGGTCAGGAAGCCGGGGATGGTGACCTTCTCGTCGCCCTTGGCGACGATCTCACCGACGGTCTCGGCGAGCGCGGCCAGCACGGCGTCGGCGTCCTTGCGAGTCACCTCGGCGCGGTCGGCCAGGGCGGCCACCAGCTCACTGCGGTTCATGTTGTTACTCCCGTGTTCTTCTTGCCTGTGAGGCGTGAGATCGAAGCCGATGCTGCCAGGGCCCTCTGACAGTCCCCGGACCCGGGTCTGATGTCAGACCCTCTCGCCCGATTACGCATCCTGCCCCCACCAGCGGCGGGAAAGCCAATCCGGAACCCTTCGGGGTCAATGAAAAGCGCCACGGTTTGCTCGTGGTGACGCTCCGTCGACTTGGCCGAGCGGTCCGCAGCGGATGCCGGGCCCCGCAGGGCCCACTGCCCGCCCACCCTAAAGGGGCGTTTGGGGCGCCGCGACCCGCGACGCGCCGTACGGCACGGGCGGGTGCGGCCCGGGGTACTTCGCGCGTACCCCTCGAAAGGGCCCCGAAACGGCTGGGTCAGATGGTCGCGGCGGGGTCGACCGCGGTGGCCCCGGCGGCCTTGGCGGCGGCCCGGACGGCTCCGGCGACCGCGCCCGCGACCTTGTCGTTGAAGACCGAGGGGATGATGTAGTTCGCGTTGACCTCATCCTCGGCGACCACGTCGGCGAGGGCTCCGGCGGCGGCGAGCATCATCTCCGTGTTGACGGTGCGGGACTGGGCGTCCAGCAGACCGCGGAACACACCCGGGAAGACCAGCACGTTGTTGATCTGGTTGGGGAAGTCCGAGCGGCCGGTGGCGACGACCGCGGCCGTCTGGCGGGCGATCGCCGGGTCGACCTCGGGGTCCGGGTTCGCGAGCGCGAACACGATCGCACCGTCCGCCATCGCGGCGACGTCGTCGCCGTTCAGGACGTTCGGGGCGGAGACGCCGATGAAGACGTCGGCTCCGACGACGGCCTCCTTGAGAGTGCCGGTGACGCCCTCGGGGTTGGTGTTGTCGGCGATCCAGCGCAGCGGCGAGTCGGGGTCGGCCGCGACGAGGTCCTCGCGTCCGGCGTGCACCACACCGTGGATGTCGGCGACGACGGCGTGCTTGACGCCCGCGGCGATGAGCAGCTTCAGGATGGCCGTACCGGCCGCTCCCGCGCCGGACATGACGACCCGTACGTCTCCGGTGTTCTTGCCCACCACGCGCAGGGCGTTGGTGAGGGCGGCCAGCACGACGATCGCGGTGCCGTGCTGGTCGTCGTGGAAGACGGGGATGTCGAGGGCCTCGCGCAGCCGGGCCTCGATCTCGAAGCAGCGCGGCGCGGAGATGTCCTCCAGGTTGATGCCCGCGAAGCCCGGGGCGATCGCCTTGACGATCTCGACGATCGCGTCGGTGTCCTGGGTGTCCAGGCAGATCGGCCAGGCGTCGATGCCGGCGAAGCGCTTGAAGAGGGCCGCCTTGCCCTCCATGACGGGCAGCGAGGCCATCGGGCCGATGTTGCCGAGGCCCAGCACCGCGGAGCCGTCCGTCACAACTGCGACGGAGTTGCGCTTGATGGTGAGGCGGCGCGCGTCCTCGGGGTTCTCGGCGATGGCCATGCAGACCCGGGCGACGCCGGGGGTGTAGATCATCGAGAGGTCGTCACGGTTGCGGATGGGGTGCTTCGACGCCATCTCGATCTTGCCGCCGAGGTGCATGAGGAACGTACGGTCGGAGACCTTGCCCAGCACGACGCCCTCGATGTCGCGCAGACCTTCGACGATCTCGTCCGCGTGCGAGGTGGAGGTGGCGGCGATGGTGACGTCGATCCGCAGCTTCTCGTGGCCGGATGCGGTCACGTCGAGGCCGGTGACCGAGCCCCCGGAGGACTCCACGGCCGTGGTGAGCTGGGAGACCGCGGTGCCGCTCGCGGGCACCTCCAGCCTGACCGTCATCGAGTACGAGACGCTGGGCGCCGTTGCCATGGCCGAGTCCTTCGCTTTCCTTAGCTTCATTGCCGCACATCCGGAACCCACGCTCCGGATGCGCCTCCCGATCGTCGCACCTACCGGCTGGTAGCCGGTAATGACTGCCGTCTTTCGGAAAGTAGTTTCCACCATACGAGAAGTCACCCGTTCGGCGGAACCCCCAAGGGACTCCAGAAACAAGAACAGACCCGCGCCACCAGCAGGTGACGCGGGTCTGTCATCTTCAGTTGAGTGGCACCGACCCGCCATGCTCGCCTCGCGGCAAGTGGTCGCTCGAAGCGACGAAGGTTGGGCCCGGGGGCTTGGATCGAGCCGGTGCCAGTACCACGGTAACAAACACCCCGGAGAAGTGATTCCCGTACGACAGGTTGACTCGCCGAACCCTCACGGCGTCAGTCCCTCAGCAGGTCGGGCACACCGTCCTCGTCCGGCATGTCCCGCTCCCCCGAGACCACCGTGAGCTGCTGCGTCGCCCGGGTCAGCGCCACGTACAGCACCCGCAGTCCGGCCGGGGACTCGTCCGCGATCTCCGCGGGCGAGACGACCACCGTGGCGTCGTACTCCAGGCCCTTGGCCTCCAGGCTGCCCAGCGCCGCCACCCGCTCCCCCAGCTCCGCGAGCCACTCGCGGGCCTGGGCGCGCCGGTTCATCGCGACGACCACGCCGACCGTGCCGTCCACCCGCGCCAGCAGCCGCGCTGCCTCCTCGCGGACCGTGGCGGCCAGGTCCCCGCCGCGCACCGGCTCGAAGCGCGGCACCACCCCGGTCGAGCGGACCGCGGCCGGGGACTCCATGCCGGGCATCGCCAGCGCCAGCACCTTGGCGGCCAGCTCGGCGATCTCCGCCGGGTTGCGGTAGTTGACGGTGAGGGTGAAGCGGCGGCGCGGCCGGGAGCCGAGCGCCTCGTCCCGGGCCGCGGCCGCCTCGTCCGGGTCGGACCACGAGGACTGGGCCGGGTCGCCGACGATCGTCCAGGTGGCGTGCCGGCCGCGGCGGCCGACCATGCGCCACTGCATCGGGGTGAGGTCCTGCGCCTCGTCGACGATGACGTGGGCGTACTCGGTGCGCTCCGCCGCCAGCCGCTCGGCCCGCTCCCACTGGGTCTCCTCGCGCTGCGGCATCAGCTCCTCCAGACCGGTGAGCTGGTCCAGCGGGTCCGCCTCGCGCTTGCGCTTGGGCCGGGCCGGGGTGCCCAGCAGCGCCTGGAGCTCGTCCAGGAGCGCCACGTCGTGGACGGAGAGCGGCCCGTCGCCGTCCGGGTCCAGACGCTTCAGGGAGCGGGCCAGACGGCGCGTCTCGCCCTGGTTGAGGATGCGCCGCGACCAGCGGGCCAGCCGCCGCTCGTCGGCCATCGCGGCCAGCACCCGGCGCGGCTTCAGCTCGGGCCACCAGGCGTCGAGGAACTCCAGGAACGGGGTCTCGGTGGAGACGTCCTCGTCGAACGACGAGCGCAGCTCCGCCACCAGCTGGGGATCGGTGTACCGGCCGCGTCCGGAGGACTTGCTCCACAGGGCGTCCAGCAGCAGCTTGCGGGCGCGCGGACGCAGCAGGTTGACCGGGGCGGTGCCGCCCAGCACGTTGTGCCGGATGCGCCGGAGCTCGTCGGCCTCCAGCTCGACCCGGGTCCCGAAGGCGACGACACGCAGCCGGTCGGGGGTGGCCGGGGCGGCCGTCGGGCCGTCCCCCGGCTCCTCGCCGAAGGAGAGCTGGCCCGTCTCCGCGCGCGGTGCGGCGGGCCGGCCCTGCTCCAGCGCGCCCCGGGCGGCCTTGCGCAGCACGTGGAGCATGCGGGAGGAGCCCTTGATCCGGGCCACGGCAGGCTCGTCGTACGCGGTGGCCCCTTCGAGGCCCGCCGCGTCGTCGGAGAGCGAGCCGATCGCGCGGATCGCGACCTGGCCCTCCTCGCCGAGTGCGGGCAGCACCCCTTCGGTGTACGCGACCAGGAGCGGGGTGGGCGAGACGATCAGGATGCCGCCCGCGTACCGCCGCCGGTTCTGGTAGAGCAGATACGCCGCCCGGTGCAGGGCGACCGCGGTCTTGCCGGTGCCGGGGCCGCCGGTGACCTCGGTGACGGACGCGGCGGGGGCCCGGATGACCAGGTCCTGTTCGGCCTGGATGGAGGAGACGATGTCCCGCATGGTGTGGCTGCGGGCCTGGCCGAGCGCCTCCATCAGCGCGCCGTCCCCGATCACCGGCAGTTTCTCGCCGTCCAGGAACGCCGTCAGCTCCGGGCGCATCAGGTCGTCCTCGACCCCGAGGACCTTGCGGCCCTTGGAGCGGATGACCCGGCGGCGTACGACACGGCCCGGGCCCTTCGGGGTGGAGCGGTAGAACGGGGCGGCGGCCGGGGCCCGCCAGTCGATCACCAGCGGCGCGTAGTCGGCGTCCAGGACCCCGATCCGGCCGATGTGGAGCGTCTCCGCGATGTCGGCGGTGGCGTCGTCGCGTACGGAGTCGTCGGCCGGCTCGACCGAGGTGTACGCGCCGTCCGGGCCGCGCTCCCCGTCCTTGCCGAGCAGCAGATCGATCCTCCCGAAGAGGAAGTCCTCGAACTCGCTGTTCAGCCGGTTGAGGTGGATCCCCGCCCGGAACACCTGGGCGTCCCGCTCCGCGAGCGCGCCGGGGGTACCGACCTGGCCGCCCTTGACGGCGTCGGTCATAAGGAATTCCGCCTCGTGGATCTTCTCTTCGAGGCGGTGATAAACACGGTCGAGATGCTCTTGCTCGACACCGATTTCCCGGTCCCGCAGCGATTCGACAGCGGCATCCTGCGCGGCCACCGAGGCCCCCTTCTTAACAGCACTGGGCAGCCGTCAACCTTATAGCGAAGGGGGCCCGAGCGCACCTGCCGACCGGGGCCTGTCGTCAAACCGCCGTCATTGCCCGGAAGGCGGCCGCGCGGAGTAGGGAGCGTGCGTGCCCGGCGCGGCGCGGCACGCGGCAGTTCGACGACCGGCCCCGGGGACGATCGCGCGTCGCGGCGGAGCCGGCGGCCGGCCCCACCACGCTCAGGCTCCGATCTCCACCAGCCGCTCCCCGTCGAAGGTCCGCACCTCGAAGCGGGCGATGTCCTCGCGGTCCATCGCCGCCCCGCCGTGCACGTACAGCGGGGCCTTCGCGGTCGGGTTCGTCGCGCCCTCGATGCCGTACCCCCACTGCGGGACGGACCAGGAGGTGACGACCTCCTCCTCACCGGTCTTGGAGACGGCGACCAGATGGCACTTCTGCGGTCCTTTGACGTTCTTCAGCTCCAGGACCGTGTGGGTGCCCCAGGCCTTCTCCTCCATGCCGACGGTCGCGCCGACCCGGGTGGTGGGGTCGGTCGCCGAGACCTTCTCCGTCATGTGCTGGAAGAAGGCGTCCTCGGCCGGGCTGGTGGGGTGCGGGTCGCCCGCGGCCACCGATCCGCCGCCCCGGTCGTCGCCCGCCGTGACCGCGAACGCGGCGACCGGGCCGCCGATGATCAGGGCGGCGGCCGCGGCCACCCAGTAGCGGCTGCGCCGGGTGCGGCGGTGCCGCCTGTGCGCGACCTCGTCCATCAGCCCGCCGAGCAGCCGGGGCGCGGGCCGCTCGGGCACGTGGGGTACGGGACGGGCTCCGGGCACGGCGGCGGGCGCCTCGGAGAGCATCGCGAGCATCGGCTCCATCCCCGCGAACTCGTCGAGATGCGCGGCGCACCGGGCGCAGCCCGCGAGGTGGGTCTCGAAGGCGGTCGCCTGGGCGTCGTCGAGGATGCCGAGGACGTACGCGGCGGCCGCGTCGTGCTCGGACCCCTCGGACCCTCCGGACCGCGGGCCGGGACCGGCGCCGGGGCCGTAGGGGCCGGAGTGGCGCGGCGGGCCGGAGTGGCCGGGTGGGCCGGAGTGGCGCGGCGGGCCTGAGTGGCCGGGGGCGCCGGAGAGATGCGCGGGCCCTGAGGGGTGTGCAGGACCCGCGGGATACGGGGGACTTGAGGGACCGGACGGCGTGCGGTGGCCGGGAGGCCGGGGCCCGAACGGCTGCCACTGCTGGTCGCTCATGCCGTGATCCCCCTCTCTTCGAGTGCGAGCTTCATCGAACGGAGTGCGTAGAACACCCGGGACCGCACGGTCCCGCTGGGGACGCCGAGCACTTCGGCGGCCTCGTTGACCGTACGTCCCTTGAAGTAGGTCTCGACCAATGCTTCCCGGTGCGCGGGGGTCAAATCTTCGAGCGCGTCCGAGAGCGTCATCAGCCACAGCGCCTTGTCGATCTCGTCCTCCGCGGGAATGACCTCCAGCGGCGACGGATCGACCTCGCGCGGCCGGGCCTGCCGGCTGCGGTGGTTGTCGATGACGATGCGCCGGGCGACCGTCACCAGCCAGGGTCGGACGGAGCCGGTGGCCCGGTTGAGCCGGCCGGCGTTCTTCCAGGCACGGATGAGCGTCTCCTGCACCACGTCCTCGGCCCGCTGGCGGTCGCCCGCGACGAGTCGGAGCACGTACGCGAGCAGCGGCCCGGCGTGTTCGCGGTACAGCGCCCGCATCAGTTCCTCGTCCGGTATCCCGGAGGGGGACGGGGGCGGCTCACTGCGATGTCGAGCCCTGTGCGGACGGTCATCGGCCACGGCCGCATCCTTGCGCACCCGAACCTCCCGGTCGAGACCTCTGAAACGAGCTCTTCGGCCATCGATACGGGGGCGGGGCGCGGTTCACTCAACGCCGGGCGGAATTTCTTTTTCCGGGCTGTACGCGTCGGGTTCCCCCGTGCCGCACACCTCGGGCGCCCTCGTGGTCCTGCGCCGGTGCCGGGCGACCCGTTCGCGGTTGCCGCAGACCTCGCCGGAGCACCACCGCCGCCGCCCGCCGCGCGAGGTGTCCAGGTAGAGGCGGCGGCAGGCCTCGCCCTGGCAGCGGCGCAGGGCCGCCCGCGCGACCGGGTCGGTGAGCAGGTCCACCGCGTCCCGGGCGACGGCGGCGAGGAGCCCCGCGCAGTCGGGCGCGGTGCTCAGGGTCCGCACCAGGTCGCCGTCCGCGCCGCGCACCGCGCGGGGGCCGGGAGGGGCCCCGGACGCCAGGGAGTTGACCCGCTCCAGCGCTCCATCGGCCGGCGGACCGCCGAGCTGAGCGTTCATCAGGCGCTCGACCGCCGAGCGCAGTTCGCGGAACCGGGCGACCCAGGTGCCGTCCAGTCCCGACAGCGCGGTGTCCGGCGGGACGAGCCGGGCGTCGGTCAGCCACTGGGCCAGGCGCTCCGGCCCGTCGAGCTGTTCGCAGGTCCCGGGCGCTCCGCCCGCACGCTCCGTGGCCACCAGATCGAGGCAGATCCGCCCCGCGTCGAACCGCCACATCCGCGCACCCCTGCCCGCCGACATGCTCCCGCTCACCGCCTTGGGTCACCCGGTGGAACGACCACCCCCAGAGTGCTCCTGTCGGGGCCCGGCCGGAACCCCCGCCGCCGTCCCGGTGCGGGCCCTTCCCCGTACCGTGGCGGCCATGGATCACGAGGGGGAGGCACGCATGGAGCCGTACGACGGGAGCGCCGTGATCGACTCCGGGGACCTGCGGCTGCGCCGGTGGCGCGCGGAGGATCTGCCGGCGCTGCTGCGGGCGTACGACGATCCGGCGATGCGGCGGTGGCTGGCCATCCAGGTCTCCGGGGCGGACGGGGCGGCCGACTGGCTGGAGGCGCAGCGTAGGGGATGGGTGGCGGGCACCCGCTACGGCTTCGCCGTCACGGAGAGCGGGCGGGAGGGCGAACTGCTCGGCAACGTCGTGCTGAAGGGGCTGGATCCGCTCAACGACTCTGCTGAGGTGGGCTATTGGACGACAGCCCCAGCACGCGGCCGGGGCGTGGCATCACGGGCGCTGACGGCACTGACCGACTGGGCGTTCGCGACCTTCGCCGAACAGGGCATGAAACGGCTGGAGTTGCTGCACCAGGTGGACAACACGGCCTCGTGCCGGGTGGCGGAGAAGTGCGGATACGCGATGGCGCGCGTGATCCCCGCGCTGCCGCCCGACTATCCGCTGGACGGCCATGTGCATGTGCGGGAGGCCCCGGCGGCGACGCTCAGCCGGCCGGTGGGTCGTCGTGCAGAAGCCGCTGGAAGAGATGGTGGTCGCGCCAGCCTCCGTTGATGTGCAGATAGCCGGGGGCCGTGCCGACCTGCTGGAACCCGGCCTTGGCCAGCACCCGCTGGGACGGGGTGTTGTCGGTGACGGTCGCCGCCTCGACACGGTGCAGACCGAGCCGGTCGCGGGCCGCCTCGCAGACCGCGCCGACGGCGGCGGTGGCCAGCCCGCGTCCGGCGTGCGCCTCGTCGACCCAGTAGCCGAGGCGGCCGTTGCGGAACGGGCCCCGCTCGATGCCGGAGAGCGTGAAGCCGCCGATCACCCGGTCGTCGGCGTCCGCGAGCACCCAGGGCATGGCCCGCCCGGCGTCCCGGTCGGCCAGCAGCGCGGTGAGCCGGGCGGCCTGGCCCTCGACGGTGTAGAAGGACTCGGGGCGCAGGGGTTCCCAGCGGCGCATGTACGGGCGGCTGCGGGTGAGGGCCGTGGCGAAGGAGGGCGCGTCGGTGAGCGCGGCGGGGCGGAAGGCCACGTCCGGGGCGAGCGGGGCGAGCAGGTGGGTGCGGTCGGTCATCCGGTCACGCTAGCCGGGGCGGCCGGGGGCCTCCGCAGGGCCCCCTCGGCGGCCGACGCCCGGAGACGAGGGACCGGCCCCGGACCTCCGTACGGGCCTCTCAGCGCCCGTACTTCGTGTCCGCCGCCGGGTCCAGCGCCAGCCGGTAGCCCCGCTTGACGACCGTCTGGATCAGCCGCGGCACGCCCAGCGCCGAGCGCAGCCGGGCCATCGCCGTCTCCACCGCGTGCTCGTCGGAGCCGCTGCCGGGCAGGGCCCGCAGCAGGTCGGCGCGGGCCACCACCCAGCCGGGGCGGCGGGCCAGCGCGTGCAGGAGAGCCATGCCCGCGGGCGGCACCGCGCGCAGTTCGTCGTCGACGAGGACGGCGTGGCCCCGGATCTCGACGCGGTGACCGGCGACGGGCAGGATGCGGGCGGTTGCCGGGAGGTGGGCGCACATCAGCTGGACCAGGGGGCCGAGCCGGAAGCGTTCCGGCTGGAGGGTGGCGATGCCGCGGGCCTGGAGCGGGAGTGCGGTGACCGGTCCGACGCAGGCGACCAGCACGTCGTCGCGCAGGGCGCCGAGGACTTCGGGAAGCAGCCCGCGGGTCTCGGCGCGGCCGAGGAACGAGGCGGCGGCGGGGGCGCTGGTGAAGGTGATCGCGTCCAGGCCCCGGGTGGCGGTGACGTCGAGCATGCGGTCGAGCGGGGCGAGGTCCTGCGGGGGCATCCAGCGGTAGACGGGGACGACGACGACCTCGGCGCCCGCGGCCGTCAGGGACTCGACGAAACCGGGCAGCGGTTCGCCGTGCAGCTGGAGGGCGATCCGGCGGCCGGCGACGCCTTCGGCGAGAAGGCGGTCAAGGACCTCGGCCATCGATTCGGACCCGGGCGACCAGGCCTCGGTGAGTCCGGCGGCCCGGATGGCGCCCTTGACCTTGGGTCCCCGGGCGAGGAGTTCGACCCCGCGCAGGGTCTCCAGCAGGGCGTCGCCGACGCCCCAGCCGTCGGCCGCCTCGATCCAGCCGCGGAAGCCGATCGCGGTGGTGGCGACCGCCACGTCGGGGGCGTGGCCGATCAGCTCCTTGGTGGCGGCGAGGAGCTCGCTGTCGTCGGCGAGTTGCACGATCCGCAGGGCGGGGGCGTGCAGGACGGCGGCCCCGCGGCGTTTGAGGAGGGTGGCGAGCTCCTCGGCGCGACGGGCGGCGGTCACCCCGACGGTGAAGCCCGCGAGGGGGCCGTGCGTTGTGTCGTCGTCCTGCATGGCGTGTTCCCCGGCTCCCGTGTTCCCGCTCGTACGCGATGTTCCCGCTGGCACGCGATGTTTCCGCTGGTACGCGATCTGCGGAGGCCCGAGCCTGCCAACGGTGCGTGACAGGCTCGGTTCCCCCGTATTTCCCGGCCGTTACGTCGCACGACGCCGAACCGTGCCGTTTCTACACCTCCGCGTAGCCGAGCTGGGCCCGTGCGGGCACGGGCGCGGGGCGGCGAAGGTATACCGCCCAGGTGAGCGTGAGACACACGCCGTAGAAGGCGAGGAAGGACCAGAAGGCCGCCGTCCCGGTGCCGGATGACTGGAAGGACTGGCGGAAGGCGAGGTTGATGGCCAGGCCGCCGAGTGCGCCGACGGCCCCGATGAGGCCCATGGCCGCGCCGGAGAGCCGCCGTCCGTGGGCGGCGGCCGCCTCGCCGTCGAGGCCCCGGGCCAGCGCCTTGGTGTGGAAGATGCCGGGGATCATCTTGTACGTCGATCCGTTGCCGAGGCCCGTGAGGACGAACAGGGCGGTGAAGCCGGTGAGGAAGACGGGCAGCGAGGCGGTCCCGGAGGCGTGGATGACGACGCCGGTGGCGGCGGCCATCGCGGCGAAGGTGGCCAGGGTGATGCGCGCGCCGCCGTACCGGTCGGCGAGCCGGCCCCCGACGGGCCTGATCAGGGAGCCCAGCAGCGGGCCGATGAAGGTGAGCGAGGCGGCCTGGAGCGGGGTCCGGCCGAACTGGGTCTGGAGCACCAGGCCGAAGGCGAAGCTGTAGCCGATGAACGAGCCGAAGGTGCCGATGTAGAGGATCGACATGATCCAGGTGTGCGGGTCGCGGACGGCCTCCAGCGCGGCCCCGGTGTCGTTCTTCACGGGCCGCAGATTGTCCATGTACAGGGCGGCGCACACGGCGGCCAGGACGATCAGCGGGAGGTACACGCCGAGGACGATCCGGGGGTGCGAGGCCCCCAGCGTGCCGACGACGAGCAGGCCGACGAGCTGGACGACGGGGACGCCGATGTTGCCGCCGCCCGCGTTCAGGCCGAGCGCCCAGCCCTTCTCGCGCAGCGGGAAGAAGGCGTTGATGTTGGTCATCGACGAGGCGAAGTTGCCGCCGCCGATCCCGGTGAGCGCCGCGACCGCCACGAACGTGCCGTACGAGGTCCCGGGCTCCATCACCCAGAACGCGGCCAGGGTCGGGACGAGCAGGCTCACCGCGCTGAAGACCGTCCAGTTGCGGCCGCCGAAGCGGGCGACGGCGAAGGTGTACGGCACCCGCGCCAGCGCGCCCACGAGGGTGGCGGTCGAGATGAGGAAGAACTTCCCGGCCGGGTCGATGCCGTACTCCGGTCCCATGAACAGGACCATCACCGACCACAGGGTCCAGATGGAGAATCCGATGTGCTCGGAGAGCACGGAGAACCACAGGTTGCGGCGGGCGACCCGTTCGCCCTTCTCCTGCCAGAACGTCTCGTCCTCCGGCTCCCAGGTCTCGATCCAACGGCCTGCCATCACGCGCCTCCACAGGGGGTCGGGGTGTTGTCCCCGACGCTAGGGAGCCCGCGTTTCGGCGTGGTGCCGCGAGGTGACCGGTGCGCAACCTTGCTCTCACCGGTCCCCTCCCGGCCCGGTGAGATGCGGTGTCCTCTCCTGCCGCCTGCCGCCTATCGCCTGCCCCTATCGCCTGCCGTCCGGCCAGAGCTGCGGCCGGCGCTTGGCGGCGACGTCCTCGGCCCAGCCGAAGGCGAGGACGCAGAGTGCGATGAGCGCCCAGGTGATCAGCAGGACGGGTGCCCAGCTCTCCAGCAGCCAGGGCACGTTCTCGCTGAGGGCGTCCACCGACCAGAGCCGGTCGTAGAGCGTGGCGGCGGTCAGGATGCAGACGTTGTGCCAGAGGTAGACGGTCACGGCCCGCGAGTTGAGCAGGGTGATCGGCCGGCCGAAGGCCCGCAGCCGCCGGGGCCACTCGGTCCAGGACGGGCTGTAGTGCAGCAGGAGCAGCACGCAGCCGAAGGACCACAGGGCCTGGGCGAGCGGGATGGAGTCCAGGTCGAAGCCGCTGCGGAAGCCCTCGTGGGCCGCCCACCACAGCCCCGCGCCCGCGAAGAGCGGGGCGAGCGAGGGGACGACGTAGGCGGGGAGCCGCCCCGGCACACCCTCCTGGTGGGCCATGCCGAGGACCCAGCAGGCGCCGAAGGTGGAGAAGTCGGTGATCGCGGAGTCGAGGCGGCCGGTGGTGGAGAACACCTCCAGGCGCATGACGACGGAGAGCGCCAGCGGCGCGAGCAGCGTCGGCCAGGGCAGTCGCCGCAGTCCGCGCAGGATCAGCGGGGAGAACAGCACGAACCACAGGTAGGCGCGGATGTACCAGAGCGGCCCGGCCAGCTCCTCCGGCCAGCCCGCCCCGAGGAATCCGGCGATGCCCGCCACGTCGTCCGCGTACGGCGGATCGCTGAGCGGCAGCACCCAGTACGCCAGGTGCTGCCACCACCGGCCCGGGTGGCCCTCGGCGTCCGGGCCCCAGCCCTGGGCGACCATGCCGGTGACGCCGATCGCGCCGAGCAGCCACAGCGGCGGCAGGAGCCGGCGGACGCGGCCCCGGATCACCTGGACGGCGGGGCGTTTCAGCGAGCGCGCCATCAGCGTCCCGGCCAGGGCGAACATCACGCCCATGGAGGGGAAGACGAGGGGCAGCCAGGCCCAGCCGGTCAGGTGGTAGAGGACGACCCGGAAGAGGGCGAGGGCCCGCAGCAGGTCGAAGTACCGGTCCCGGACTGGCTTTTGCGGCTTTACGGGGACGGGCTGCGCCGGGACCGCGGGGTCCGGGGCGGCGGCCCTCGGCAGGGGCGGGGCCGTCATACGAAGGGCCTCTCGTCGGCGCTGTCGCCGCGTACGGATCCGGCGGCGGCCGGTCTCGGGCGCTGGGCGGAGACACCGCCGGGGGCCTCCACCGCACCCGTGCGGCGCAGCTTCTGCCAGCGCAGCCGGCCGCCGGTGAGCGCGGTGATCCAGGACTGGAGCAGCACGACGTACATGAGCTGGCGGTAGAGGATCTGCTGGAGCGGCAGGGAGAGCAGGTGCGTCATGCGTTCCTTGTCCAGCCGGAACGCGTACGCGGCGCAGACCGCCTGGACGAGCAGCACACCGAACCAGGCGGCGACCGTCCTGCCGGTCGGGCCGAAGACGAGTCCGTACAGCAGGAACACGTCGATGAGCGGCGCGAGCAGCGGGGCGACGACCATGAACAGGGAGACGAACGGCAGCCCGACCCGTCCGAAGCGGCCCGAGGGTCCGCGTTCGATCACCGCGCGGCGGTGCTTCCAGATGGCCTGCATGGTGCCGTAACTCCACCGGTAGCGCTGCGACCAGAGCTGCTGCACGGACTCCGGGGCCTCGGTCCAGGCGCGGGCGTTCTCCGCGTAGACCACGCGCCAGCCGTCCCGGTGCAGGGCCATGGTGACGTCGGTGTCCTCGGCGAGGGTGTCCTCGCTCATCCCGCCGACCCGCTCCAGAGCCTCGCGGCGGAACGCCCCGACGGCCCCGGGGATGGTGGGCATGCAGCCGAGCACGTCGTACATCCGGCGGTCCAGGTTGAAGCCCATCACGTACTCGATGTGCTGCCAAGCGCCGATGAGGGAATCGCGGTTGCCGACCTTGGCGTTGCCCGCGACGGCTCCGACCCGGGGGTCGGCGAAGGGCTGGACCAGCTCACGGACCGTGGCCGGCTCGAAGACGGTGTCGCCGTCCATCATCACGACGATGTCGTAACGGGCTTGCTGGATACCGTTGTTGAGGGCGGCGGGCTTGCCCGCGTTCCGCTGGCGCACGACGCGTACGCGGGGCAGCCGCATGGCCTCGACGAGATCGGCGGTGCCGTCGGTGGAGCCGTCGTCGATGACGATGATCTCGATCGGGTGGTCGCCGGCGACCAGGGAGCGCACGGTCGCCTCGATGCACTCGCGTTCGTTGTACGCGGGGACCAGGACGGAGACCGGGCGGCTGAGGGGTTCGCCCCAACGGAAGTCCCGGCGGCGGACCTTGCGGGCGTGCAGGAAGGAGAGCAGCAGCATCAGGCCGAAGCGGGCGAGGACCAGGACGCCGATGACGGCGAGCCCGACGACCAGCACGCCGGTGATCCGCTCGGAGACGGCGACGGCGGAGACGAACGCCTTGCCCTTCCACAGCGCGGACCCGGTGACCGGGGTGTGCGCGCTGGGGGCGCCCAGGGCCGTGGTGAGGCGGGTGAAGGTGTAGCCCCGCTCCTTGAGGTCCGGCAGCAGGGTGTCGAGCGCGGCCACGGTCTGCGAGCGGTCGCCGCCGGAGTCGTGCATCAGGATGATCGCGCCCTTGCCGTCCTTCGGCGTGGCCCGTTCGACGATGGCGCGGGCCCCGGGGCGCTTCCAGTCCTGGCTGTCGGTGTCGGTGACGACGGTGAGGTAGCCGCGGCTGCCGATGTACTCCGCGACCGGCCAGGACGTGTTGTCCATGGCGCGCGAGAAGGAGGAGTACGGCGGCCGGAAGATCGAGGTGCGGATGCCGGCCGCGCCCGCCAGCGTCAGCTGGTTCTGCGACAGCTCCCAGTCGATGCGCTCGGTGGACTGGTAGGAGAGGTCGGGGTGGTTGAAGGTGTGCAGGCCGAGCTCGTGGCCCTCGTCGACCATCCGCCGGACCAGCTCGGGGTGGCGGGCGGCCATGGTGCCGGTGACGAAGAAGACCCCGTGGGCGTCGTACTCCTTCAGTTTGTCGAGCACCTTCGGCGTCCACACCGGGTCGGGCCCGTCGTCGAAGGTCAGGACGATCCGGCGGTCGGGGATGCGCAGGGTCTTCGCTTCACCGGAGCGGGCGTCGATGACGGGCCCGCCGGAGCGGATGTCCTTCGGCACCTCGTTGTGGTGGTCGGCGTCGCGGACCCGGTGGTCGGCGAGGATCTCGCTGTGCACGTATCCGCGCAGCATCAGCATCGCGAGCAGGGCGAGGAGAAGAGTCGTCGGCAGGAGGTAGCGCATGGGGAGCCTGAGCAGGCTCCGGCAGCGTGGCGCCTTCCGCTTCCTGACGTTCTTGCCGTTCCTGCCCCGCGTGGCGGGGTAGTTCATTTACGGGGCGCTCTCTTCTTGCACCGGCGGGTCGGGGTTCTCGGCGGGCGGGACCGTCGGGTCGGTCGGCTCCGGCTCGCCGGACGGCGGCGGGGGGTCGACCGGCGGTTTCGCGGTCGAGGTCGTGGGGGCCGGCTTCGTGGTCCTGTCCGCGCCGCCGCCCCCGGTGGGGCGGGACGGGTCCGCTGAGGCGGACGCGGAGGGGCGGCCCGCCACCCCGGCGGGAACGATCACGGAGGTGGCCGACGGAGTGGCGCCCTCGGGGACGCCGGACGCGGCGGCCGCCGGGGTGCCGGAGGCGCTGGGCCCCGGCTCCGGGGCGTCGTCGGACAGGTCGCCGTCATCGGCGTCGGCGCTGGGCTCGGGGAGCTCCTCGACCTGCCCCGCCTTCGCCTCCTCCTTGGGTCCGGAGAGGGGCAGCCAAGGGGCGCTGGAGTTCCCGCCGAGGACGGCGAGGACCAGCGTCACGGCGTAGCCGGCGCAGATCGTGGCCAGAATCCAGCCGAGGCGTCGGTAGGTCTTGCTGCGGCGGCCGCTCTCGTCGACGAAGACGGGGCCGTCGGAGCCGTCCGGCGGGCCGGGTTCGCCGGGTAGTTCGGTGAGTTGACGGCCCAGTCCGTCGAGTTGGATCGTCGCGTCGTTGGGCTCGTGCGTGTGCCCGGTTCTTTTGCTTTCACGCCAATTGTCCACAGGTGCAGCCATCCCCCACTCAGTGAATCAGGCGCACGGAATTGGCCGGTTCTTTACTGTCGGACTGGGCCCCCACCCGTCCACGAACCCGGCGTCCATGCACCCGGACGATGAAGGTAGCGCACGGCGTTGACGCCCACGTGCCCCTGAAAGAAGGTGATCAGGAATGGTCACGCATCAGTGCCAGATCGGTCTCGGGCAGCCAGGATCCGGACGGCCGGACCATCCATCCCTCGGCAAGGGACAACTGGGCCGTAGCGTGGCGTAGGGCGTCTACGCCGGGATGCCTCAGCCCCTTCCGCCAGACCAGCGACAGCGGCGAAAGCGGAATCGGATCGACGAGCGGCCGCAGCACCGTCCCGGGCAGCGGCGGAAAGTCGACGACGGCGAGCACGGGGTGTCCCCCCTTCGACATGACCCGCTGAAATTCGGCCACACCCACGGCGAGCGGTACGGGCGGGGCCATCACGATGTCCCACTCGGCGAACAACGATGCGGCGAGGTCGGTCCACTCCCGCGTCCGCTCGTTGCCGGCCCCCGCGTAGACGGTCTCTCCGGACAGCTCGGCCAGGGGGACGACCGCCCGCTCCGCGAGGGGGTGAGACACCGGCAGCATCAGGGCCATCGGCTCGTACCGCACGGGGTGCGTGGAGAGCCCCGCGCGCACCCCCGGGGCCAGTCCGGCGGCCCGGCCGAAGGAGGCGTCGAGCCGGCCGGCCAGGATCTCGGCCGCGGCCCAGGTGAGCCCGGACTCGAAGCGGGCCATCAGCTCGCACTCGGGCACCAGTTCGCGGGCGCGCGCCAGCACCCGGGCGGCGGTGGCCCCGTCGCTGTTCAGGTCGACGAGCAGCGGCCGGGCGGGCCCGCCGCTGAAGGCCCCGGCGAGTTCGGCGTGCGCGTCGAGCACCCGGCGGGCGTACGGCAGCAGGCGTTCGCCGTCCGGGGTGAGCGCGACCTGCCGGGTGGTCCGGACGAACAGCTCGGCGCCCAGCTCGCGTTCCAGCCGACGGATGTCCCGGCTCAGCGCCTGCTGCGCGACGAAGAGGCGGGCGGCGGCCCGGGTGAAGTGCAGCTCGTCGGCGACGGCGAGGAAGGCACGCAGGAGTCGGGGGTCGGTGTCGGCGGGAGGCACGCCGCGAATCTACCGCCTGGGCCCCATTCACAACACGTACGCGTGAATCGGTGCGCAGAAGGTGTTGGACCCGAGGGTCGGGGCACGGCGAGCCTTGGCCGTATGCCGATATCCCCTGCCGCCCGCCCGGAGACCGCACCCCGGCCCGTCCGCGCCGCCCGCCCGGACCGGGCCGCCGCGCCCCCGCCCGCGCCCCTGTTCGCCGTCACCGGCAGCCAGTTGGTCGCGGCCCCGCGCTCCGCGCCCGGGAGCACCGGGCGACGGCGGTCGTCTAACCCGTACCTCCGGCTGCTGGCGACGCCCGGGGCCCGGGCCTTCACGGCGGGCAATCTGATCGCCCGGCTGCCGATGGGGATGCTCAGCGTCAGCGCGGTCATCATGATCGCCGGGTCCCGGGGCTCGTACGCTCTCGCGGGGGCCGTCACCGCGACCGGGCTGGCCGCCACGGCGGTCGTCGCGCCGTTCACCGCCCGGCTCGTGGACCGCTTCGGGCAGGCGCGGGTCGCCGTGCCCGCCACCGCGCTCGCCGTGCTGGGTTCGCTGGCCCTGGTGCTGTGCGTGCACCACGACGCCCCGGCCTGGACCCTGTTCGCCGCGTACGCCGCGACCGCGACGACCCCGAACACCGGCGGGATGTCGCGGGCCCGCTGGGCGCATCTGCACCGGGGTGATCCGGCGGCCCTGCACACCGCGAACTCCTTCGAGCAGGCCGCCGACGAGCTGTGCTTCATGCTGGGCCCGGTGCTGGCCGCGGCTCTCTGCGGGGCGCTGTTCCCGGAGGCGGGCACGCTGGTGGGCGCGGTGCTCCTGATGACCGGCGTCCTGATCTTCGCGGCCCAGCGCGCCACGGAGCCGCCGGTCACCCCGCGCACGGAGACGGTGGCCTCGCCCCTGCGCACACCGGGGATGCCCGCGCTGCTGGCGGTGTTCCTCGCCACGGGCGCGGTGTTCGGAGCGCTGGAGGTGGTCTCCATCGCGCATGCCGGGGGCGCGATCCTGGCGCTCCAGGCGGCGGGCTCGTGCGCGGCGGGTCTGGTCTACGGTTCGCTGCGGCAGGCCCGGCACGTCCACCGCAGGCTGCTGCTGTGCCTGACCGGGATGACGGCGCTGATGACCCTGCCGCTGCTGGCCGCCGCCGGCTCGGCCTCGCTCCCGGTCCTGGCGCTCTGCCTGCTGCTGGCGGGGGCGGCGACCGCGCCCACCATGGTCACGGGCATGACGCTGGTCCAGCGGGCCACGCGTCCGGAGCAGTTGAACGAGGGCATGACGCTCTCGGTGACCGCGCTGCTGGGCGGGGTGGCGGCCGGGGCGGCGACGGGCGGCTGGCTGGTCGAGCACGCGGGGACGGTCCCCGGCTACGCGGCCCCGATGTCGGCTGCGGCCCTCGCCCTGGTCATCGCGGGAGCGGGCGCCCGGTGGGGACAGCGGCGGCGGACGTGAAAAAGCCGCTGCCCCGCGAGCGAACTCGCGGGGCAGCGGCCTACATGGGAATTGTGGAGATGGCGGGAATCGAACCCGCGTCCAACGGTGCGGAACCAGGGCTTCTCCGAGTGCAGTTCGCTGCGCTTTTCTCGGCCCCGGAGGTCACGCGAACAAGCCTCCGACAGGCCCAGCCACTGTTTGATTTCCTTCTCGGCCCCGTGGCCGGGCCGAGAAGTTTAGATCCCTAGTTGATGCCAGGATCCGGGTCGGGATCACCCCCGGGCTGACACTCCGCAGAGTCTTCGCTTAGCTGCTAATTAGGCAGCGAGGGCGAAGGCGGAGGAATCGCGCTTGGAATTGGCGATTATTGTTTGCGACATATGGTTTACGAGATCATTGCCGCTTCCTCGACTCGCTTCCCCTGCTTCGACATCCGCTGTCGAAACCGATCATCCCCATGTGGTGTTTTCAAAACGCGCACCTTCGCTGAGGTGCACGGCCCATCGTACGTGACCAACGCCGGACGATGCCAGCGTATTCCCCCGCCGGGGGTCCCTCAGGCGCTGCGCTGGCGCCGGCGGGCCGCCGAGATGGCGCGGTTCGTCTCCCTCGTGTCCTGCTTCTCGCGGAGCGTCTGCCGCTTGTCGTACTCCTTCTTGCCCTTCGCGAGCGCGATCTCGACCTTGACCCGGCCGTCCTTGAAGTACAACGCGAGCGGCACGATGGTGTGGCCCGTCTCCTGCGACTTCGACTCCAGCTTGTCGATCTCGGCCCGGTGCAGCAGCAGCTTGCGCTTCCGCTTGGCCGTGTGGTTGGTCCAGGTGCCCTGGACGTACTCGGGTACGTGGATGTTGTGGAGCCACGCCTCGTGGTCGTCGATCTGGACGAAGCCGTCGACCAGGGAGGCCCGTCCCATGCGCAGGGACTTGACCTCCGTACCCATGAGGACGAGACCGCACTCGTAGGTGTCGAGGATCGTGTAGTCGTGCCGCGCCTTCTTGTTCTGCGCGATCATCTTGCGCCCGGTGTCTTTTTCCTTCGCCATAGTGCGGTCATTTTCGCACTACGACCCACCCCCGAGGCCACTCAATACCGTCTCGGCCCGCTGCTGGGCCCTCTCGCGCACCACGAGGTCGGGTGTGATGCCCCTGCCGTCGACGTTGCGGCCGCCCGGAGTGCGGTAGTGGCCGACGGTCAGCTCGGCCACCGAGCCGCCCGGGAGCTTGCTGGGCATCTGCACGGAGCCCTTGCCGAAGGTCGGCGAGCCGACGGTGACCGCGCGGCCCCGGTCCTGGAGCGCGCCGGTCAGCAGCTCGGCGGCGCTCATCGTGCCGCCGTCGACCAGGACGACGACCGGCCGGTCCGTGTCACCGCCCGGGTCGGCGTACAGGGCGTGCTGATCGCCGCGCACGTCGTACGTGGCGACCAGGCCGCCGTCCAGGAAGGCGGAGGCGGCGACGACGGCCTCGGCGACGAGTCCGCCGGAGTTGGCGCGCAGGTCGAGCAGTATCCCGGCCCCGTCGGGGGCGTCCCGGACCGCGTCCCGGACGTCGGCTC
Source organism: Streptomyces sp. NPDC058576 (assembly GCF_042718715.1). Lineage (NCBI taxonomy): Bacteria > Bacillati > Actinomycetota > Actinomycetes > Kitasatosporales > Streptomycetaceae > Streptomyces > Streptomyces sp. NPDC058576. Next base: position 784 of record NZ_JBHXPF010000090.1, on the reverse strand, counting down.
CCGCGCCCTTGGTGAAGGCGGCGACCTTGATCAGGACCGCCGAGGCGGGCTCGGCGCCCAGCCGCCGCACGGTGACCGCCTCGGTGGTCAGCCGGGCCCGCTCCAGGGTCTCGGTCCAGCTCCGGCCGTCCCGGACCAGGCCGAGCCGCACCCGGCTGCCCTCGGCCGCTCCCGTACCGTCGCCGCGCAGTAACGCGACGACCTCCGCGACGGGGCGTTTGCCGACCGCGCGGCCGTCCAGGGTGCGCAGCAGGTCGCCGGCGCGGATGCCGGCCCGGTCGGCGGGACCGCCGGCCTGCACGCGGGAGACGGTGACGTCGCCGCGGGCGGTGCGCCGGGCGGAGAGCCCGATCCCGGTGTAGGTGCCGTCCAGCGCCTGCTCGAACTCCTCGTACTCCCGCTGGTCGTAGACCGCGCCCCAGCGGTCCCCGCTGCGGCTGACGACCTCCTCGGCGGCGTCCTTCACGGACTTCCCGTCGGCCTCGGCCTCGGCGGCGGCGTCCTCGATCTCGTCGCGGTCGACCGGAGCGACGGTGGAGGAGACGGCACGCGTCTGCGGGCCGGTCCCGGGATCGGGCTCCTGCGGCAGCGAACCGGTCGCGGCGGCGGTGGCGAGAGCACACCCGAAGACCAATGTCAGGGCTGCCCCGCGGCGGAGACCGCGGGGCCCGAAGCGGTGCGCAGAGCCCGACATGGCGACGAGTCTAGGACAAGCCTCCTGGGGCGGACGGGCACGCCCCCCGGCGCCCCAGGAGGCGGATGTCAAACCGTCAGATAGGTGCGC
>NZ_JBHXPF010000089.1:0-22561 GCF_042718715.1 Streptomyces sp. NPDC058576 | reverse complement strand
GCCGCGCCCCCCCCCCCGCACAGGGTGCCGCCGCTTCCGGGTGCTCCGGGGCCGCCGCCGGGCCGGTGCGCCCGGTGAGGGCCGGGCTCGGCTTCCGGCGGCGACGCCGGAGAGGCAGGCCGCTCTGCGGCCTTGGTCGGTGGGCAGGGCTGTTCGTGCAGCCCTGCCCAGGAGATCCGGGGTGTTCGTGCACCCCGGACCGGTGAGCCCGGGTCAGCGGCTGTCACTGCCCCGGGACTCGGCTGCGGCCCGGCCGGCCTCAAGGCGGGCCACCGGGATGCGGAAGGGCGAGCAGGAGACGTAGTCCAGGCCCACCTCGTGGAAGAAGTGCACCGACTCGGGGTCGCCGCCGTGCTCGCCGCAGACGCCGAGCTTCAGGTCCGGGCGGGTGGCCCGGCCCGCCTCGACGGCGCTGCGGACCAGCGCGCCGACGCCGTCCTTGTCGATGGTCTCGAACGGGGAGACCCCGAAGATGCCCTTCTCCAGGTACGCGGTGAAGAACGAGGCCTCCACGTCGTCGCGGGAGAAGCCCCACACCGTCTGGGTCAGGTCGTTCGTACCGAAGGAGAAGAACTGCGCGGCCTCGGCGATCTGGCCGGCCGTCAGCGCGGCGCGCGGCAGCTCGATCATGGTGCCGATGGTCAGCTTGAGGTCGGTGCCGGTGGCGGCCTGGACCTCGGCGATGACCCGGTCGGCCTCCTCGCGGACGATCTCCAGCTCCTGGACCGTGCCGACGAGCGGAATCATGACCTCGGCGCGCGGGTCGCCCTTGGCGTTCTTGCGGTGGGCGGCGGCCTCGGCGATCGCCCGCACCTGCATCGCGAACAGCCCGGGGATGACCAGACCCAGGCGCACGCCGCGCAGGCCCAGCATCGGGTTCTGCTCGTGCAGCTTGTGCACGGCCTGGAGGAGGCGCAGGTCGTTCTCGTTGGCGTCCTTGCGGGACTCGGCGAGCGCGACGCGGACCGACAGCTCGGTGATGTCGGGCAGGAACTCGTGGAGCGGCGGGTCGAGGAGGCGGACGGTGACGGGCAGTCCGTCCATCGACTCGAACAGCTCGATGAAGTCGGCCTTCTGGAGCGGGAGGAGAGCGGCGAGTGCGGTCTCGCGCTCGTCGTCGGTGTCCGCGAGGATCAGCTTCTCGACCATCTCGCGGCGCTCGCCGAGGAACATGTGCTCGGTGCGGCACAGGCCGATGCCCTGGGCGCCGAAGCGGCGGGCGCGCAGGGCGTCCTCGGCGTTGTCGGCGTTGGCCCGCACGCGCAGCCGGCGCACCCGGTCCGCGTACGCCATGATCCGGTGCACGGCGGCGACCAGCTCGTCGGCGTCGTCCGCCCCGGCGTGCATGCGGCCCTCGAAGTACTCGACGACCGGGGACGGTACAACGGGTACCTCGCCCCGGTAGACCTTGCCGGTGGAGCCGTCGATCGAGACGAGGTCGCCCTCCTCGATCACCGTGCCGCCGACCGTCATCCGGCGGCGCTTGGTGTCGACCTCCAGGTCCTCGGCGCCGCAGACACAGGTCTTGCCCATGCCGCGCGCCACGACCGCCGCGTGCGAGGTCTTGCCGCCGCGCGAGGTCAGGATGCCCTCGGCGGCGATCATGCCTTCGAGGTCGTCGGGGTTGGTCTCGCGGCGGATCAGGATGACCTTCTCGCCGGAGCGGGACCACTTGATCGCGGTGTACGAGTCGAAGACGGCCTTGCCGACGGCCGCGCCCGGGGACGCGGCGATGCCCCGGCCGAGCAGCTCGGTCTTCGCCTCGTCGTCGAAGCGCGGGAACATCAGCTGGGCGAGCTGGGCGCCGTTGACCCGCTGGAGGGCCTCGGCCTCGTCGATCAGGCCTTGGTCGACGAGCTGGGTGGCGATCCGGAAGGCGGCCCCGGCGGTGCGCTTGCCGACGCGGGTCTGGAGCATCCAGAGCTGGCCGCGCTCGATGGTGAACTCGATGTCGCAGAGATCCTTGTAGTGGTTCTCCAGCTTCTCCATGATCTGCATGAGCTGGTCGTACGACTTCTTGTCGATCGACTCCAGATCGGCGAGCGGCACCGTGTTGCGGATACCGGCGACGACGTCCTCGCCCTGCGCGTTCGTGAGGTAGTCGCCGTAGACGCCCTGGTGGCCGCTGGCCGGGTCACGGGTGAAGGCGACGCCCGTACCGGAGTCGGGACCCAGGTTGCCGAAGACCATCGAGCAGACGTTGACGGCCGTGCCGAGGTCGCCGGGGATGCGCTCCTGGCGGCGGTAGAGCTTGGCCCGGTCGGTGTTCCACGAGTCGAAGACCGCGTTTATGGCCAGGTCCATCTGCTCCCGCGCGTCCTGCGGGAAGTCGCGTCCGGCCTCGGACTCGACGATCTTCTTGAACTGCTTGACGAGCTTCTTGAGGTCGGCCGCGGCGAGGTCGGTGTCGACCGTGACCTTCTTCGCGTGCTTGGCGGCCTCCAGGGCCTCCTCGAAGAGATCGCCGTCGACGCCGAGGACGGTCTTGCCGAACATCTGGATGAGGCGGCGGTAGGAGTCCCAGGCGAAGCGCTCGTCGCCGGACTGGGTGGCGAGACCGGCGACCGAGACGTCGGAGAGGCCGATGTTCAGGACCGTGTCCATCATGCCGGGCATGGAGAACTTCGCGCCCGAGCGGACGGAGACCAGCAGCGGGTCGTCGGCCTGGCCGAGCTGCTTGCCCATGCGCTCTTCCAGCGCCTTGAGGTGCGCACTCACCTCGTCGCGCAGCGCGGTCGGCGCGTCGCCGCTGTCCAGGTAGACCTTGCAGGCCTCGGTGGTGATCGTGAAACCCGGAGGGACGGGCAACCCGAGGTTGGTCATCTCGGCGAGGTTGGCGCCCTTGCCGCCCAGAAGATCCTTCAGATCCTTGTTGCCCTCGGTGAAGTCGTAGACGAACTTCTGGGGATCTTTGTTTTCCGACACGGGTCTCGACTCCTCGAGGACGCGGTGGCTGCCCTGACGGCGAGGAACATACCCAGATCGAAGGTGTATGGGTACGTCCACTTGGTCGTCATGCGGCCGCAACCACCCGTCCGCCAGCAGATCGAAAGGGTCGCCCGGCCGAAGCAGGGGAATCCTTGCCTTCACCTCCTGAAGGCAACATAGCCGAAACTTGACCTTTTCCGCTCACCTGAGCGTTACACGCAGCAGGTGAGTACACTTCTCGAATACAGCGACGTGGCACTGAGTGCCACGTCTTTCAGAAGTGCAGTCAGCCACTTTTCGCTCATCTGAGCGCAACCCCGATCAAGGGTGGCGTGAATCACGCCCGATTCGGACCCCGGATTTCAGGATCCGGACGCCTCGGGACGCCTCAGGCAGTCGCTGAGCACCCCGGGATCCACCTCTTCCAGGCTACGGGCGAAGGTCCTCCACCGCGCGGGCTCCACCGGCAGCGGGGAGGGCGCCACCAGCACCGCACAGCCCACGGCCGTGCGCGGACGCTGTGCCGTCCGGGGAGTCCTCGACGGCGACACGGGCCGCTCGGCCGGGCCCCTGACCGGTCGCGGCCGCCCTGTACGGGTCGGGCGCTGTAGGGGTCGGGCAGCGTACGGGCCGGGATGCGGTGTGGTCCGTACGGTGCCGTCGGCCGAGCGCGCGAAGGAGGAGGGGGAGCACGCCCTTGCCGGCGCCCCGGCCACCACCGGGCCCATCAGGCGCCGGGGGTGAGGCGGCACCCGAGAGCAGTGGAGCGGCACCCTGTGCCGCTCCACTGCTGCCGTCACCGCGATCAGATGAGCGGCGGTTCCGCGACGGCCCGGCCGACAGCTCGCCTACCGGTGCCACGTGGCGGGCTGCCCCTAGGACTTGTCCGGCCGATCATGTGACTGCTCCGTGCCGGAGTCGTTGATGTGGACATGGGGCGGGGTGATCTGACGGATGCACTGGGACGTATCTGTTGGCTCCACGATCGTCCACGTGCATCAGCATGCGGCCGGTGAATCGGTTGGCCACGCGCTCGACATCGGCTTCCAGGCACCCGGTAGTGGTGACGGACCGGATGGTGGGGCACTGTTGTGTCCGGCGCCGGCGGCGAACCTCCACCAGAACCGGGCGCTCTCGGGGTGCTGGGCGAGGTAGAGCGTGCACGCGAAGGCCTGCATGCCTCGATATCGACACCGCCCGTCCAGCCGCGATGCGACAAGCTCACGGTCCGTTACGAGGCGACCGTCTTCGTCGCGGCGATAAACGAGTGGCTGTGCCCGTCGGCCATCACGCGGTGGGATCCACGTTCCACATCTCCGGCAGATCGCTGCCGCAGAAGACGCAGACGAAGTCGTCCTCGCGCACGATGTTGTGCTCCTGGCAGCCAGGACACCGGCGGAACACCACCTCGTGGGTGAAGCCGGAGGGTCGTCCGAGCCCTACGCAGTCCAGAGCACGAGCGACTTCCGTCCAGGAGCCGATGTCGGGGCAATACCCTGTGGACTGGTTGCTGACCTCGCTCACGGCCCACCGGTCCGCCTCGCGCTCGAAACTGATCTCGCCGGCGCTCAAGACCATGGCTCCGCCGGCGCAGGCCACGTGCTCGCTCCGTCGGGGCGCCAACCGAAGCGCACCGTCCACGCCGACCACGAAGGTGAACGGCTCGGCCAGTTCCGCCGCCGATCGCCCAGCGATCCAGTCGCCGAATTCAGCTGCCGAGCTGATCCGGGACCCGCCGCTGCCAGGCCGGACCGCAGCCTTCGGCTCGACCGGTCCGACGTATCGGTAACTCCGCCCCCGCGCACTCACGTCAGCCAACCTAGAGCACTTCCGCCCGTAGAAGCTCAGCCGCCGGAGGCGTACGGAATCAGCCACCCAGGATGCGTGCGGGCCCGGCCGCCGAAGACGCGTACGGGCTCGACCGCCGAAGATGCGTACCGGCTGAGCCGCTGGAGGGCGCGTACGGGCTCGACCGCCGGAGGGCGCGTACGGGCTCAGCCGCCGGAGGTGTCCAGCTCCGCGTCGGCGCTGATTCCGGCGCAGTCGTACGGGTCCTTCAGCCAGCCGTCCGGCAGAACGACCCGGTTGTTGCCCGAGGTGCGCCCGCGCGGGCCGTCGGCCCCGTCCGGCCAGGGCTGGCCGAGGTCCAGCTCGTGCAGCTGTCCGGCCAGCTCCTCCAGCGAGGAGGTGATCGCCAGCTTCTTGCGCATCTCGGAGCCGACCGCGAAGCCCTTGAGATACCAGGCGACGTGCTTGCGGAAGTCGATCACGCCACGGGCCTCGTCGCCGATCCACTCCCCCAGCAGCGTCGCGTGGCGCACCATGACGTCCGCGACCTCGCTCAGGGTGGGCGTGTGCCGGGCCGCACTGCCCTCCATGGCGTTCACCAGGTCGGCGAAGAGCCAGGGCCGGCCGAGGCAGCCGCGTCCGACCACGACGCCGTCGCAGCCGGTCTCGCGCATCATGCGCAGGGCGTCGTCGGCGCTCCAGATGTCGCCGTTGCCGAGCACGGGGATCTCCGGGACGTGCTCCTTGAGCCGGGCGATGGCGTCCCAGTCGGCGGTGCCGCCGTAGTGCTGGGCGGTGGTGCGCCCGTGCAGGGCGACGGCGGTGACGCCCTCCTCGACGGCGATGCGACCGGCGTCGAGGAAGGTGAGGTGGTCGTCGTCGATGCCCTTGCGCATCTTGATGGTGACGGGGAGGTCCCCGGCGTTGGACACGGCTTCCCTGAGGATGGCCCGCAGCAGCGGCCGCTTGTACGGGAGCGCGGAGCCGCCGCCCTTGCGGGTGACCTTGGGGACCGGGCAGCCGAAGTTCAGGTCGATGTGGTCGGCCAGGTCCTCGTCCACGATCATCCGGACCGCTTTGCCGACGGTGACCGGGTCCACTCCGTACAGCTGGATCGAGCGCGGGGTCTCGGTCGCGTCGAAGTGGATGAGCTGCATGGTCTTCTCGTTGCGCTCGACCAGCGCCCGCGTGGTGATCATCTCGCTGACGAAGAGCCCCTTGCCCCCGGAGAACTCCCGGCACAGCGTCCGGAACGGGGCGTTGGTGATGCCGGCCATCGGGGCCAGCACGACCGGCGGCCGCACGGTGTGCGGGCCGATGCGGAGCTGCGGGAGGGCGGGGGCGAGCGTGGTCATTGCTCCATTGTCGCGTACGCCGGAGGGGTGACGGGCCGGAGGCGTCGGGGCCGTGGACTCCGAGGCCGTGGATCGCCCGGTCGGCCTGCGGTTACCTGGTCCTGCCGCCTCCCGTCGGGATCGCGGCTGCCGGGTGTCGCGGCCTCCGGATGTCGCGGCCTCCGGATGTCGCGGCCTCCCGGTGTCGAGAATCGGGACCCGGCTCCGTCCCAGGGGCAGAGGCAGTCCACGAAGGACCGCGACCACGAAGGAGCACCCCGTGACCGTTCAGCGCATGGACAACGTAGCCATCGTCGTCGACGACCTGGAGGCCGCCGTCGCCTTCTTCCTCGAACTGGGCCTGGAGCTGGAGGGCGAAGCGGTGGTCGAGGGCGTCGTGGCGGACCGGATGACCGGCCTGGAGGGCGTCCGCAGTGCCATTGCGATGCTGCGCACCCCGGATGGCCACGGCAAGCTGGAGCTGACGAAGTTCCTCGCCCCGGCGGCGGTCACCGCCGGACCGGACGCCCCGCCGCCCAACACTCTGGGCCTGCACCGGGTCATGTTCGCCGTCGACGACATCGACGACAACGTCGCCCGACTGCGCCGCCACGGCGCGGAACTTCTCGGCGAGATCGCGCGGTACGAGAACGCCTACCGGCTCTGCGACCTCCGCGGACCCTCGGGGATCATCGTCGCCCTGGCCGAGCAGATCGGCTAGCCGGGCCCGTACCGGCTGGGCCGCACGGGGTTCGTCCGGACGTCACGCGGCCCCACCGCGCTGTGCGTGGTGGGGCCGGGGCCGTGGGCCGCCCGGTGACGGCGGGACCGTGGGTCACATGCCGGCGAAGACGAGGCCGAGGACCATTCCGCCGACCAGTCCGACGGCGCAGACCACGATGGCGACCGTGGCGAGCCGCTCATGGCGGACGGTCTTGGCGATGATGGCCATGATCAGGCCACCGAGGGCGAAGACGATCGGCAGGAAGATGAGCCCGATCACGCCGAGGATGATCGCGATGATGCTGAAGACGTTGCCTTCGGCGCCTCCCCGCGGCGCGTGGTGATGCTGCCCGGTCGGCTGGTTGCTGAACTGCGTAGCCATCTTCTCGCTCCTTCGGGACGGTCGCTCCGGGGTCCGGTCCGGAAGCGGACCGGCCTATCGATCGGATGCCCCGAAGTCCCCTGCCTACACAGTCACTTGGCATCGAGAGCGGTCCGGACCGACCGCTCCGGCCGGTCCGGTAGGTCTCCGGGACGACGAATCCGCAGGGTACACATGGCCCACCTGTTCCTCTTCGGCTACGAGGTCCCGGCACACGTGATGGCGGATCCCGCGCCACGGAACCGGGCGAACCGTCGGGTGGCGTTCTGGTGCACGGGGGCCGCGATTCTCAGCCTCCGCAGGGCCGGCACCTCAGAAGACGGACAGCCCGGTGAGTGTGGTGAACCGGTCGAGGGCGGCCACGCCCGCCACCGAGTTGCCGCGCCGGTCGAGCCCCGGGCTCCAGACGCACAGCGTGCACACTCCGGGCACGATCGCGATGATGCCCCCGCCGACGCCGCTCTTGCCCGGCAGCCCCACCCGATAGGCGAACTCCCCGGCGGCGTCGTACGTCCCGCAGGTCAGCATGACCGCGTTGACCTGCTTGGCCTGGCTGCGGGTCAGCAGCGCGGAACCGTCGGCCCGGACACCGTGCCGGGCAAGGAACCCCGCGGAGAGGGCCAGGTCCGCGCAGGACGCCTCGATCGAGCACTGGCGGAAGTAGGCGGCGAGCAGTTCGGGGACCGGGAGCGTGATGTTGCCGTAGGAGGCCATGAAGTGGGCCAGCGCGGCATTGCGGTCGCCGTAGGCCGCTTCGGAGGCGGCGACCTCCGGTACGAAGTCGATGGCGCCGTTGCCGCTCTCCGTACGCAGCAGCTCCCGCACCTGCCCCGCCGCGTCCCCGGTCAGCGCCTGCAGCCGGTCGGTCACCACCAGGGCCCCGGCGTTGATGAACGGGTTACGGGGAATGCCGTTCTCGTACTCCAGCTGCACCAGGGAGTTGAAGGGGTTGCCCGACGGCTCGCGGCCCACGCCCCGCCATATCTGCTCGCCGTCCAGGGAGAGCGCCAGCGCCAGGGCGAAGACCTTGGAGATGGACTGCGTCGAGAACGGCTGCCGCCAGTCTCCGACCCCATAGACGGTCCCGTCCGGCTCCGCGACGGCCATGCCGAAGCGCCGGGGGTCGGCTCCGGCGAGCATCGGGATGTAGTCGGCCGGGGCACCGTGGTCGTCGCGGGCGGCCATCTCCTCGGCTATGCGGCTGATGACGGCGCTGAAGCGGTGCGCGTCGGGGCGCGGGGCGGCGCTGCTCGCCCGGGAGGCGGCGGAGACGTGGGACACGGCGATTCCTGACGGGGAGGGGAGCGGGAGCCCGGCGGGCGGGGTGGAGCGGGAGAGCGGCGGCCGGAGGTGGGGCGGAGAGCGGCAGGCGGTGGAGTGGGAGAGCGGCGGGCTGGAGGTGGGGCGGAGAGCGGCGGGCGGGTGGAGCGGAGAGCGCCCACAGTCTGACCCGCCCACCGGAAGCAGCCAAAACGCCCCTCGCACCGGCGCCCTCCGGCGGGCGCGCCGCAGAAGCGTCCGGGGCGCGCGCCTACGATCGTGAAATGACCACCGACGAAGGAGCCCGACTGGGCGAGGAGGCCGCGCGCAGGCTGGCGCGGCTGGGGCGGGTCGACCTTTTGCCCGGCCTGTCCGACGCCGAGTTCGCGCGCGTCGAGGAAGAGTTCGGGTTCGAGTTCGGCGACGACCACCGAGCCTTCCTGGCGGCCGGGCTGCCCCAGGGGCGGCTTTCCCCGGCCCACCGGCGGCAGCCCTGGCCGAACTGGCGCGACGGCGACCCCGACGAACTGCGCGAGACCCTCGCCCGGCCGGTGGACGGGGTGCTGTTCGACGTGGAGTACAACTCCTTCTGGTCGCCCCGGTGGGGTTCCAGGCCGGACGCACCGGCCGAGGCCCTTGAGGTGGCGCGTACGGAGCTGGCCACTGTGCCGCGGATGGTCCCGGTCGCCTCGCACCGCTATCTGCCGGCCGGCCGCGGGACGTACGGGCACCCCGTCCTGTCGGTGTCCCAGACCGACGTCATCTACTACGGGACCGATCTGGCGGACTACATCGACCGGGAGTTCAACGGGCCGCTCCCCTGGGACGACGCCTCGCAGCCGCGAGCGACCGTACCCTTCTGGCGTGATCTCGTGGACTGAGTGACACGATCCCGCCCTCGTGGCCGCCGCCCCTGGTTCTTCCGCGGGGCCCCGTGACGAGGGCGGTCGTCGGCACCGTCGCTGAGGCGTCCCCGGTTCAGGGGCCGGGCGGTGCCTCGGTACCGGAGTGGTCGATGACGTTGCCGTTGGAGCAGTTGTTCTTGTGGTCGCCGGTCCAGTCACTCAGGGCGGGCACCACGGCGAGTTCCTGGACGCACACGTCCGCGGCGGTGAAGTTCCAGTTGTTCGCCGCGTTGACCCCGCTCCCGAAGTTGCTGTCGTTGTCGGCGAAGGCGGGCGTGGCGGCGGAGCCGGACAGGGCAGCGGCGGCCAGCAGGCCGCACGTAATGATCTTTCGCATGACTGATGAACGCGGCCCCTCCTGTCAGGTCACGCGGTGATCGCCCGAACGTGACCGTGCCGGGGCGACCGCCGTACCGGGATGCGTTCCGCGGGCCTACGTGCGACGGCCGGGTCGGTCGATGTGGGCCGCCCCCCAGGCCGCCTCGATCATCCGGAAGACCTCGTCCACCGCCGCCTCCGGATCGGCGGCCTCGCGGGCCAGCGCGTACGCGTCGATCACGAAACGGGCGATCGTCCGGCTGGCGATCGACGTCTCCGGAATGCCGAGGTCGGCGGCGACGGCCGCGGCCAGCGACTCCGCGTGGCGCAGCCGCATCGACTCCTCGTACTCACGCAGCGCCGGCGACGACTCGATCATGCTCCAGACCGGGGCGGCCTCAGGCGCGGTGCAGTGGCGCACCAGGGCGTGGATCTCGCGGCGCAGCGAGGGGATCAGCGGCTCGTCCGGAGCCCGGTCGGACACCGCCCTCAGGAGACCCTGCTCGAAGCCCCGGTCCTGTTCGAAGACCAGCGCTTCCTTCGAGGCGAAGTGGGAGAAGAGCGTAGTGACCGCCACGTCGGCTTCGGCGGCCACGTCACGGATGCCCACGGCCTCGTAACCGCGTTCCAGGAAGAGGCGCAGAGCCGTGTCGGCGATCTTCTGACGGGTCGCGGCCTTCTTGCGTTCACGGCGGCCGGTCTGCTCGGTCATGGCGTGACGCTACCAAATCCGTATACGCAACCGATCCAAAAAGCTAACCGTTAGTGTTACGGTCGGCCGCATGAAGAAAGTGAGCTTCGCCGCGTTCGGCGGCCCCGATGTCCTGCGCCTCATCGATGCCGAGGAGCCCCACGCGGGCCCCGGCCGGATACGCGTCTCCGTGCGCGCGGCGGGGGTGAACCCGGTCGACTGGCGGCTGCGCGAGGGACAGGTCCTGGGCGCGCACCCTGTCGAACTGCCTTCAGGGGTGGGGATCGATGCCGCCGGGGTGGTGGACGAGGTCGGCGACGGCGTCGAGGGGGTGGAGATCGGCGACCACGTGTTCGGCGAAGGGACGAGCACCTACGCCGAGTTCGCCGTGCTGTCGGCCTGGGCCCGGATGCCCGAGGGCCTGGCGTTCGAGGAGGCGGCCGGCTACCCGTCCGTGGTGGAGACCGCGCTGCGCGTCATCCGCGAGGTCGGCGCCCGCCCGGGAGAGACGTTGCTGGTCAGCGGCGCGTCCGGCGGAGTCGGTTCGGCGGTGCTGCAGATCGCCCGCGACCGGGGCATCCCGGTCATCGGCACGGCGGGGGCGGCCAACCAGGACTACCTGCGCGGCCTGGGCGCGCTCGCCACGACGTACGGCGAAGGCTGGGCCGGGCGGGTACGACGGCTGGGCCGGGTCGACGCGGCGCTCGACCTGGCGGGCTCGGGCGTGATCCCCGAACTGGTCGAGCTGACCGGTGATCCGGCGAAGGTCGTTTCCATCGCCGACCTGGACGCGCCGCGGTTCGGCGTCCGGTTCTCCGGCGTGGCGGGGAGCGTGCCGGACGCGCTGGCGGAGGCGGCCTCACTCATCGCACGCGGCCGGCTGCACATCCCGGTGGAGAAGTCCTACACCCTCGCGGACGCGGCGGCCGCGCACGCCGACAGCCGGGCCGGGCACACCCGGGGGCGACGCGTGGTGACTGTGGGCCCAGGGCGGTAGACCCGAACTCCGGTAACGAGGCCCTGCCGCTGCCGGCCGTCGATGGCGGGGAAGACCGCGGCCGCGAACCACAGCAGCGCGCCGCCTTCCGATCAGCCACTTCGCGCCCTTCGCCGAGAATCCGAGAATCCGAGAACGGGAACTCAGACCTCCTGGGGATGGCCGGCGTCACCCTCCACGACGAGCCGGTCCGTACCGGGTTCCTCCGCTCCCTCGATCACCGTCACGTCGATCGCACCGTCGCCGGTGGTGTCGAACTGGTAGACATCCGCTGTGCCGTCGCCGGTCGTGTCCGTCATCCACACATCCGGCTTGCCGTCACCGTTGGTGTCGGCACTGAGGAGGAGGTGGTTCTCGTCGCCCTGGGTCGGAGCAGCTTCTTCGGCGCCTGTGTTGGTGTCCATGGCAGCCGGTTGCCCCCGGGAAGCGGTTCAAAACTGTGGGGACGACCGGTCCGCCGCCCTCACCGCCGCGACATACTTACGCCAACGCCTGCACTGCACAGGCCTGTTGGGGGAGAGCATTCACGCCGGGAAGCAAGAACAATCCATGGCCCCGGCCCTCGGGGCCACCTCGAAGCCAAAGTGCATGAATGCCTGGGAGAAGGCCGGCGGCGGTCCGTCGACACCGGTTGCACCTTCCGTAGCGGCATGTGGTCCGGTGGACTCACGTCCCGGTCCCTTGAGGAAAGGCCCCCGTCTCATGCACGCGTCCTTCATGCCACCCCGCCAGGTCAGGATCGGTGACGCGGCCGCCTTCGTCGGCAGCACACCGAGGGCGATTCGCCACTACCACGAGATCGGCCTGCTCCCCGAGCCCGAGCGGGGCGGCGACAACCGCCGCCGCTACGGGTACGAGGACATGATCCGCCTGCTGTGGATCCGCAGGATGGCCGACGCCGGAATCGCCCTGGACGACATCCGTGACGCCCTTGCCACCGGCACGGCTTCCGCCGGTGCGGACAGCGGGGACGGCATCGCGGGCACCCTGGAGCGGTTGGAGGAAACCCTCGCCGAGCAGGAAGCGGAACTGCGGCGGCAGCGGACCGCCGTGCGGCGGATGCGGACCGAAGGCAGCCGGATGGGCCTGCTCTCCGACTTCGTCACCGACCGCCTCAGGAGCCTGCCCGAGGGCTCCCTGCGTCAGGCGGACCTGGACACTCTGCTGGTCACCGAGCGGATCTTCGGCCCGCTCGGCGCGGCCGTCCAGGCCACCCGCTTCATCGTCCTGGCCACGCATCCCACTCTGCGGGAGGAGTCCGACCGTATCGACGAGGCCGAGGAGGCGCTCGATGACAGCGTCGCCGTCGACGATCCACGGGTGGCTCAGATGGCCGCCGAGCGGCACGCCTTCGAGAGCGCCCTCCACGCCGCCATCGAGGAGTCCGGCCTGGAGGAGGAGGACGACGCCCTCTTCGACGCCTGGGACGAGCTGCATCCCGAGGACGGCGAGGACGGGGCCGGCCCCGGCAGACGGGAGCCCGGCTCCATGAGCGCGCTCGAAGCCATCGGCAAGATGCCCTACGACTTCTCCCCCGCCCGGCTGCGCTGCATGGAACTGGCCGAAGAGCTCTCCGCTCAGGACTCACCCCGTGCCCCGAACACAGCGTGACGAGCTGGTTCCCGGTCTGCGCTGGGACATCGAGGGCGTCGGCGGGACATGGGGCGAGAGCCGTACGCCAGATCCGCCGACATCGTCGGCAGAGCGAGGCTCCTCCGGAGCGTTGCGCGGCCGCGAGGGCTGTGTCTCGGGAGGAGCCGGCCACTCCGGAGCGGCAACGGTTCACCCCCGCCCAGTCCTGCCCGGCATGGAATTCACCATGAGCCGGTCTTCCTTCTCCGGGACGAGCGCTCTTCCTGCACCCGTTGAGGCCGTGTTGATAATTCTCTGTTGTCATTTCGCTTGATCGCGCTCTGCGAAAGTACCGCACGCCCCGCGGTATCCCTGATCGACCGCAAAACCAGACGCGTACATGAATCCGGCGGACTCAAGGGTGTGAAGAATGGCGAGACGTGGCCCGCGCTCAGCCCTGAGGCCGGGCCCGGAGACATGTGGCCAACCCGCTGCGCGTGCTCTTTCAGGCCCAACATGTCGCTCAGCGGCGGGCTAGGCGACGCCCGGGTCCAGATCCGTACTCCAGGCCGTAGTGGGTGAAGATGCCCTGCTCTTCCTCAGCCAGCAGTTCTCCATCGGTTTCGATGGAGGGGGCCTCTTTGACCAGCTGCTTCGGCCAGGCCACCTTCAGGTACGAGGGCGACACCACAGCATTGTTCAACGGGACGAAAGCAATCCGCTTCCGGGTGAGGAGCCCGAGGGTGACGGCCGCGAAGGCAGGCTGGTCGGTGGTGGTATCGACGTAGATGGATTCCAGGGATCCGATCTTGTCTCCCTCGGCGTCCACAACATCGTGATCCCGCCAGTCACGGATATTCTCCGCCTCGAACATGATGCCCCCTCTACTTCCTTTTCGGGTGATATCCCACTCATGCCCGCAGCAGCTTGAATCATTACTCCCAGCTTGCTCCGATAGTGCATCCGGGTGGCTCGGGACAGCAAATGCGCCCGCCGTCACCAGCCCACCCAGTTAGGAAGACGGCGGAAATGCGGCCTGCCGGGCGGGGAGCCCGCCCTTGCCGTCGCTGGTCTCTTCGGTGCGCTGACAGCAGGCCACCGCCTCCTGCTCACGGCCCGCCGGGCAGTCCGGCCACTCGGGCAGTAGCGCTGATGTCATCCTGGAAAGGTGACCCGAAGCGAGCAGCAGATCGACAGGCGCTTGGAACAGGCGATCCGCGACCTCTTGGAGCATCGCGACCCGACCGCCACCATCTGCCCCTCCGAAGCCGCGCGCAAAGTACACCAGGGCGATGACGACGGCTGGCGTTCCCTGATGGAACCAGCCCGACGCGCGGCTCAGCGGCTCGCCGAAGCAGGCCAGGTGGAGATCGTCCAAGGGGGCCGCCCCGTCGAGCCGGCCGAAGCCCACGGCCCGATCCGCATCCGGCGCGCCCGCTGACGATCGGCTGTTCCTCCGCCCTCATGTGCTTCCGCCTCGGGGAGGACGCCGTGACGACGGTCGAAGTGGACCCGGGCGTCTCGTCCCGGCAGGACGCGGACCGCCCCGACGTCACCGAGGTACGACTCCGCGTCACGAAGGAGGCAGCAGGGTGCCCCACCATGCGCGGCACGGCGGGGCATCCTGCTGCTCGGTTCCTCAGACGGTGTCGAACGTCCCGCCCCGGACGCCCGCGACGAACGCCGTGAAGGAGGCGGCGGGGACGGTGACCACGGGGCCGTCGACGAGCTTGGAGTCACGGACCGGGACGATCCCGTGCGCGGCGGCGAGGTTCGCGGCGACCTCGATGCAGTTACCGCCGTTCGAGCTGTACGAGGACTTGAACCAACGAGGGGATTCGGTCGTCACGGGGTGCCCTTTCGCAACTGGCTGATCTTGGCCACAGACGCTGCCTTCGACAGCGCCTCGCCCTGGAGTTGATGGTAGGTCGTGAGCATGGGCACCACGAACGAAGTTTCGCGCTCGACATGCCCCAGCGCCTGAGACTCGGCGTACGCGACGATGGAACGGTCCGCAAGCGTGAGCAGGTTGACCGGCAGATTGAACGCCCGCCTCGCTCCCAGGCTGAACGGTGCCACCTGAATGATCCAGTTGGGCAACGCGGCCATCTCCTGGAGCCGTTGCAGCTGAGCGTCCATGATCTCCGGGCCGCCGACAGCTTGGTACAGGCAGCTCTCGTCCATCACGACGAACACCATGGGCGGCCTCGGCCGCACCAAAGCCAACTGCCTCTCCGCCAGGAACGAGACTCGCTCATCGGCCTGTTCCGCAGAGATGGACCCGCGCTGCACGTCCCCACCGGCAACAGCCCGCGCGTACTCCGGTGTCTGCAACAGGCCAGGGATGAGACCAATCTCAAACAGCCTGATCTCCACCGCCCTGCCCTCGTACCCCACGTACTCCGGGAAGCCCTCCAGCAGGTTGCCGTGCTTCATCTCCTGCCACTGGCGCTCGAACGACTCGCTCGAACCGATGAGATCAAATAACCGGTCCGCTTTCCTCGCGAAAGGCAGAGTCGCCGGTTTGCGGCCAGTTTCGATCGCCGAGATGTGCCTGCCCGAGCAGCCGACCATGTCAGCCAGTTGATCCTGAATCCAGCCACGCTCCTCGCGCATGCTGCGCAGACGCGCACCGAAAGCGGCCTGCGGGCTCGCTTCCGGGTTGAGTTCCTTGACGTTTACCAACGTGCCCTCCCAGATCCCCACGTTGAAGACGCCACGACCCTAGGTCACGCTGAATCGCCCCGGTAGCCAAACGGCTACGGAGAGGAGCGATCGATGTACGGCGAGAACTTATGCCCGAATAATCAGGAACCCCCCGACCTCCCCGCCCTCGGAACCCTCATGGTCGACACCAGTCGCGCCGACCGCGTGGGCGAGTTCCGGGGCGTCGCCGGCCCCTACTGGTCGCTGCGGCCCGTCGGGGGTGGCGCGGAGTGGGAGGTCGAGCCCCGCCATGTGCGGCCCGCAGTCCTGATGGAGCAGCTCCGCGCCCGTACCGCTCGGCTCAACGCCCGTAGCCGGGGTGAGGTCCTGTGACGCCGCGTCCCCTCCCCCGGGTACCGTTCCGGCTCGCCCGACGCCGCCACGTGACGGGTTACGCGGCCGAGGTCACCGTCTCCGACGGGCAGCGGTTCGCCACCCTCGGCGGGGTCGTCGTGCGGAACCGGCGGCTCGTCCTCCTCTGGCTCCGGCGGCAGGCCCTCCGCCTGGCCAACGGTCACGGGCTCCCCCTCGCGCCCGATGCCGTACGGCTGCCGACCGACGATGTCCAACCGGTCCGCTTCCACGGGTCGCACGCCCCCGAGGAGTTGCGTCGCTGGGCCATCGACGGTGCACACCAGGACCACGCGATACGGGCTCTGGAGGCGGGGTTTCCCGCGCTGTTCACCGTTCTCGATCCCGCCGTCGGGCTGAGCCTGACGCTCGCCGGGTGGCGTGGGCGCCCGGCCGACCGGTAATCCCGCGACACGAACCGGAGTTGAACGACGTGCTCCAGTGCACCGCCGTCACGCTTCTTCCTCCTGCTGCCGTGCTGCGGCTCCTCGCCCCCGGGACGGACGACCCCGACGATCCGGAGCCGTACGTCCTGTGCGAACTCGGCACGCACGACGACCAGCACCCCGAACACGCCGCCTACCTCCGGCCGGGCAGGACGCCCGACTCACCGGCCCTGTGGTTCTTCTGGACCGGCAGCGGAACGGAACGCGCCCACCGGGCCGAGCCCGCCCCCTGGTGCCCCGCCGTCCTTCGCCGGCTCGACTCCGGTCTCGTGCGGCGGTGCGCGTTGTTCGACCACCACATCGCGTCGCACTCCTGGGACGTGACCGACCCGCTCGGCGACCTGATCGCGGAGCGGCTCGTCTCAGGGGACTCTCCCGAAGGGTGACCCCCGTCCCCATGAACCAGTGCACCGCCGTCGCGTCACTGCCTTCGCGGCGGACACGCACATGGGCCCGGATCACGGATGATCCGGGCCCACGGTCGTACGGAGTGTACGGAACCTACGAGGCGCTAACGCCGAGGCGTCAGCTCTGCGCCGACGAAGCGTCGTCGCCCTGCTCGCCCGGCTCGGCGGCGGTCGTGGCCGCCTGGGCCTCGGCGCGCTCGCGCATCTTGCGGACCAGCTCCTGCTTCTTGTCCTCGGCGACCTTGCGGTCGGCGGTGCGGGCGGAACCCGCGCCCTGCTGGTCGGCTCGGGACAGCTTCTTGCGCTGTCCGCCGACGCCGAGGAGGTTGTTACGACTCTTGGCCATGGCGTTCTCCCATGTGGAGGGTGAAGTGAGTCAGGTGAAGGTGATCGGGTCCGGTCGCACCGGTCCCCGGCCGCGGCGGGGTGTTCTCACCCGCCGCGCTCTCACTCGTAGATCTGGAAGAACGAAGACATGCGGAAACCGTACCCCGCTCCCCGAGCGCCCCGCACCAGGTTTTCGGGCCACTCGGAGGTCTCCGGGTACCGAAAGTCTCAGGCCGTCGGGTCGACCGTCGCCTGATGCGCCTCGGCCAGGTGCTCCTCCGCCTTCAGCCAGGGCAGGAACTGCGCCGAGCGCCGCCACGCACAGGTGGAGCAGGTCAGCTGGCGCGTCACGCCCGACTTCCGTACCTGCACGACGTGTTCACGGCCGTGCTGGTCCCATCTGCTGACCTTGCTGGTGGTGATCGACGGCATGGCGGACCTCCCGGGACGGCGGCGGGGGCTCCGGTGGACTGTACGACGAAGCCCCCGGTTCCGTACCCGGAACCGGGGGCCTCACGCGCGTACGGCAGCGTAAGAAGGTGTCAGCAGCCGAGCAGACGCGAGCCCAGGTACGCCTGGATCTGGTCCAGCGAGACGCGCTCCTGCTTCATGGTGTCGCGCTCGCGCACGGTCACCGCGTTGTCGTCGAGGGTGTCGAAGTCGACGGTGACGCAGAACGGGGTGCCGATCTCGTCCTGACGGCGGTAGCGGCGGCCGATGGCGCCGGCGTCGTCGAACTCGATGTTCCAGTTCTTGCGCAGGTCGGTCGCCAGGCCCTTGGCCTTCGGCGAGAGCTGCGGGTTGCGGGACAGCGGCAGGACCGCGACCTTGACCGGGGCCAGGCGCGGGTCGAGGCGCATCACGGTGCGCTTCTCCATGACGCCCTTGGCGTTCGGCGCCTCGTCCTCGACGTAGGCGTCGAGCAGGAACGCCAGCATCGCGCGGCCGACACCGGCCGCGGGCTCGATGACGTACGGCGTCCAGCGCTCGTTGGCCTCCTGGTCGTAGTACTGGAGGTCGGTGCCCGACGCCTCGGAGTGCGCCTTGAGGTCGTAGTCGGTGCGGTTGGCCACGCCCTCCAGCTCGCCCCACTCGCTGCCGCCGAAGCGGAAGCGGTACTCGATGTCGGCGGTGCGCTTGGAGTAGTGGGAGAGCTTCTCCTTCGGGTGCTCGAACCAGCGCATGTTCTCCTCGCGCATGCCGAGGTCCGTGTACCAGTTCCAGCGCTGGTCCATCCAGTACTGCTGCCACTCCTCGTCCTCGCCCGGCTTGACGAAGAACTCCATCTCCATCTGCTCGAACTCACGGGTCCGGAAGATGAAGTTGCCCGGAGTGATCTCGTTCCGGAAGGACTTGCCCATCTGCGCGATGCCGAACGGCGGCTTCTTGCGCGAGGTCTGCAGCACCTGGCCGAAGTTGGTGAAGATGCCCTGCGCGGTCTCGGGGCGCAGGTAGGCGACCGAGCCGGAGTCCTGGGTCGGGCCGAGGTGGGTGGAGAGCAGACCCGAGAACTGCTTGGGCTCGGTGAAGGTGCCCTTGTTGCCGCAGTTGGGGCAGTTGAGGTCGGCGAGGCCGTTGACCGGCGGCTTGCCGTGCTTCTCCTCGTACGCCTCCTCCAGGTGGTCGGCGCGGTAGCGCTTGTGACAGGAGGTGCACTCGGTCAGCGGGTCCGAGAAGGTGGCGACGTGTCCGGAGGCGACCCAGACATCCGGGGCAAGGATGACCGACGAGTCGAGACCGACCACGTCCTCGCGCGCGGTGACCATGTAGCGCCACCACTGACGCTTCAGGTTCTCCTTCATCTCGACGCCCAGCGGCCCGTAGTCCCAGGCGGCCTTCTGGCCGCCGTAGATCTCACTGCAGGGGTAGACGAAGCCACGGCGCTTGCTCAGGCTGACGATGGTGTCGATCTTGTCGGCGGCCACGGTGCTCTCTTCATTACGACGACGACGAACGGCGAATGACTCAGGTTACCGGCGCGTGCACCCCCTGGATCAAATCGATAGGGGCCCGGAGGAGGCTGTGTGCCGCCACCTCGTGATCTTCCGGGCATCTCATCCGTCTTGTTGACAATCGTTTCCACTTTTGTTGAAAATGACTGTCATGAACGTACGCCGCCTGATACCCACCACCGCCGTCGCCGGAGCAGTCGCCCTCGGTCTGACCGCTCTCTCCGCCTGCTCCACCTCCGACGCGGCGGACGGGAGCGACGGCGGCAAGCTGAAGGTGACGGCGTCGTTCTACCCGATGCAGTTCCTGGCCGAGAAGATCGGCGGCGAGCACGTCGCCGTCACCAGCCTCACCAAGCCGGGCGTCGAGCCGCACGACCTGGAGCTCACCCCGCGCCAGATCGGCTCCATCAGCGAGTCCGACTACGTGCTGTACCTCAAGGGCATCCAGCCCGCCGTGGACGACGCGATCAAGCAGTCCGGTGTGCAGAACACCGTCGACGCCGCGACCCTCACCACGCTGGAGAACCACGGCTCCGAGGTCAGCGGCCACGACCACGGGCACGAGGGCGAAGAGCACGCGGACGAGCACGGCCACGAGGGCGAGGAAGCCCCCGAGGAGCACTCCGAGGGCGACGGCCACAACCACGGCGAGGAGGGCGGCGCCGACCCGCACATCTGGCTGGACCCGGTGAAGTACGCCGAGGTCGCCAAGGGTGTCGGAAAGTCGCTGGAGAAGGCCGACCCCGACCACGCCGCCGACTACAAGAAGAACACCGCCGCCCTCGTCGCCGAGCTGGGCGAGCTGAACACGGCGTACGAGACCGGGCTGAAGGACCCCGCCACCAAGACCTTCATCACCACCCACTCCGCCTTCGGCTACCTCGCCGAGCGCTACGGGCTCACCCAGCAGGGCATCGCGGGCGTCGACCCCGAGGCCGAGCCGAGCCCGGCACGCATCCAGGAGATCCACACCATCGCGGAGAAGGAGAAGGCCACCACGGTCTTCTTCGAGACGCTCGCCAGCGACCGGACCGCGAAGACCCTCGCGAAGGACACCGGCCTCAAGACCGGCGTCCTGGACCCGCTGGAGGGAATCACGGACAAGTCCCAGGGCGCTGACTACATCGAGGTCATGGAGTCCAACCTCGCCGCGCTGCAGAAGGCACTCGGCGCGAAGTGACCCGCACCACTTGTGACGTTCGGAACGGAGGCGCTCGTGCCGGAGCGTGAGAGCACCCCCAGCGAGGCCGTGATCAGCCTGCGCGCCGCCACGGCCACCCTCGGCGCGCGCCCCGTGCTGCGCGGCGTGGACCTGACCGTGCTCCGCGGCGAGGTCGTCGCGCTGCTCGGCGCCAACGGCTCCGGCAAGTCCACCGCCGTACGGTCGGTCATCGGGCAGGTCCCGCTGACCGGCGGCAGCGTCGAGCTGTTCGGCACCGAGCTGCGCCGCTTCCGCCGGTGGGGCCGGATCGGGTACGTCCCGCAGCGCACCACGGCCGCGGGCGGCGTGCCCGCCACGATCCGCGAGGTCGTCGCCTCCGGCCGGCTGTCCCGTACGGGGCTGCGGTGGCCCGGGAGGGCGGACCGGGCGGCCGTGGACCGGGCGATCGAGCTGGTGGGCCTGGCCGACCGCGCCAAGGACTCCGTGAGCGCCCTGTCGGGCGGCCAGCACCAGCGGGTGCTGATCGCCCGCGCCCTGGCCTCCGAGCCGGAGCTGCTGATCATGGACGAGCCGATGGCCGGGGTGGACCTGGCCAGCCAGGAGATCCTGGCCTCGACCCTGCGCGAGCAGGTGGCGCTGGGCACCTCCGTGCTGCTGGTGCTGCACGAGCTGGGCCCGCTGGAGCCGCTGATCGACCGGGCCGTCGTCCTGCGCGACGGCTGCGTCACGCACGACGGGCCGCCGCCCGAGGCGCTCGGCCAGCACGCCCTGCCCGGCCACGACCACGTACACCCCCACGCGGCCGCCGAGCCCGTCCGGACGGGACTGCTGACCTGATGCTCCTCGAATTCCTGAACCCTCCCTTCATGCAGCGGGCGCTCATCGCGGCCGTGCTGGTCGGCATCACCGCGCCCGCCATCGGCATCTACCTGGTGCAGCGCCGGCAGGCCCTGATGGGCGACGGCATCGGGCACATCGCGATGACCGGCGTCGGCCTCGGCTTCCTGCTCTCCACCAGCCCCGTCTGGATGGCCACGGCCGTCGCGGTGGCCGGTGCGGTCGTCATGGAGCTGATCCGCTGGTACGGGCACACGCGCGGCGACCTCGCCCTGGCGATGCTGTTCTACGGCGGCATGGCGGGCGGCGTCATGCTGATCAACCTGTCCGACACGGGCTCCAACGCCAATCTGACCTCGTACCTCTTCGGCTCGCTCGCCACCGTCTCCGAGTCCGACGTCGTCGCCATCTGTGTCCTGGCGGCCTTCGTGGTGCTGGTCACGGTGGGGCTGCGGCGGCAGTTGTTCGCGGTCAGCCAGGACGAGGAGTTCGCCCGGGTCTCCGGTCTTCCGGTGCGGGTGCTGAACCTGCTGGTCGCGGTGACCGCCGCGGTGACCGTGACCGTCGCGATGCGGGTCGTCGGCCTGCTGCTGGTCAGCGCGCTGATGGTGGTGCCGGTGGCGGCCGCCCAGCAGATCACCAAGTCCTTCAGGGTCACCTTCGTGCTGTCCGTGGTGATCGGCACGGCCGTGACCCTCACCGGCACCGTGACCTCGTACTACCAGGACGTTCCGCCCGGCGCGACGATCGTGCTGCTGGCCATCGCGGTCTTCGTCGCGCTGACCGCGCTCGCCGCTCCGCTCGCGCGACGCCGGGCCCGGGCGAGCGAGGTGAAGGGGGCCGAGTGCACCCTGGAAGTACCGGCAGCCCGCCGGGACCGGGACGACGTACGGGTGTGACAGCGGTGCGTGTGACGGTGTCGCACCGTACGTGTTCGCCGGAGGCACCCGGCGGGGCTGGCACAATGGCCCGACACATGTACGGGCGACACGAGGAGGCACCTGTGGCCACGGCGCCGATCAGTGGCACGAACGCAGCGCCGGTACGCGGCCGGTCCACCCGGCAGCGGGCGGCGGTGGCGGCGGCGCTCGACGAGGTCGACGAGTTCCGCAGCGCCCAGGAGCTGCACGACGTCCTCAAACACCGCGGCGACTCCGTGGGCCTCACGACGGTCTACCGGACCCTGCAGTCCCTCGCCGACGCCGGTGAGGTCGACGTCCTGCGCACCACCGAGGGCGAGGCCGTCTACCGGCGGTGCTCGACCGGCGACCACCACCACCACCTGGTCTGCCGGCTCTGCGGCAAGGCCGTGGAGGTCGAGGGGCCGGCCGTCGAGCAGTGGGCCGAGATGATCGCCGCCCAGCACGGCTATGTGAACGTCGCGCACACCGTCGAGATCTTCGGCACCTGCGTGGAGTGCGCCGAGAAGAAGGCGTAACAGACATACGGAGAAGGGGCGGGCCCGGTACGCCTAC
>NZ_JBHXPF010000088.1:0-22604 GCF_042718715.1 Streptomyces sp. NPDC058576 | reverse complement strand
GAAGAACACCACGTGTTCTTCCGCCCCGGCCGTCTTCCTGTGTTCGGGTGCCTCCGCGATGCCGTGTGGTCGTGGTGGCCGATGGCTGGCACCAAGTGGCCGGATTCGTGCAGCAAGTTGACAGTGATCGCCGCCCGGAGCGGCTCGGTCCGCTGCCAAGGTGGTGCGTGTCGGCGGGAACGAGCCGACGAGACACGTGACGTACGGGGAGGAAGATATGGGCGTCTACGCGTTCACCGGAAGGACGATCGGTACGGGGGGACTGCTCCTGGGACTGGTTCTCGGAGCGGCCGTCGCACCGGCCCACGCGACCGCCGGTCCCGGGGTCGGCACCGTTTCCGGGGCGGCCGCACCGCTGACGACGGGGGCCGGGACCGGGATCGGGGACCGGGGCGGGGAAGTCGTCCTGGAGGTGAAGGAGGCGGTCAACCGGCTGCTCTGCGGGGCACCGCTGCCGAAGCCGCTCGCACCGTTCATGGGCAAGGTGAAGTGCGTCAACGGCTGGCAGTAGAAGACCCGGTGGAGATCACGGTGGCGCGTGTCTCCACCGACGCCGCGCCCGCCGGAATCGCGGTGCTCCGGCTCATCGGGATGCTGCCCGCGCAGTGGGAGTGCGGCCAGCGCATCGAGGAGGACCGGATCACCGTCCTGGTGCGCGGCTCCGGGCGGGACGATGGGGAGGTGACCGGCGTACGGGAACGGTGCGCGGAGGCGCTGCGGGACCGGACGCTGGAGGGGTGGGTTCTGGAAGGGGCCGGTTAGGCCCTCCGCCGCCGCCTCCGGGTGCGTGTCCGGTGCTTCCCGGGGGCGGGATCCGGACGGCCGCGCCCCGGGGCTCAGATCCAGCCCCGCTCGCGGGCCAGCAGGGCCGCGTGCGGACGGCTGGTCGCGCCCAGGATGCGGAGCACGTCGGCGACATGGCGGCGGTACGTCCGTACCGAGATGTCCAGGTTCCGTGCGCCCGTCTCGTCCTTGGCGACCCGGCACATCTCCTCCATGACGCGCTGCTCCATCTCGGACAGCACGTCGGAGGGGGCGGTGTGGGTGTCGATCAGAGTGGAGAGGTCCGTGGACTCGGCCCAGATCTTCTCGAACAGGGCCAGGATGTTGGAGACCAGGCCGGCCTGCTGGGTGACCAGCGCGCCGCGCGAGGTGTCCGAGGGGTCGACGGGCACCAGGGCCGTACGGCGGTCGTACACGAGGATCCGCTCGGACAGCGTGTCCGCGGCCCGGATCGATGCCCCCTGCGCGGTGAGTTCGCGGAGGTAGGCGACGGTGGGCGGGTGGTCGAGCGCTTCCCGCAGTACCACGCTGCGGATCTGCACGCCCCGGCGCAGACACCGGGTGTCCAGGGGGCGTGCGTGCGCGATGTTCTCGGCGGTGAGGGCGGTGTACGGCTCGACGGAGAGGATCTCCTGGCGTGCGAAGAAGGCCAGGTCGTCGATCCGGTCGCGGATCTGCCGGAGCACCTCCAGCCGCTCGATGCCCTGGGTGGCGAGGGGGCGGGTCTGCTGTTCGGCGGTCAGCTCGGCGATCAGGTGCCGGGACCTGGTGACCTGGTGGAGCTGTTCGTGCAGCTCGCGCAGCCGTATCTCCGTGAGCCGCTCGACCGCGGTCTCCGGGGCGGCCGCCGAGACGCCGTGCTCCTCGGTCCGCAGCAGGCCCAGCTCGTCGAGGCGGGCGAGGGCCTTCTCCACCTCCTCACGAGGGCTGTGGAGGAGCACCCCGATGTCCTCGGTGCCGGTGCCCGGATTGCGGAGGAAGTGCCGGTAGGCGCGCTCCTCCGTGATGTCCAGGCCGAGTATGGACAGGCTTCCGCCGTTCACCGCTGCCGCCCCCCGCGTGCCGCACGACTACCGACGGCGCACTGCGGCACGGGTCAAATGCCGCGCAACCGTCGAACCGATGAGGGGAAGGGTAATCCATAGGTAAAGCAGCAGGTAGTCCCGGTCGTCCGGGTGACGGGCGCGGGACGGGGGACGGTGACGATCAATGGAGGAGACTGCTGTGACGATGATGGCCGACGAACAGATGAGGACCGGTGGACGGGCGGGGGCCCACGGCGGCGGCCGGCGGGCGATGGACTTCGCCACGCTCACCGAACGTGAGCTGGAAGTGCTCGTGCTGCTGGCGAGCGGGGAGCAGAACCGCTGGCTGGCCCGGAGACTGGGCATCACGGAACGTACCGTCCGGGCGCACACGTCGAGCATCGTGCGCAAGCTGAAGCTGAAGTCCCGGTTCGAGGCGGCGATCGTGTCGTATCTGCACGCGGACGACATCAGAGGGCTGCGTCCGTGATCTGACGTCGGACCGTGGCATGCGTCCTGCCGCGTCGAAGTCCCCTGCCGGAAGTCTCACTTCCGGCAGGGGACTTCGGGCGTGCGTCTCCATCCTGCCTAGGGCAGGGCAGCGCTGACCGCGTCCACCAGCATCATCCACATCGGCTGACCGCCCGTTCCGAACGCCGCCGACAGCGCGTAGCCGATGGCCGCGTCGCGGGGTTCGGGGGTTCCGGCCTCCTCCTGCCATTCGGCTATCACCCGGCGGTCGCCGTCCGAGGAGAAGTCCCCGAGGTGCTTGCCGTCGCGGGTCAGCTTGCTGAACGGGATCGAGTTCGGGACGAGCCGGTAGTGCGTGCCCGCGTGATGGACGTCGACCCGGTACGTCTGCCGCCGGAGCTTGCCCTTGCCCGGCTTGATCGTCGCGCCCTCGCCGTCCACCGTGATCGTCAGGTGCCGGGGGTCGCGGGTGCCGATGACGATGTGGTCGTCGACCTCCGCTTCGAGGGCGCGGACGATGGTGACGGTCGGGATCCGCTCGCCGCTGACGACGAGCTTCTCCCGCTTGTCGCCGAGGAGTTCGACGGAGATCTCCCCGTAGTGGTCGTCCTCGGTGGAGGCGGGCAGTGGGAGGGAGGCGGTGTCGGTCATCTGGATCCTTGAACCCTTCGGTCGTGCTGGGGGGGGGGTGTTCGCGGAGCATCACTGCCGTACGGAGTCACTGGCGGGCGGCTCACCGGCGTACGGGAATTGTCCCAGGAGCGTGCCGTGTTCCGGTGCCGGTCAGTGAGTTCCCGCGGTCGCGACCGCCGGACCGGCGGTCAACTGCGTTGCGGTGAGGTCTTGGTAGAGGGCGCTGCGCTCCAGCAGCTCCTCGTGCCGTCCGTGGTCGCTGACCCGGCCGTTCTCGAACAGCACCAGCCGGTCCGCCGTGGTGACCGTCGAGAGCCGGTGCGCGATGAGGAGCACCGTGCAGTCGCGCGCGGCCTCCTCCACCGTGCGGCGCAGCGCGGTCTCGCTGAGCCCGTCGAGATGGGCGGTGACCTCGTCGAGGAGCAGGACCTGCGGGCGGCGCAGCAAGGCCCGTGCGATGGCCAGGCGTTGACGTTCGCCGCCGGAGAGGGCCAGGCCGCGGGCGCCGACAGCCGTGTCGAGGCCGTCCGGGAGGGAGGCGACGAAGCCGTCGAGCAGGGTGCGGCGGAGCACGTCGGCGACGGCCTCGTCGCCCGCGTCCGGCGCGGAGTAGAGAAGGTTCTCCTTCAGCGTGCCCGCGAGCATCGGGGAGTCCTGCTCGACGTAGGCGATCCGGCGGCGCAGTTCGGCCCGGCCCAGGGAGCGGATGTCGGTGTCGTCCAGCAGGATGCGGCCGTCCTCGGTGTCGTAGAACCGCTGGATCAGCGAGAAGACCGTGGTCTTGCCGGAGCCGGACGGGCCGACGATCGCGGTGACCTTCCCCGCCGGCGCGACGAAGCTCGTGCCGTCCAGGACGGGCGTGCGCCCCTCGTAGCCGAAGGTCAGCCCGTCGACCGTGACACGCGGCGGCGGGCCGGAGGGCGCCTGCGGCGTGCCGTCCACGTCGTCCTCCGCCGCCATGGACCGCACCTCCTCGATCCGGGCCAGCGCGCCGAGCCCCTGCTGCAGAGCGGTGGTGCCGCCGACCAGGGAGAGGACCGGGCCGCCCAGGTTGAACAGGTAGAGCAGGAAGCCGATCAGCGCGGCCAGTTCGAGGGTGCCCATGGCGACCAGCGCACCGCCGAAGCCGATGACGGCGAGGAACGAGGCCTGGACGATCAGCCCGGCCAGCACGGCGATCAGCGCGTGGTACCGGGCGCCCTTGAGACCCGCCCGGTAGGCGCGTCTCGCGGCCTCGGTCGCCCGCTCGGTCTCCTTCGCCTCGCCGCCGTTGGCCTTGACCGTGCGGGCCGCGCCGAGCGAGCGGTCGAGTGCCGCGCCGATCTCGCCGACGGAGGTCTGCGCCTCCGTGGTGACCCGCTTGATCCGGGGCATGACGACGCCCATCGCGATGCCGACGACCACCAGCACGGCGGAGGTGATGCCGAGCAGCGGCAGGCTGACGATGCCCATGAGCACGATCGTGGCCAGCAGGTGGATCGACCCGTCGACGAGCTGGATGAGACCGCTGGTCGCCGCGTGCTGGACCAGCGTGCTGTCGGAGGTGACGCGCGTGGTCAGCCCGCCCGGCTCGGTGCGGTCCAGCTCGGCGGTGCGCAGACGTATGAGACGCGCGATCAGGCCGCGGCGGACCTGGAGCACGACGCGTTCGGCGGTTCGCTCGCTGAGCCAGGACTGCAGCCAGGTCAGTCCGATGGATGCGAGCAACAGCCCTGACAGCAGGAGGATGTCTTCCCGCAGCCCCTCACCCGTCATGAGCTTGGCCAGCACCGACTGGATGACCAGCGGCTGAGCCAGGCCGGCGGCGCTGCCCGCCAGGGTCAGAGCCAGCACCGTGAGGAGGATGCCGCGGTGCGGACGCGCGTACGAGAGCAGCGCCCGCAGTGCGGGCCGCTCCGCCGGAGACTGTTCTGCGTCAGGTGTGTTCACACCCGTAGTTCTATCCTCTTCCACCCGCGCGGGGAACTGTCGTTTGCGGCAATGCCGTAAGAGCCAATGGTGCGGACCTGGTGGCGTGGGTCAACATTCTTTCTGTCCGCAACGGACGCCGGTAAACCAGGCATCGGAGAGATGCGCGAAGTGGCCGGTCGTCAATTCCCTTTCATTACACGAAGGAAATCTCATGCAGAACGTCACCGAGAAGGACCTGTTCGACGGCTACACCGCCTACACCTCCGCCGAGGAGCTCGGCCTGCACGACGGCAAGGAGGCCGCCCCGGCGTTCAGCCCCACCATCCCGTGGGCCATCCGCGCCACGATTATCACCGCGCGTTCCTCGCAGCAGTGCGCCGCCGCTCTCGGCTCGCTCGCCGCGAAGACCGTCGAGAACAAGTGCTGACCAGCGACTCTTCGCTGTGAGCCGCGGGGGTCGGCCGGAGATGCGGTGCGCATGCTCCGGCCGGCCCCGGCCCCAACGCGCACAGGAGGCGTCGTGGAGGAACAGCAACGGGACTTCGAGCGCATCCTCGTCGTGGGGACGGGAGCCCTCGGCGTCGCCTTCCTGCCGTTCTGGATCAACTGGCTCGGGAATTCCTTTCCCGACACGGAGAAGCGGGTCGCGCTGACCCGTTCCGCATGCCGATTCGTGTCGCCGGACGCGGTGGCCGTGCTCTCCGGAAAAGAAGTCTTCATCGATGACTGGAACGCGTTCTCCGGTATCGATGTGCCCCATGTGGACATCGCGGAATGGGCGGATCTGATCCTCGTCCATCCCGCCACCCTGAATTTCGTCGGCCGCTTCGCCCTCGGGGTCGCCGACACCCCGCTGATGGTCGCCCTGCAGACCACCCGCGCCCTGGTCGGCGTCGCCCCGTCGCTGCCGCCCGGAGCGCTCGGGAGCCCGGTCGTGCAGGGGCACCTGGCGGCGCTGCGCGAGCGGCCCGGAGTGGTGCTCGCCCCGACGATCCCCGCGCGGAGCGCGCGTACGGGTGAGGTGGAGGACGGCGGCTCGGCACCACTGAACGAGCTGTACGACCTGTGCGTTGCCCACCGGAAGGGCGGCATCGGCGAGGGCGTCGGCGCGGACGCGGCCGGGGGCTCGTCGTGAACGTGGCACGTCCTCCGACCGTCCTGGGTGATCCGGTCGCCGCGTACGGAACCGGCCTTCAGGTCACCCGGGTTCACCAGGCGCCCGACAGCGGCCTCGGCGGTACCGGCGACTTCCTGTGGTGGCACGGGCCGGGCCCCAGGCGCATCGGCCCGCTCCGCGTGCCCGCCTTGGCGGCCGCCCTCGTACCGGATCTGGAACCCGCCGCGGGGACCGCGCTGCTGGCCACCGGCACGCCGTACGGAGACGGCCTGCTCCACCGGGCTGCCGGGTCCGCCTCGGCCGCCGCCTGGCTGCGGGACCCCCGCCCGCAGGCCGGGCGGCTCGTCGCCCACTCCCTCGCCGCCGCCGCGCGGGCGCTCCGGGCCCTGCACGGGGTCCCCCTGCCCCCGGGCCCGCAGCCGCCCCCGCCCCCGGGGGTGGAGCGACTGCGGGCGTGGGCGTCCGGTACCGGGCCGCCCGCCCCGGCGGCCGCGCGGCTGCGCCGGCATGCGCGGGAGATGTGGGGCGGCGACCGCACGGAGCGGCTGCTGGGCTGGGCGGACGATGCCGTACGCCCCTCGGGCCCCGGAGCTCCGGTCGTGCCGCTCCACGGCTGGGCGTCGACCGGCTCGCTCGTGCCGCCCCGGAGCCGGGGCCGGGTCGCGCTGCTCACCGGTGAGGACCTGGGCGCGGGCCGCCGGGAGCTGGACCTGGGCTGGATGCTGGGCGACCTCGTCGAGCTGGCCTGGTCCTCGCCGCTTCACCGGGCGGCGGGGGAGAGCGCGAAGCTGCTGTCCGTCACGGCCCTCCAGCGGGTGTTCCTCGGTGCGTACGACGCCGACGGGAGCGAGGGCGGTGACCACGGGCCCGCGGGGCCGGTGTACGACCCGGTGGCCGTCGGGCGCTGCGCCGTCCTCCGCGTCGTCACGCACATGCAGGACTTCGCCACCTACTGCGAGTGGAGCGACGAATTGCTCGACTATCTCGCCTTCACTGCCGAGCTGATCGATGAGGAGGGCCGCCGGGCGGTCCCCCGAGGAGTGTCATGACGACCACGACGAGTACGACGGCCGCCCCGGTGGACGCGCCCGCGCTGATCAGGTTCCGGCCGACCGGACTCGACACGGCGCCGGAGGTGAACGCGCTGCTGGAGCGGCTGGGCCTCGGGCCCTTCGCGCCGGACGGGCTGACCGCCTTCGGCGGCCGCAACGACAACTGGGCTGGTACGACCACCCGCGGCCAGCAGGTCTTCGTCAAGACCGTCGCCCGGGCACCCGACGGCAGCCGGCCCGAGATCGACCGCGCCCTCGCCTTCGAGGCGTCGGCCGCCCGGCTGCCGGCCGGTTCGCCGCTCCGCACCCCCGAACACCTGGGCACCGACCGGGACCTGGCCGTCAGCGCCTTTCGGCTGCTGCCCGGGTCCCGTTCGGGCTCGGAGGTCGCGTTGGACGGCGACTTCGACGAGGCGCTGTGCCGGGAAGCCGGGCGGGCCGTCGCCACGCTGCACACGCTGGGGACGGTGGACGGCGAGGACCCGGCTTCGGCCCCCGCCATCGACACCGGCGAAGCCCCGCTGCCGCCGATGCGCTGGCTCCGGGCCTTTCCGTGGAGCGAGGTCCAGGACCGCAGCATGGCGCAGATCGCCGCCTGGAAGCTCGTCCAGGACGATACGGAGGTCGTCGCCGCGCTCCACCGGCTGCGGGAGCGGGAGCGTACGGCACCGCACACCCCCGCCCACTGCGACCTGCGCTTCGACCAGTTCCTCGTCCACGACGGGGCGCTCTACCTGTGCGACTGGGAGGAGTTCCGGCTCGCCGACCCGGCCCGTGACGTCGGCGCCTTCGTCGGCGAATGGCTCTTCCAGGCCACGTACTCCGTCTTCGCGCCGACGGGCGAGCCCACCACGGCGCAGGATGCCGTCGCGCTCGGCTTCGACCTGGCCCACGAGGAGATCGTGGAGCGCGGCGCGGCCGGACTGCGCCGCCACATCCCCCGTATCGCGGCTTTCTGGGAGGGCTACACCGAGTGCCGCACCCCGGACCCCGAACTCGCCGCACGGGCCGTGGGGTTCGCGGGGTGGCATCTGTATGACCGGCTCATCGCCACGGCGCAGGCGCACGCCGTCCTCAACCCGGTGGCGCGCGCCGCCGCCGGGATCGGGCGGACGCTGCTGCTGAACCCGGCGGGTGCGGTGGCCACCCTGCGCCTGGCCGACTCCGCTGTGCCGCATGCCCCTGTGCCGCATCCTGCCGTGCCACACCCCGCCGACGCCCCTTCAGGGAGCCCCCGATGACGCTCACCCCCGCCCCGGTCCGGCCGGCCGGGCTCGCCCCTCGGCTCGTCGCCGCGCTCGACCTCGTGCACGTCACCGCCGACGGTCTCGAAGCGCGGGTCGCCGGGCGGACGCTGAGCGCGGACAGCCCGCGCGATCTGCGCGGCCGTCTCACCAACGCGCTGTACGAGGAGTTCCACGCCGGGAACGGGGCGCACCGCCGGAACGCGGACGCCGCTCCCCGCCGCACGCTGCGCGACTCCGCGCTGGAACGCCGCCTCGCCGCGGCCGTCCCGCACCCCACGACCCCGGTCACCGGACGGCTGCTGGAGGTCGGGGAGGGCGGCGAACTGGTCGTACGGCTGCCGGAGATCACCGCACGGCTCACCGCCGACCGGCTCATCGGCCCCGCCGCACCCGTACCGGGCGAACTGGTGCAGGTCGCCCTGGAGGCGGCGCGGCCCGCCCTCTCGCCCGGCTTCTTCTACGTGATGGGTTCGCGGCCCCTGCCGGTCCCCGCGGGCCCGGTCCGCCGCCTGTTCCTGCACGCCCGCGACGCGGACGCGGCCGTCGGGCTGTGGGCCGCCGCGCTGGCCGCCCTGGAGGGCGCCGGGGCGCGGTACCACGCCAAGGTCCTGTCCGACGAGGACGACTACCCGCGCCGTGACAGCGTCGTCGTCTATCTGCACGGCGACCACGCACCGGCCGAACGGGCGGTGGCCGCCGCCGTACGGGACCTGCCGGGGCTCGGCGGCGACACCTCGCTGTTCACCGCCCGGCTCGCCCCCGGCGTCGCCGCCGCCTGGGACCCGCGCGACCCGCGCCCCGGCCGCGACGGCATGAGCTTCGGGCAGCACCGCAGCTTCGCGCTGGCCACCGCGCTGGTCGACCACGCCCAGGGGGCCGGCGCCGGGGACCTGGCCGATCACGTCGTACGGGCCTTCCGCGCGGCGGGGATCGACCCGGAGCACCCCGAGAACAACCTCGCCGCAACCCCCTCGACCGCGACCGCTGGAGTGTGAGCCCGATGACCACGACGACCGAGACGACGGAGAACCCCGAGACCATGGAGACGGTGGCGCTTCCCGAAACCGAGGCTGCGGGCGACGGCGAACAGGCGGCGGCCGCAGGGGGGTTCGGTGCGGCGATCACCGTCGCCTACAGCGACGCGCTGGCCGGTGTCTACGACGACATCTACCCGAGCACCCCGGACCTCGACGACATCGCGACGTACCTGCTCACCCTCGCCGCACCCGGCGCGAGCGTCCTCGAACTCGGCGTCGGCACCGGCCGGGTGGCGCTTCCGCTCGCCGAACGCGGCTTCGACGTGACCGGTGTCGAGTCCTCCGAGGGGATGCTGGCCCGCCTCGCGGAGAAGGACCCCGAGGGCCGGATCACCCCGGTGCACGGCGACTTCGCCGGGCTCGACCTCGGTCGCCCCTTCGACGTCGTCCTCGCTCCGTTCAACGTGCTGTGCTGCGCGATGGCGGTCGACGAGCAGATCGCGCTGATGCACGCCATGGCCCGGCACGTCACGGCGGAGGGGCACGTGGTCATCGAGACGTTCGACCCGAGCGACTACCACGTTCAGAAGAAGAACGAGGTCACCACCTATCCGATCGGGGCGCGCGGGGCGCTCATCGAGTCGGTGGGGGTGCTGCCCGCCTCGCAGAACATGATGCTGCAGAGCACCCTGTTCCTGGACGGCGACGCCCCGAAGTCCGCGACGACCGTGATGCGGTACGTGTGGCCGGGCGAGCTGGACCTGCTCGGCGCGATCGCCGGCCTGGAGCTCGTCGGCCGGTACGCGGGCTGGCGCGAGCAGCCCTTCGACGGGGGCGACAGCCGCAAGATGTGCGTGTCCGTGTTCCGCCCGCTGAACCAGGCCGGTTGAGATGAGCCCGAAGCTGTCCGTGCTCCCCGGCGGGCTGCGGGTGTGTGTCGAGGCGGTCCCGCAGTACGGGCGGGGCCTCGCCGCCGTCGCGCTCACCGTCGCGGCGGGCGGCGACGACGACCCGGCCGGACGCCACGGTACGGCGCATCTCGTCGAGCACCTGATGTTCCCGCGCTCCGGCCGGGAGGGTCCCGCCGAACCCGCCGGGGAGGGGTACGCGGCGCTGGTCGCGGGCGCGGGCGGGATCTGCAACGCCGAGACCCACCGGGACCACACGGTCTTCCACACCACGGTCCCCGCCGAGCTGCTGCCCGACGCCCTGTCCTGGGAAGCCAGCCGCCTGCTCGGCTTCGCGCCCACGGAGGACGTGATCCGTACCGAGACCGACGTGATCGGCGAGGAGATCCGCGGAGCGGGGGACGCCGGCCGGTACTGGGAATCGGCGCTGGGTGCGCTGTACCCGGGCAGCAGGGACAGCTTCGGTACGCCGGCGGAGCTGGCGGGCATCACGGCCGGTGAGGTGGAGGCGTTCTTCCGGTCGCACTACACGGCACCGCGGATGGCCCTGTCGGTCGTGGGGGACGTGGACCCGGCGCGGGTTTTGGCGGTGGTGCGTGAGGTGTTCGCGGGGGTGGGGACGCCGGAAGGGCATGCGTCCACCGGTGCACTGCCGCCGCCCGGGGCAGCGCGCCCGCTCCCCGTCGCCCGCCGGGAGATCCGCCGGGAGGTCCGCGCAGCGGGAGAGATCCGCGCTGCGGGGGTGGCCCGTACTGCGAGGGAGCCCCGCGCCGCCGAGCAGACCCATGCCGCGAGGGAGATCCGCACCGCCGAGGAGGCCCGCGTCGCGGGGGTGCGTACCGCCGAGGAGACCCGCGCCGCCGAGCAGACCCATGCCGCGAGGGAGCCCCGCGCCGCCGAGGCGCCCCGCTCCGCGAGGGAGATCCGCACCGCCGAGGCACCCCGCTCCGCGAGGGAGCCCCGCACCGCGAGGGAGCCCCGCGCCGCCGAGGCGCCCCGCACCGCGACGGAGATCCGCACCGCGCCCCTGCCCGCCGTGCGCCCCGGCGTCGCGGTCGGGCATCCGCTGCCCGACCCGGTCGCCGACCGCCCCGCCTACCTCGCCCACGCCGTGCTGGCCCAGGTGCTCGGCCGGTCCCGGCTGTCCGCGCTGGCCCGGTCCGTGCGAGACGGGCACCGCCTCACCTCCGCCACCGTCACCTGCGGCTACCACGGCCAGTGGCTCGCCTCCGCCGCGCCCGACCTGACCCTCGCGGCGCTCGGCCGGGCCCCCGGCACCGAGGTCGGTGCGGCCGTCGACATCTGGCGGTCGGTCCTGCGAGCCGTGGCCGACGGGCCCCTGCCCGAGGCCGAGCACCGGCGGGCGGTGAACTCCCTGCTCGTCGCCTGGCACCGGCAGGCCGACTCGCTTCCCACCCGAGCCGTCGCTCTCGGCCGCGACGCCCTGCTCCTGCC
This sequence comes from Streptomyces sp. NPDC058576, assembly GCF_042718715.1. Lineage (NCBI taxonomy): Bacteria > Bacillati > Actinomycetota > Actinomycetes > Kitasatosporales > Streptomycetaceae > Streptomyces > Streptomyces sp. NPDC058576. The sequence goes on along the minus strand of NZ_JBHXPF010000088.1, from coordinate 11,025 downwards.
GCGCTCGGCGGGACCCGACGCGCTCCCCGCCGAGCTTCGCCGCACCACACCCGCCGAGGTGGTGGCGGCGGCCCGCGCGCTGCTCGAAGGACCGGTCACCGTGACCGAACTCGCCCCGCAGAAAGGCACCGTCGGATGACCCGGGCCCGTACCGCCGCGCTCCCGACCGGCGTTCCCCCCACCCTGCCCCTGCCCGCCACCGGGCCGCGCACCACCCTGTCCGCCGATCTCCCCACCGGGCTGCGCGTGCTCGCCGCGCACGCTCCCGCCGCCCCGCTCGCGGAACTGCGCCTCGCCATCCCCTACGCGCGCACCGAACCGGGGCTCGCCGCCGCCCAGGAACTGCTCGCCGCCTGTCTCGGCACGGGCAGCCGGGACCGCACCCGGCAGGACATCGCCGACCGGGCCGCCGACCTCGGGGCGGAGCTCAGCACCGTCGTCACCGCCGAGTCCCTGATCCTTTCCGTCAGCGTGCTGGCGCCGGGCCTGCCCGGTGCGCTCGACCTGCTGGCCGAACTGCTGCTGCGCCCGCGCTACGAGGAGGGCGAGGTGGCCCTCGCCCAGCGCCGGGCGGCCGCCGCACCGCGCGCGCCCGCGCCCCGGATTCGGCTGCGCCGCGCAGCGCTCGCGCACGGGTTCGGGCCGCACCCGTTGTCCTCGGAGGCCGGGGGGACGGCACCGCTCCTGGATGTGGTCTCCCTGCTTCCCGACGACCTCCTGGACCTCCACGCCCGCGCCGTCGTGCCCGGCGGGTCGTCGCTGGTCGTCCTCGCGGGCGAGGAGCCGGACTCCGTGCTGCGCCTCGTCGGCGAACGGCTCACGCCCTGGTCGGGGGGCCCGTCGGGGCTCACCCTCCCGCCGTTCGCACGCCCCGTCCCGCGTCCGGGCCCGGTGGAGCTCACGGAGCCGGGGACGGGTACCGCCGGGGACGGCCGCCGCGACGCCGTCGGGGGGCAGTCCCTCGTCCTGACCGTCGGGCCCGGCGTCCCCACCGCCGATCCACTGCACGCCCCCTTCCACCTCGCCCAGTTGCTGCTGGGCGGGTACGCCTCCGCCCGGCTCGCCCGGCAGGTGCGCGACCGGCACGGGCTCGCGTACGACGTCTCCGCCGGTCTCCGCGAGAACGGGGCGGGCAGCTGGCTGGAGATCGCGTGCGCGGGAGCGCCGGGCGGCGCGGGCCGGATCGCCGCCGAGATCACCCGGTGTCTCCGGGACCTCGCCGAGGACGGCCCGTCCCGGGAAGAGGTGGACCGCGCCCGCGCCTACGCGGCCGGCTTCACCCGCTTCGCCCTCGCGACCCGCACGGAGGAGGCGAGCGCGCTGGCCGGGTTCGCCGCGGCGGGGCTGGAGCCGGACTGGCTGGACGGCTACCGGGACCGGATCGCCGCCGTCACACCCGAGCAGGTGGCGGAGGCGGCCGCCCGCCACCTGGCTCCGGACCGGGCCGTGGTCGCGACGTACGAGCCGGGGACCACGGCGGTCCCGGCGCGCACGGACCCGCACATGCCCGCTCACACCCCTGCCCCCGCCGCCGCCCGGACCCCCGCCCTCGCCGTGCCCCACGACCAGAAGGATGTCCACCCGTGAACCCGGCCGTCCTCTACCCCCTCCAGCCCGACCACCCGGAACTCGTCGCCCCCTTCGCGGCCCTCGTCCGGCGCACGGGGGCCCGCCGTCTGTGGATGTGCCAGTCCTTCCAGGCCGAGACGCACCAGGTGCTGGCGTATCTGGCGGGCGCGGGGCACACGGTGCCGGTCGGAACGAGTGTGACCCTGCTCCCGCTGCGGCACCCGTACGAGGCGGCGCTCCAGGCCCGTTCGCTGGCGCTGCTCACCGACCAACCGGTCGTCGCGGGCTTCGGCATCGGCAACCCGGACTTCGTGGCGGGCCTGACGGGGCGCCCGTACGGCAGTCCGCGTACGGCGGTCCGCGACTACCTGCGCTCCGTACGCGCCCTGCTGGACGGGGAGCGGGTCGAGGTCAGCGGCCCGTACCACCACCTCGACGGCGCACTGCCGGTGCTCCCGCACGCGCCGCGGGTCGAGGTGGGGGCGGGCGTGCTGCGGCCCGGGATGGCGCGGACGGCAGGGGAGGCCGCGGACGTCGCGATCACCTGGATGACGCCGCCGGGGTATGTGGCGGGGACGCTGCGGCCCGCGCTGGAGGAGGGGGCCGCCGCGGCCGGCCGGTCACGGCCGCCCCGGATCGCCACCGCCGTCCACGTCGTCGTCGACCGGCCGGGACGTGACGTACGCGCCCTGGCTCTCGCCGCGACCGCCGGGCACCGCGAGGCGCCGCACTACGCGGCGATGCTCCGGGCGGCCGGTCTCACCCTCGACCCGCACGACCCGGCGGGCAGCGCGGACGCCCTGCTGCGTCACCGGGTGGTCGTGGCGGGCAGCGCGCAGGAGATCGCGGACGCGCTGGACGCGTACCGCCGCAGCGGGGTGGACGAGGTGCTGCTCAACCCCACGGGAGTGCTCCTCGGGGAGGGGGTGCACGCGGCCGTGGAGGACATGGAGGAGATCCTCGCCGCCTGCCGCAGCTTCCTGCCCGACGATCGGCAGGAAGCTGCGTCCCTGGAGCCACGGGAGCGGCCTGACCAGCTGGTTGGCTGAGGAAACCCCACCGACGCGTGACCGGCGTCCGTGCGGACCGAACTGACCGAACGGCAGGACAGGAAGAACACGTGCGACCAGAGCATCCGCCCCAGGCAGGGGGAAGCGTCGTCTTCGACGGCGTGAGCAAGAGGTTCGGCGACCACCAGGCCCTCGACGGCGTGAGCTTCGCGCTGCGGCCGGGCAAGGTCACCGGCCTGCTCGGGCCCAACGGGGCAGGCAAGAGCACCCTGCTGAGAATTCTGCTCGGGCTGGCCCGCCCCGACGCGGGGAGCGCCGAGGTCCTGGGCGGCGAGCCGCTGTCCGCCCAGGAGCGGGCGCAGCGGGTCGGCGTGGTCATGGACGCGATCGGCTTCCACCCACGGGTGACGGTCCGCCGTCAGCTGGAGATATCCGCCCGTTCGCTGGGTCTGCCGTCCTCGCGTATCGCCGAGGTGATCGGTCAGGTCGGCCTGGACGGTGCGGAACGCAAGTGGGTCAAGGCGTGCTCGACGGGCATGCGGCAGCGCCTGGCGCTGGCCGTCGCCCTGCTCCCCGACCCCGAACTCCTCATTCTGGACGAGCCGTTGAACGGTCTTGATCCGGACGGGATTCGCTGGATGCGCCGCCTGGTCGAGCGCTCCGCCGGCGAGGGCCGGACGGTGCTGATCGCCAGCCACATGCTCTCCGAGGTCGAGCAGAGCGTGGACGACGTGGTCGTGCTGCGCCGCTCGGTGCTGTTCACGGGCTCTCTCCAGGAGCTGGTGCGGCGCGGCGGCGGCCGCCTGGAAGACGCCTACTTCGCACTCGTCGAGGGCGCGGACACCGCGCCGCGTCCGGAGGTCACCCGTGCCTGAGGTCCTGCGCAACCAGCTCTCCGCCGAACTCCTCAAACTCCGTACGGGGCTGGCCCTCCCGGCGCTCCTCCTGGTGGCCCTCGCCTTCTGCGCGCTGGGTCAGCTGGGCCTGGTGTACGCGGAGTCGGACCCCGCGTCCGCGGGCGCGGAGCTGACGGAGGACATCGTCGGGCTCGGCGCGTCCGCCGCGCTCTTCGCGACGCTGCTCGGGGCGCTGCACGTCACAGGCGAGTTCAGCTCCGGTTCGATCGGCCGCACCGTGCTGTACGCCCCCGGCCGCTCGGCCGTCGTGGTCGCCAAGCTGCTGGCCACGACGGTGTCGGGCCTGGTCTTCGGCGTCGCGGCGGTGGTCTGCTCCCTCGCCGTCGGTTACGCGGCGCTCGCGGCGAAGGACTCCGGGCTGACCGTCGACGGCTCCACCTGGACGACCGCCGCGGCCGTCCTGACGATCTGCACCCTGGCCGGCCCGTGGGGCGCGGCGATCGGCTTCGTCGTCCGCAACCGGCTCGCCGCGGTCCTCGGCCTGGTCGTCTGGGGCACGCTGGGCCAGGTACTGGTGCTGGGCCAGCTTCCGGAGGTGGGCCGATTCCTCCCGGAGGGCGCCCAGTTCGCCCTGCTGGGCGACGCCTCCGGCTTCCCGGACGCGCTGGCGGCACCGTACGGTCTGCTGCTGCTCGTGGGCTGGACGGCGGCGATGTCCCTCGCGGGCACCCGCCTCTTCACCCGCCGCGACGTCTGAGAACGACCGCCGCCCGGGCGTGGCCGCGCACTCCCCGGTGTGCGGTCACGCCTCGGTGCCGGGGGGCACCGGTTCCGGTGCGTCAGTGCTCGCGGCGGTCGGCTTCCACGACGCCGGACCGGACGAGGAGGGCACCGAGGTGGGTGCGGCTGGTGGCGCCGAGGGTCTGCATGAGTCGGGCGATGTGGGCGCGGCAGGTGCGGACGCTGATACCCATCTTGCGGGCGACGACGTCGTCGACGTGGCCTTCGGCGAGGAGGCGGGCGATGCCGCGTTGTACGGAGGTGACGGGGACATCCGGTGCGGCCGTGTGCTGGTTCTCCGCGAGCGGGACTGCCTGCGCCCACAGGACTTCGTAGACCTGGATGAGGTAGGCGACCAGGGCCGGGTGTCCGATCCGCAGGGCGGTGTTGCGGTCGGCGGATGCGGGGATGTAGGCGACCGTCCGGTCGATGATGATCAGGCGCTCGACGGTCAGCTCGGTGGTGCGTACCTGTAGGGACTGTTCCGGTACCTGGGCGAGGTAGCCGCGGACGGAGCTGCTGTACCGGGCCGGGTGCTGGTAGATGTGCCGGATCCGTGCGCCGCGCCTGATCGCGGTGTGGGCGTTGGCCAGAGCCGCTTGCAGCGTCTCGGGAGGGCGGTCGCTGCCGGGCTGAGCCGTGAGGATCTCCTCGGTGGCCGTGGTGGTGGCCTCGTCGAGGGACGCCTGGATCGTCGCGATGCCCTCCAGAACGGTGATCGCCAGGTTGGGGTCGCTGTGCGCGACGGCGGTCAGCGGCAGGAGCGACCGGCTCAGCGTCCCGGCGATGCGCAGACGCTCGTCGATCTCCCGGGAGACGGGTTGCAGCAGATGGGCCAGTGCGGCGGACGGCGGTACGGGACGCAGCCAGGAGTCGTCCCACGGGTCGGGATGAAGCAGGGACAGGTCGATGAGACAGGGAGCGGAGGCGACTTCGGCACGCGCCAGCCGTCCTTCGCGCAGGGCGGCCTCGTACAGGCGGATCGCCGGATCACACAACTCGGCTTTCCCGTGCGGAGAGTGTCCTGTTCTGTGGTCATCGCTGCCCATGTGGAACCCCCCTGCTTCATGCAGTGCAACAAGTGGACGGTGGCGTCAGCCTAGTTGTGGAGGGATGGTGGACACGTCGGCGGAGCCGAGGGCCAACTCCGGGGGTCGGGGCGGGAAACCGGCCGACCGTCAGGAATCCGACTCCAGAATTCCTGATCGCGCGATCAGATAGCCGAGTTGGGCTCGGCTGGTGCTGCCGAGCGTGGCGTTCATCTTGGCGATGTGCGCACGGCAGGTGCGGACGTTCATACCGAGGCGACGAGCGATCGAATCATCGACGTGGCCTTCTACGAGGAGCTGGGCTATCGATCGCTGGACGCCGCTGATTCCTGCCGGGGTGGGGTCGTAGAGGACCTCCTCCAGGAGCGGGGTGGCGCGTTGCCACAGCTGCTCGAAGACCCTGATGAGGTAGGAGACGAGTCCCGGATGCCGAAGTTCCAGAGCGACGGTCCGGTCGTCCTGGGCCGGGATGAATGCCACGGTGCGGTCGAAGATGAGCATGCGCTCGACCAATTCCTCCAGGGTGCGGATCTCGACCCCTTCGGCGAGACGCTCCGCGTAGACGAACGTGCCCTGGTGGTGTCGCACGGTGTGCTGGTAGAGGGTACGAATCCCGACACCCCGGTCGACCACGGCCTTGCCGCGCTCGAGTCCCTTGCTGAGGATGTCCTCACTGCGGCCGCCCCCGGGCTGGACGGTGAGTACCTCGTGGTGGCATTCGGCGGTGGCCACGTCGATGGCCGCGTTGATGCGTGTGCTGCCCTCCAGCACGGTGATGGCGTGGGTGGTGGGGGGATCCTGAGCACTGATGTCCATGAAGGGTTCGAAGGACTCGGTCAGGTCCAGGGAATGCCGTCTGCGCTCCTGGATTTCGCGTTCTATGGGATGCAGCCGTTGCGCGAGGGCGGCGGAGGGTGGCACGGGTCGGAGCCAGGCGACGTCGTCGGGATCCGGGTGGAGCAGGGCGAAGTCCATCAGGCACGGGGCTGGTTCGGCGTCGGCGCGAGGTATGCGGCCGGATCGCAGTGCGCTGGCGTAGATGCGCTGTCCCGCATCGCACAGTTCGGTGATGCCGTGAGGATGTGTCTCTTTTGACTTACTTGTGGCCATATCTCCACCCCCCATGTTCCTGAACCTACAGGAACATGATGCATCGACCTGGTGGTGTTCGAGTGCCCAGGTGGGACATCGTCTTGGTGCGGGGGAGATGAATCCATCAAGTGAGGACGAAGCCGAAATGTATAAGCGAATGCTTCGCTCGGTGCTTGCCACTGCGTTCGTAGCGGCCTTGGCCTTCGGGGCCCTGTCCGGACTGGGGACCGAGGACATTACCTGGGGCGCCCCGGCGGCTGCTGCATCGGCGCCGACAGCACAGGCGGCCGTGCCCGGCGATATCACCTGGGGCATCGGTTCGGCCCGAACGGTCGCATGAGCACCCCGCCGGACGACCGCACCTTCCGGCGCGAGATGGCAACCGCCTATCGCTCAGGGTGGCATTTCATCGATCTGCTCACGGCCCTCCCCCGCCGTGGCGACTCGTTGATGGTCACCCTGTTCGGAGAGCCGATCGTCGTGGTGCTGGAAGAGGACGAGGACGTCCGCGCCTATCGCTGTCTCCGCCGGCCCCGCGGCGCGCCGCAGCCGGTCCGCTGTGCCGTCAGGTACGGCATGATCTTCGTCAACCTCGATCAGCGGGACCACGAGCTGATCGACGCAGAACCCCTTTCCGCCACCCCCCGCAGTGCCTGAGCGATTCCCCCGTCGTCACCCATCGCTCCGGCGCTTCCCCCACACAGCGGCGCCACCGTGACCTGAACACGGTGGCGCCGTTGTGCTGTCTCCGTCCGGGTGGGCGGCGGGCGGAGCGTGGTCAGGCCTTGCCGAGCGCCCGGTCGAGGGTGATCTCGATGACGACCCGGGTCGGGTTGATCCGGGGCGCGCGGCCGTAGCGCTCCTCGTGGCGGGCCTCCGCGTCCTTGACGGTCTCCGGCTCCGTGCGGATGACCGCGCGGCCCTCCAGGGTCGCCCAGCGGGCCCGGTCGATCTGGCAGACGGCCACGCGTGCCCCGTCGGGGCCGGCCGCCCGGATGTGGGCGACCTTGCGGCTGCCGCCGTCGGTGATCACGCGCGCCACGCCGGCCTCCGGGTCGTACGTCACGCAGACCGGCACCACGTGCGGCGTGCCGTCCGGGCGGGGGGTCGTCAGGGTGGACAGGTGGCTCTCGCGCCAGAACGCGAGGTACTCGGGTGTGGGGTTGCGTACGTCTGCCTGGGCCATGGGGGCAGCCTAAGCCGACGCGGCACCGGGCAGGTGCTGAGCCGATGCCGCACCGGGGCCGGTACGCGTGCATGCCTTGCCTTGAGTGGAGTAGACTCAACTTTGTTTCGTCGAGCAGGTCAATGCGATGACTCACCGCTGCGAGGAGGAGTAACCACACGTGGACGCCGAGCTGACCAACAAGAGCCGGGACGCCATCAACGCGGCCACCAGCAGGGCCGTGAAGGACGGGCACCCCGACCTCACCCCGGGGCATCTGCTGCTCGCGCTCCTGGCGGGTGAAGGCCGGCAAGCAAGCGCGAACATCATCGACCTGCTCGCCGCCGTCGAGGCCGACCAGGCGCTGGTGCGCGGCGAGACCGAGCGGCTGCTCGGGACCCTGCCCAGCGTCACCGGGTCCACCGTCGCCCCGCCGCAGCCCAACCGTGAGCTGCTCGCCGTCATCCAGGACGCCGCCCAGCGGGCCGAGGAGCTCGGCGACGACTACCTCTCCACCGAGCACCTGCTCATCGGCATCGCCGCGAAGGGCGGCCGCGCCGGTGAGATCCTCGACGGGCAGGGCGCCAGTGCCAAGAAGCTGCTGGCCGCATTCGAGACGAGCAGGGGAGGGCGCCGGGTGACCACACCCGACCCGGAGGGCCAGTACAAGGCCCTGGAGAAGTTCGGCACCGACTTCACGGCCGCCGCGCGCGAGGGCAAGCTGGACCCGGTCATCGGCCGCGACCAGGAGATCCGCCGCGTCGTGCAGGTGCTGTCGCGCCGGACGAAGAACAACCCTGTGCTCATCGGTGAGCCGGGCGTCGGGAAGACCGCCGTCGTCGAAGGGCTCGCCCAGCGCATCGTCAAGGGCGACGTCCCCGAGAGCCTCAAGGACAAGCGGCTCGTGTCGTTGGACCTCGGGGCGATGGTCGCGGGCGCGAAGTACCGCGGCGAGTTCGAGGAGCGTCTGAAGACCGTCCTCTCCGAGATCAAGGAGAGCGACGGCCGGATCATCACGTTCATCGACGAGCTGCACACGGTCGTCGGCGCGGGCGCCGGCGGCGACTCCGCCATGGACGCGGGCAACATGCTCAAGCCGATGCTGGCCCGCGGCGAGCTGCGCATGGTCGGCGCGACGACGCTCGACGAGTACCGCGAGCGCATCGAGAAGGACCCCGCCCTGGAGCGCCGCTTCCAGCAGGTGCTGGTCGCCGAGCCGTCCGTCGAGGACACCATCGCGATCCTGCGCGGCCTCAAGGGCCGTTACGAGGCCCACCACAAGGTGCAGATCGCGGACTCGGCGCTGGTCGCCGCCGCCACCCTCTCCGACCGCTACATCACCTCCCGCTTCCTCCCCGACAAGGCCATCGACCTGGTCGACGAGGCCGCGTCGCGGCTGCGGATGGAGATCGACTCATCGCCCCTGGAGATCGACGAACTCCAGCGTTCCGTCGACCGGTTGCGCATGGAGGAGCTGGCCCTCAAGAACGAGTCCGATCCCGCCTCCAAGCAGCGTCTGGAGAAGCTGCGCCGCGACCTCGCCGACAAGGACGAGGAGCTGCGCGGTCTCAACGCCCGCTGGGAGAAGGAGAAGCAGGGCCTCAACCGGGTCGGTGAGCTCAAGGAGCGCCTCGACGAGCTGCGCGGGCAGGCCGAACGGGCGCAGCGCGACGGCGACTTCGACGCCGCCTCCAAGCTGCTGTACGGGGAGATCCCCGGCCTGGAGCGGGAGCTGGAGGAGGCCGCCGCGGCCGAGCAGGAGGCCTCGAAGGACAAGGACACCATGGTCAAGGAGGAGGTCGGACCGGACGACATCGCGGACGTCGTCGGCGCCTGGACCGGCATCCCGGCCGGGCGGCTGCTGGAGGGCGAGACCCAGAAGCTGCTGCGGATGGAGTCCGAGCTGGGCAGGCGGCTGATCGGCCAGAGCGAGGCGGTGCAGGCAGTCTCCGACGCCGTACGCCGCACCAGGGCGGGGATCGCCGACCCGGACCGGCCCACCGGCTCGTTCCTCTTCCTCGGGCCCACCGGCGTCGGCAAGACCGAGCTGGCCAAGGCGCTGGCGGACTTCCTGTTCGACGACGAGCGGGCCATGATCCGCATCGACATGAGCGAGTACGGCGAGAAGCACAGCGTCGCCCGCCTCGTCGGCGCCCCGCCCGGTTACGTCGGGTACGAGGAGGGCGGCCAGCTCACCGAGGCCGTCCGCCGCCGCCCGTACAGCGTCGTCCTCCTGGACGAGGTCGAGAAGGCCCATCCCGAGGTCTTCGACATCCTGCTCCAGGTCCTCGACGACGGCAGGCTCACCGACGGCCAGGGCCGCACGGTCGACTTCCGCAACACCATCCTGATCCTCACCTCCAACCTCGGCTCCCCGTTCCTGATGGACCCGCTGGTCAAGCCCGAGGTGAAGAAGCAGCAGGTGCTGGACGTGGTGCGGGCCTCGTTCAAGCCGGAGTTCATCAACCGGCTGGACGACCTGGTCGTCTTCTCCGCCCTCTCCGGCGACGAGCTGGCCCACATCGCCGGGCTCCAGATCGACCGGCTGGCGGCCCGGCTGGCCGACCGGCGGCTCACCCTGGACGTCACGCCCGAGGCGCTGGCCTGGCTCGCCGAGGAGGGCAACGATCCGGCGTACGGGGCGCGGCCGCTGCGCCGGCTCATCCAGACGGCGATCGGCGACCGGCTCGCCAAGGAGATCCTGTCCGGTGAGGTCCGCGACGGTGACACCGTACGGGTGGACCGGGCCGAGGACGGGCTGATCGTCGGCCGCGCCGGCTGAGGAACCGCCCCGCCGGCCCCTTTCCGCACCCGCCGCGTGTCAGCTTGTGGCGGATAGGGGCCGTGCGGGCTTGCCATGCCCCGCCCGCCATGGGAGAGGATGGCCGCAACCGCACGAAGGGAAATAACGGTGAGCATCGATCCGTCCTCGATTCCTAATTTCGGGGGCCAGCCCGAACCGCAGGCGGCAGGACCGGAGGGCCCCGTCGTCCCTGACCAGGACCTCGTCAAGCAGCTCCTCGACCAGATGGAGCTGAAGTACGTCGTCGACGACGAGGGCGACCTCGCGGCGCCGTGGGAAGAGTTCCGGACGTACTTCATGTTCCGGGGCGAGGACGAGCAGCAGGTCTTCTCGGTCCGTACGTTCTACGACCGCCCGCACGCGCTCGACCAGCGTCCCGTCCTGCTGGACGCCATCGACGACTGGAACCGCCGCACCCTGTGGCCCAAGGTCTACACCCACGCCCACGAGGGCGAGGAGGGCGAGGCGGGTTCCGTCCGGCTGATCGGTGAGGCGCAGATGCTCATCGGCACCGGCGTCAGCCTGGAGCACTTCGTCTCCTCGACGGTGAGCTGGGTGCGCGCCTCGATCGAGTTCGACAAGTGGCTCGTCGAGCGCCTCGGCATCCAGCCCGCCGAGGGCAAGACGGAGGACGGCGAGGAGCCCGCGGGCGCCTAGTCCCCCCAGCGACGGATACGGCCCGGGAGACGGTCTTCACGAC
>NZ_JBHXPF010000087.1:0-23281 GCF_042718715.1 Streptomyces sp. NPDC058576 | reverse complement strand
AGGCCCCGAAGTCCTCGAAACCACCCGCCGCGCCGACACCATCGTCCTCGACAAGACCGGCACCGTCACCACCGGCCGCATGACCCTCCAAACCACCCACACCACCCCCCACACCACCGAAGAAGAAGCCCTGCGCCTCGCCGGAGCACTGGAAAACGCCTCCGAACACCCCATCGCCCGAGCCATCGCCACCGCCGCCACCGACACCACCGGCCCCCTCCCCACCCCCGAGGACTTCCAGAACGTCCCCGGACTCGGCGTCCAGGGCATCGTCGACGGCCACGCCGTCCTCGTCGGACGCGAACAGCTTCTGGCCGAGTGGGAGATCCGCCTCCCCGACCGCCTCGCGGAGGCGAAGAAGGCGGCCGAGGCGGCCGGGCGCACCGCGATCGCCGTCGCCTGGGACGGTGAGGCACGCGCGGTGCTGGAGGTCGCCGACGCGGTGAAGGACACGAGCGCCGAGGCCGTCCGCCGGCTCCGCGCCCTCGGCCTGACCCCGATCCTCCTCACCGGTGACAACCGGGCCGTGGCGGAGTCCGTCGCGGCCGAGGTCGGCATCGACGAGGTCTACGCGGAGGTCATGCCGCAGGACAAGGTCGATGTGGTCAAGCGCCTTCAGGCCGAGGGCCGGGTCGTCGCGATGGTCGGGGACGGGGTCAACGACGCGGCGGCACTCGCCCAGGCCGACCTGGGTCTCGCGATGGGCACCGGCACCGACGCCGCCATCGAGGCAGGGGACCTGACCCTCGTCCGGGGCGACCTGAACGCCGCTGCCGACGCGATCCGCCTCTCCCGCCGCACCCTCTCCACCATCCGCACCAACCTCTTCTGGGCCTTCGCCTACAACGTCGGCGCCCTCCCGCTGGCCGCCGCCGGGCTCCTCAACCCGATGATCGCCGGAGCCGCGATGGCCTTCTCCTCCGTCTTCGTGGTCGGCAACTCCCTGCGGCTGCGCACCTTCAAGGGAGCGTGAGGCCGCTGTCCGGGCCCGGGGGAACCCTTACGGTTCCGCCGGGCTCAGGCGCGTACGAAGCGCAGCCGGGTTCCCGGCACGGCCTGCGCCGCCGCGGCGAGGGACGGCTCGGGGACGACGCCGACGACCGGGTAACCGCCGGTCGTCGGATGGTCGTTGAGGAAGACGACGGGCCGGCCGTCCGGCGGCACCTGGATCGCGCCCAGCACCATGCCCTCGCTGGGCAGTTCCTCCGTACGGGACCGCTCCAGCGCCGGGCCCTGTGTGCGCAGGCCGATGCGGTTGCTCTGCGGCGAGACCCGGTAGGCGGCGGTGAGGAGCGTACGGAGCGCGGCCTCGGTGAACCAGTCGTGGCGGGGCCCGGGATGGACCGGGAGCACCAGTTCGGCGGGGGCGCCCGGCCAGGGGACGGGACCGGCGGGCGGCGGCGGACCGCACTCCGCCGGATCGCCCAGCGGGAGGGTTCCGCCGTCGCTCAGCGGGGCGGGCCCGAGCCCGGAGAGGAGGTCCGCCGAACGGCTGCCCAGCACCGGGTCCGGCACCAGCCCGCCCGCGAACGCCAGGTAGCTCCGGAGTCCGGTCCCGGCGGCGCCCGCGTCCAGTACCGCGCCCGCGGGCACCCGTACCGGCTCGCCCCACGCCACCGGTCGCCCGTCGACCGTCACCGGGCAGCCCGCCCCGCCGACGACGGCCACGACCGGCCGGTCCGGGCGGACCGCACACCCGGTGAGGGTGGTCTCCAGGACGGCGGCGTCCGGCGGGTTGCCCACGAGCCGGTTGGCCAGCCGGGCGGCGGCCCCGTCCAGCGCCCCGGCCCGCCCGACCCCGAGGTGCGCCCAGCCGGGGCGGCCCGCGTCCTGCACGGTGGTCAGCGCCCCGGCCCGGACGACGTGGAGACGGGAGACGGCGGTCGGCGTCATGCTCCCTCCCGGGGGTCCTGGGGCGTGACCGACCGGGGGGCGTTCGCCCGGGGAGCGGGCAGCGCGGCCGCTCCCCCCGCCGCCACCGCCACGAACCTGACCGGCGTCCCCGGGGCGAGCAGCGCCGCCGGCTCCCGGGCCGGGTCCCACAGGGCCCCCGGGTCCGGCATCCGCCCGACGATCTGCCAGCCGCCGGGCGAGGGGCGCGGGTACACCCCCGTGTAGGGCCCGGCAAGGGCCACCGCCCCGGCGGGCACGCGGGTACGCGGGGTCGCGCGCCGGGGCACGTGCAACCGCTCGGGCAGCCCGGTGAGATAGCCGAACCCGGGGGCGAACCCGCAGAACGCCACCCGGAACGCGGTACGGAAGTGCAGGGCGGCCACTTCCCCGGCCCCGACGCCCCAGAGCGCCGCCACCTCGCCCAGGTCGGGGCCGTCGTAGACGACGGGGATCTCCACCGGCTCGCGGCCCTCGCGGCGCGGCGGCTCCACCCGCCACGCGGCCAGCTCCCGGGCGAACCGGTCCCGGGCCCCGGGCGTGCGCTCCGCGATCCCGTCGAGCAGGACGGTACGGGCGGCCGGGACGATCTCGCGTACGGCGGGGAGTTCACCGCGCTCGCGACGGCGCACCAGTTCCGCGTGGAAGGCCTCGGCGTGCTCGCCGCCGGTCAGCTCGACGAGCAGCGCGTGCGGCCCGACGGGCAGGACGCGTACGTCCCCCGGGAACACGGCAGCCTCCCCCGAGCCGCCTGTCCCGCCCGGACCCTCTGTACCTCCCGCACCGCCTAGGCGGTCCGTGCCTCCCGAACCGCCCGGGCCGCCCGTACCGCCCGGGCCGCCCGAACCTCCCGCCCCGCCCAGGCGGTCTGTACCTCCCGAACCTCCCGGACCGCCCGCGCCTTCCGTACCTCCCGCACCGCCCAGGCCGCCTCGGCCTCCCGGGCCGCCTGTGCCTCCCCAACCTCCCGCACCGCCCGGGCCTCCCGTGCCTCGCGTACCTCCCGTGCCGCCCGAACCTCCCGCACCGCCCGGGCCGCCCGCACTTCCCCCACCTCCCGCACCGCCCGGGCCATTCACACGAACGCCCGTACCGCGACGCCCGCTTCCTCCAGCGCGGCCCGCACCCGGCGGGCGAGGGCCGCCGCGCCCGGGGTGTCCCCGTGGACGCAGAGCGAGCGCGCCGAGACGGGTATCCGGCCGCCGTCCGCCCCGGTCACCGCGCGCTCGACGGCCATGCCGACGCTCCGGCGTACGACGTCGTCCGGGTCGTGCACCACCGCGCCCGGCTCACCGCGCGGGACGAGGGTGCCCTCCGGGGTGTACGCGCGGTCGGCGAAGGCCTCCTCGACGGCGGGCAGTCCGGCATCGGCGGCGTGGGCCAGCAGCCGGGATCCGGGCAGCCCGAGCACGGCCAGGTCTCCGCCCGCGAGCCGGACGCCCGCGACGACGGCGGCGGCCTGGTCGTCGTCCCAGACGGCCCGGTTGTAGAGCGCGCCGTGCGGTTTGACGTAACCGACAGTGGATCCGGCGGCCTCCGCGAAGACCCGCAACGCGCCTATCTGGTAAGCGATCTCGGCGGTCAGCTCGGCGGCCGGCACGTCCATCGACCGGCGCCCGAACCCGGCCAGGTCCCGGTAGGAGACCTGCGCCCCGATCCGTACCCCACCGGCCGCCGCCGCATCGCAGACCCGCCGCATCACAGAGGCGTCGCCCGCGTGGAAGCCGCAGGCCACGTTGGCGCTCGTGACGCAGGCGAGGAGCGCGTCGTCGTCGGTCAGGGTCCAGGCGCCGAAGCCCTCGCCGAGGTCGGCGTTGAGATCCATCATCATCACGGGCGCACGGTAATGACCGTGGGGCGGGGCGACAAGGGCCGGTCCGCGGGGTGGAAGGCCCCTGGCCGTACGCCGTGGACCGGCCACGCACGTCCTAGAGTCGTCCCATGACGGACCACAGCCCCCACCCGCCCCAGGGTGCCGACGCCGGCGCCGCGCTGCGCGGCCGTTGGCACGACACGCTGCTGGCCGCGCGCGCCGGGGCGGACGGCCCCGACCCCCTGCCGTACGCGGAGAACCTCCTCGCCCGCTGGGCCGAGCCGCAGCGCCGCTACCACACGACGGCCCACCTGACCGCCGTCCTGGACGGCGTCGACGCCCTGGCCGAGCACGCCGACGACGTGCACGCGGTACGCCTCGCCGCCTGGTTCCACGACGCGGTGTACCGGCCCGACCGGAGCGAGAACGAGGAGCGCAGCGCCGCCCTCGCCGAGCGCGCGCTGCCCGAGGCGGGGGTGCCGGAGCCGGTGGTGGCGGAGGTCGCCCGGCTGGTCCGGCTCACCGTCACGCACGACCCGGTGGACGGCGACCGCAACGGCGAGGTGCTGTGCGACGCCGACCTCGCGATCCTGGCGGGCGGCCCGCGGGAGTACGGGACGTACGCGGCCCGGGTCCGGGAGGAGTACGGCTTCGTGCCGGACGAGGCGTTCCGGGAGGGCCGGGCGGCCGTGCTGCGGCAACTCCTCGGCCTGCCGCGGCTGTTCCGTACCCCGCACGGTGCGGCGGAGTGGGAGGCGCGGGCCCGGCACAACCTGGCGACGGAGCTGGAGCTGCTGACCTCGTCAGGCACCGGCACCGGCACCGGCACCGGCACCGGCTGACCGCGCGGGGAGCCGGGCCGACCGGCTGCGAGGACGTGCTCGCGACCGGTCCTCGCCGACCGGCAGTTGTTCCCGTTCGTTCACGGTGTCGTCCGCCGTCGCCGAGCGGCAGCGGCGCGCCGCGGACTGTTCCGGCCTCCGCGTTCCCCGGCGCCGGGAATGCGGAAGCGTTCCCCGGCGTTGGGACGAGTCATGCCCGACTCTCCCTCCCGCCGCGCACCCATGCCGCTGGCCGTATACATTCTCGGCCTCTCGGTCTTCGCACTCGGCACCAGCGAGTTCATGCTGTCGGGCCTGCTCCCGCCGATCGCCGACGACATGAACGTGTCGATCCCGCAGGCCGGACTCCTCATATCCGCGTTCGCGATCGGCATGGTGGTCGGCGCCCCGCTGCTGGCCGTCGCCACGCTGCGGCTGCCGCGCCGCACCACGCTGATCGCGCTGATCTCGGTGTTCGGCCTCGGCCAGATCGCCGGTGCGCTGGCTCCGACGTACGAGATCCTCTTCGTCTCCCGGGTGGTGAGCGCGCTCGCCTGTGCGGGCTTCTGGGCGGTCGGCGCGGCCGTGGCCATCGCGATGGTCCCGGTGAACCAGCGGGCGCGGGCGATGGCCGTGATGATCGGCGGTCTGTCCGTCGCCAACGTGCTGGGCGTGCCGCTGGGGGCCTTCCTCGGCGAGCACCTCGGCTGGCGTTCGGCGTTCTGGGCGGTGGGCGCGGCCTCGGCGGTGGCCCTGGTCGGGGTCGCCACCCGTATCCCGCACATCCCGCTGCCGGAGAAGAAGCCCGAGCTGAGGCGGGAGCTGGCGATCTACCGGGACCGGCAGGTCTGGCTGGCCATCGTGATCACCGCGCTCGCGGCGGGCGGGGTGTTCTGCGCGTTCAGCTACCTGGCGCCGCTGCTGACGGACGTGGCGGGCCTCGACTCGTCCTGGGTGCCGTGGATCCTCGGCCTGTTCGGAGTGGGCGCGCTGATCGGCACGATGATCGGCGGCCGGGTCGCGGACGCGCACCTCTTCGGGGTGCTGCTGAGCGGCATCACGGCGTCCACGGTGTTCCTGGCGGCGCTGGCCCTGTTCGCCTCCAGCCAGATCGCGGTGATCGCACTGGCCTTCCTGCTGGGCCTGTCCGCCTTCTTCACGGCCCCCGCGCTGAACGCCCGGATGTTCAACGTGGCCGGGGCCGCCCCGACGCTGGCCGGGGCCACCACGACGGCCGCGTTCAACCTGGGCAACACGAGCGGCCCCTGGCTCGGCGGCACGGTGATCGACCTGGACTTCGGCTTCGCCTCCACGGCCTGGGCGGGCGCGGCGATGACGGCGCTGGCCCTGGCGGCGGTGGGTGTGGCGCTGCACCTCCAGCGCGGCGGCGGGAGCGGCCGGTCGCGCTCGCGGCTGATCGCGAAGAGCGCGGGACCCGGTACGGGGCGGCGCACGGCACCGACGGATTCCCTGCCGTCGACGGGCGCGTGACTCCGTAGCTCCGGGCCCACCGAGCCAGTTTCGGCCGCCGCCCGGCCGATTCCCGTCAGGTAGCCGAACACCAGCCGAAAAAGACGCTACCCACCAGTAGTGGGACGGCCACCCGCCCTTCATTATTGAGCGCGAGCATGACAACCCGTCGTCCGATCGCGGCGCACGGGCCATTGGCAGGTTCCCCACCCAGGAGTCCCCATGCATGCAGGCGCCACCATCCAGCGCACGGCCGCGACCCTGGCCGCGACGCTCGCCCTCGTCGCGGTCCCCGTCACCTCGGCCGACGCGACGGAGACGAAGGCCCCGGCCCGTACCGCCCCGGCGGCCGTCCCCGCGGCCTCCGCCTCCGCCCTCGCCGCGGATGTCGACTACGCCACCTGGCGCCGGGACGTCTCAGCGGTCGTCGCCGAGGCACGCCCCTGGATCGAGGCCCGGACGGAGAGCGGCGGCAGCGAGAAGCGGGCGATCGTCCTCGACATCGACAACACCGCGCTGGAGACGCACTTCCACCCGTTCTGGGAGCTGCCCACCCCCGCCGTCGGGGACGTCCGCGAGCTGGCCCGTTACGCCGACTCGCGCGGCGTGGCCGTCTTCTTCGTCACGGCCCGGCCGGGCATCATCCACTCCCTCACGGACTGGAACCTGAAGAAGGCCGGCTACCCGGTCGACGGACTGCACGTACGCAGCCTGCCCGACCTCTTCGAGGAGGTCAGCGCCTACAAGACCGAGCAGCGGGCCGCGATCGAGGCGAAGGGCTACACGATCATCGCCAACATCGGGAACAACACCACCGACCTGGTCGGCGGCCACGCCGAACGCGGCTTCAAGCTCCCGGACTACGACGGCGCGCTCTCCTAGTCCGCACGGGGGGCGGCACCGGCGCGGCCCGCCCGACCGGACACGGCCGGGCGCTACCCCGGCGCCGGCCGCCCCTTCGGCCTCCGCAGTCCCGCGTCCGTGAGGCGCCGGACCAGCTCCTTCGAGCCGACTTCCCGCGCCCCGGCCCGCACCGCGTCCGCGTAGTGCGCTTCCGGCACGTCGTAGTGGTCGCGCTCGAAGGCGCGGGGCGGGCAGCCGATCGCCGCGGCGAAGACGTGCAGCTCCTCGAACGAGACATCGCTGACCAGGTGCGACCAGAGGCGGCCGTGCCCGGGCCAGGTGGGCGGGTCGATGTAGAGCGTCACCGCCGCAGCACCTCGCCCAGCGCCCCCACCGGGGCCACCGCCACGGCCGCCTTGGTGCAGACCCAGTGCGGGTCGGGCCCGAGCTCCGGCTCCACGTCCAGGGCGTGCGGCTCGTCCTCCGGCGAGCACGCGGGGCACAGCGGCCACCGCCCGTACCGCTCCAGCAGCGCGTCCTGGACGTCCTGGGCGACCAGCCCGGCCACGAACTCCACGCCCTCGGGCCACTGCTCCACCCACCAGCGCCGGTGCGTCACCGCGTCCTCGACCAGCGAGACGATGTCCGCCTCGGCGACGTCGGCCGCCGCCAGGTCGGCCATGACGAGCGCGCGGGCGGTGTGCAGGGCCTGCTCCAGGGGGTTCAACTCCATGCCCCCATTGTGCGCCCGCGCGGGAGAGGCCCCTTCGGAGGTCCCGCCAGAGGTAGGGACCAAAGAGGGGTTGACGGACCTCAGGGTTGAAAATATCTTTCAGATGTGACCAGTGACGTGAAGGAAATTTTCAGCGGCGGCTCCCCGCCGGCCCCCGCGGCCCTCGCCGCCAAGGTCCGGACCCTCGCGCCGTCCATGACCCGCTCCATGCAGCTGGTCGCCGAAGCCGTGGCGGGCGACCCGGCCGGCTGCGCCGCCCTCACCGTCACCGGTCTCGCCGAGCGCACCGGCACCAGTGAAGCCACCGTCGTCCGCACCGCACGGCTCCTCGGCTACCCCGGCTACCGCGACCTGCGCCTCGCGCTGGCCGGCCTCGCCGCGCACCAGGAGTCCGGCCGGGCCCCCGCCGTCACCGCCGACATCGCGGTGGACGACCCGATCGCCGACGTGGTCGCGAAGCTCGCCCACGACGAGCAGCAGACCCTCGCCGACACCGCCGCCGGGCTGGACACCGTACAGCTGGGGGCCGCCGTCGCCGCCGCCTCGACCGCCCGCCGCATCGACGTCTACGGCGTCGGAGCCTCCTCCCTGGTCGGCCAGGACCTGGCGCAGAAGCTGCTGCGGATCGGCCTCATCGCCCACGCCCACATGGACCCGCACCTCGCCGTGACCAACGCCGTGCAGTTGCGCAGCGGCGACGTGGCCATCGCGATCACGCACTCCGGCTCCACCGGTGACGTCATCGAGCCGCTGCGGGTCGCCTTCGACCGCGGGGCGACGACGATCGCGATCACCGGGCGGCCCGACGGGCCCGTATCGCAGTACG
Organism: Streptomyces sp. NPDC058576; assembly: GCF_042718715.1. Taxonomy (NCBI): domain Bacteria; kingdom Bacillati; phylum Actinomycetota; class Actinomycetes; order Kitasatosporales; family Streptomycetaceae; genus Streptomyces; species Streptomyces sp. NPDC058576. Next base: position 14,885 of record NZ_JBHXPF010000087.1, on the reverse strand, counting down.
CGGACCATGTGCTGACCACGTCCACCGCGCGCGAGAGCGAGCTGCGCCCCGCCGCCATGTCGAGCCGCACCAGCCAGCTGCTCGTCGTGGACTGCCTGTTCATAGGCGTCGCGCAACGGACCTACGAGACGGCCGCGCCCGCACTGGCCGCCTCCTACGAGGCCCTCGCCCACCGCCACACCCCGCGCACCCGCTGACCGCCCGACCCCGCCCGTACGCGTGACAGACCGAGCACCCCGAGAAAGCTGAGCCGCACCCCATGACCTCCACCACCGACGCCAACCCCGACACCCCCGGCGCCGCCGACACCTCCGGCGCCGCCGGTACCTACGGCGAGCTCCGCGCCCAGCTGGCCACCCTCACCACCGAGGCGTTCCGCCCCGAGCTGGCCGAGATCGACCGGCTGTCCACGCAGGAGATCGCCCGGATCATGAACGGCGAGGACGCCACCGTCCCGGCCGCCGTCGCCGAGCGGCTGCCGCAGATCGCCGCCGCCATCGACGCCACCGCCGAGCGCATGGCCCGCGGCGGCCGGCTGATCTACGCGGGCGCGGGCACGGCGGGCCGCCTCGGGGTGCTGGACGCCAGCGAGTGCCCGCCCACCTTCAACACCGACCCGTCCGAGGTCATCGGCCTGATCGCGGGCGGCCCGTCCGCCATGGTCACGGCCGTCGAGGGCGCGGAGGACAGCAAGGAGCTGGCCGCCGCGGACCTGGACGCGCTGAAGCTGAGCGCCGACGACACGGTGGTCGGCATCTCCGCCTCCGGCCGCACGCCGTACGCGATCGGCGCGGTCGAGCACGCCCGCGCCCAAGGCGCCCTGACCATCGGGCTCTCCTGCAACGCCGGCTCCGCGCTCGGCGCCGCCGCCGAACACGGCCTGGAGGTCGTCGTCGGCCCCGAGCTGCTCACCGGCTCGACCCGGCTGAAGGCGGGGACGGCCCAGAAGCTGGTCCTCAACATGATCTCGACGATCACGATGATCCGGCTCGGCAAGACGTACGGGAATCTCATGGTCGACGTGCGCGCTTCCAACGAGAAGCTGCGCGCCCGTTCCCGGCACATCGTCTCCCTGGCCACCGGCGCGCCCGACACCGCGATCGAGGCCGCCCTCGCCGCCACCGACGGCGAGGTCAAGAACGCGATCCTGGTCATCCTCGGCCAGGTCGACGGCCCCACCGCCGCCCGGCTCCTGACCGAGTCCGACGGCCACCTGCGCGCCGCCCTCGCGGCCGTACGCACCACCTGACCCACCCGGGTACCCCAACCCCACCCCCCGCACAGCAAGGCACCGAGCACCATGGCCACAGAAGACAAGAACCGCGCCACCGCCGCCGCGATCCTGCCGCTCGTCGGCGGTGCCGCGAACGTCGCCTCCATCGCCCACTGCATGACCCGGCTCCGCCTCGGGCTGCACGACCGGTCCCTCGTCGACGACGAGGCGCTGAAGGCCCTGCCCGCCGTGATGGGCGTCGTCGAGGACGACACGTACCAGATCGTGCTGGGTCCGGGCACGGTCGCCCGGGTCACCCCGGAGTTCGAGCAGCTGGTCGAGGAGGGCCGCGAGGCCGCCCCGGCACCGGCGCCGGATGACGCCCCCGCCGTCTCGGCCGAGGAGCTGGCGGCCCAGGGCGCGGCGATCAGGGCGGAGCGGAAGGCGAAGAACGCCACCCCGTTCAAGCTCTTCCTGCGCAAGATCGCCAACATCTTCGTGCCGCTGATCCCGGCGCTCATCGGCTGCGGGATCATCGCGGGCCTCAACGGCCTGCTGGTGAACCTGGAGTGGCTGCCCGCCGTGACGCCCGCGCTGGCGGCGATGGCGTCGGGCTTCATGGCGCTGATCGCGGTGTTCGTGGGCTACAACACGGCGAAGGAGTTCGGCGGTACGCCGATCCTGGGCGGTGCGGTGGCGGCGATCATCGTCTTCCCGGGCGTCGCGAACATCGACGCCTTCGGCCAGACGCTCTCGCCCGGCCAGGGCGGTGTACTCGGCGCGCTGGGCGCGGCGGTGCTGGCGGTGTACGTGGAGAAGTGGTGCCGGCGCTGGGTGCCGGAGGCTCTGGACGTCCTGGTCACCCCGACCCTGACGGTGCTGATCTCCGGCCTGGTGACGATCTTCGGCCTGATGTACGTGGCGGGCGAGGTGTCCTCCGCGATCGGTACGTTCGCCGACTGGCTGCTCTCCAACGGCGGCGCGGGCGCGGGCTTCGTGCTGGGCGGCCTGTTCCTCCCCCTCGTCATGCTGGGCCTGCACCAGGCGCTGATCCCGATCCACACGACGCTCATCGAGCAGCAGGGCTACACGGTCCTGCTCCCGATCCTGGCGATGGCCGGGGCGGGCCAGGTAGGCGCGGCGATGGCCGTCTACTTCCGCCTCCCCCGCAACGAGTCGATCCGCCGCACCATCAAGTCCGCGCTCCCGGCGGGCCTGCTGGGCGTGGGCGAACCCCTGATCTACGGCGTCTCGCTCCCCCTCGGCCGCCCCTTCGTCACGGCGTGCGTCGGCGGCGCGTTCGGCGCCGGCTTCGTCGGCCTGTTCAACCAGCTCGGCGACACGGTCGGCTCGACGGCCATCGGCCCGTCCGGCTGGGCCCTGTTCCCGCTCCTGGACGGCAACCACGGCCTGGGCTCGACGATCGCGATCTACGCGGGCGGCCTGCTCGTCGGCTATGTCGCCGGGTTCGTCGCGACGTACTTCTTCGGCTTCGGCAAGGACCTGCTGGCCGAGTTCAACGTCTCCCAGGAACCGGCCCCGTCCACGGTCGCCGCCACCGGCGGCACGCAGACCCGTCCCACGACGCCCCCCGGCGCACCGGACTCCACGGACGGCCCCGGCTCCTCTCCGTCCAAGGCTCCGGCCGGAGTCTGACCACCGGACACCGACCACCGGGAACCGACCGGCGAGCACCTGCGCGCGGGCCTTCCCACCACGGCTCCGGCCGCCACACACGCGGCGGCCGGAGCCGTCGTCGCAGGTGCGGGAAACTACTACGCCTCGGGAGCCCGAACCGGCGAAACGCTGCATCGGGCCCTCCACGACGCTGCAGACGCGGCGGACAAATGCCGCGACACCACCTCACGGCTCGCGGCGGAGGCCGCCAAGGCGACCGTCAAGGACCTGACGGTGGACATCGACTTCGGCGAACTGACCTGACTCGGGGCCACCATGGCCTCCGGCGAGATCATCGCCACCTTCGCCAGTCACATGGACAAGGCGGGCGCGGATGCCGCCGTGGAGACCTGCCATGCCGCGTTCCACGAGGCCGCCAAGACCGTGAGAGGTCTCGAAGCCGAGCTGACGGAGGCCTTGATGAGCGCTCCGAGGTTCGCAGCGGAGGAAGCACGCGCCCGGGCGTTCGGCGCCCGGGCCCTCGACGAGTTCAAGCCGCGCCACCGCTGGTCGCGACCGGGCAACGCGGACCTCGGCATCTACGAGATGGACCTGGCGTCGACGGAATGGCACGGACAGCCCAAGGTTGCCAGAGCATCCGCCTTCAAGGACATCGACTCGGCGCAGCGGATGACGCAGTACACCATCGACGCGAACCAGAAAACCATCAAGGAGCGGATCGAACGCTAATGTCGAGGCGATTTTCGGCATTCGGCCCTGTGAAGAAGAAGGAAGAGGAATGACCAGAAGCGACGACAGGGGCGGCGTACGGCGGCAGGAGATGATGGACCACTTCGGCCTGGAAGGCGCGCGTATCCTCCTGGCGCCCTTCTCCTCCACCGGCATCCCGACAGACGCCGACGAGTGGCAAAGACGCCTCGGGCCGACCCTCCGTGCCCTCTCGTACGCGCAGCACGGCGGCGGAAGGACTTTCTACGAGATCGCCTCCCAACTGCTCACCGCTGCGGAGACCTTCGCCGCGGACCCCGGGTCTCCGGCGCTCAGGGAGATCCCCGCCGCCGCTCCGTCCGACCGAACACCCGAGATCTATCGCAAGATCTCCTCGTACATTCTGGACTGGCGCTCTCTTCCGATCGAGGAAAAGTACCAGCGCCGGGCTTGGACAGCTCGGGAGATCTCGCTCAGATTTCCGCGATTCAGCCAGTTCCTGCCTATTTACTTCGGGCAGGACGGAGTGGCGATCTCCGACGACATGCAGTCCGCGAGCATCGAGGAGAGCATCGCCCTTATTATCGAAGAGACGCACCCTCTGTGCATGTGGAAACTTCCTGGACTGGCCGCTGAGAGCTACGAGGCGTTGGCACTGTTCCAGAATGACGAGGACGCGATGGACCGGTTTTTCTCCCAGGTGTTCAGCGGAGGATCGGGCGACGCCGACTTCACGGAGTTCTTCCCTCTCCTCGCACGGTCGATCATCGACCACCTCGCCTCTGCCCATCCGCCCGTGTGGCCGAAGGGGAAGTGACGCACACCGTGCGAACCCGCGGCGCGACGTACACCGACCGCGAAGCAGCCCAGTGGGCCACACAGCAGGTGGTCACCGCCAACGAGCAGACCATCCACCATTGGCTGGCCCAGTCCACCCGGCAACGCCTCACCATCGAATCGAGTGGCTTGAGGGACACGGATGCCTCTAGAGATAGATCGGTGCGGTGGAGTGGACGACGAATCCGTGCGGACGCGTGGGCTCGCGCCTGAGGACGACCCGTGCGGCGACCGTGGTCCATCGCCACCGCCGAGTTCCAGCTCCGCGAGTACGCGCGGAATCCCCCGGGCCGACTGCGGCTCCGCCTCGGCGAGTTCTATCCGGTGCCGGACGTGGGACTGCCGGACGAGCGGATCCAGGACTGGCTCCTGATGCTCGCGGACCGCCTCAAGGAGAGCATCGAGACCGGCCAGGCACCGCCGCCCGCGCCTCCGCAGACCCACTGGGAGTGGCGGGCCCGCTTTCCGGAGCTCGCGCAGTTGCTCGGTGGCTGGTACGCGCAGGACATGCCGGACGAGTTCGAGGACCACGCGACCGCGCTCCAGGACTATCTGGACAGCACGGATCCGGGGCTGGTGGCCCAGCTCGCCGGAGAGCTTCATGATCTGCTCGCGTTGCCCGTCGAGGAGCCGGACTACGCCGTCGGGCTGGCCGAACTCGGCCTGGAGGTCGAACCTCCGGCACCGCTCAGCACCGTCGGGTGGCTGGTCGAACTCGCTCGCGCGATCGACCGCAGCTGACGCCGCGCACACCGGCCCCCGTCGCGCGGACTACGCCCTAGGTACGGCCTCGCACGGGACCACCGGCCGATCCGTCACGGCGGCTCCGCCGCCTAGCGTCGTCGGCATGCGTATAGGACTGCTCGGCACCGGAAATGTCGCCCGCGCCCTGGCCCATGGCTGGCGCGCCGCAGGACACGACGTCCTTCTCGGATCGCGTGACCCGAAGGAACGGACCGGCCTCGGCCTGCCCGTCGCGGGCCTCGACGAGACGGCCGCACACGCGGAGGTCCTGGTCAACGCCACCCCCGGCGGCGTCTCCGTGGACCTGCTCCGCTCCATCGGGGCGCCCGCCCTGGCCGGCACCCTGCTGATCGACGTCGGGGTCGGCCTCTCCGACGACTTCAGCGCCCTCACCCACCCCAACAGCAGCCTGGGCGAACTGATCCAGGAGGCCTTCCCCCTGACGCCCGTCGTCAAGACGCTCTGCACGATGGACTCCACCACGATGACCGCGCCGGCCGAACTCACCGAGCCCGGCACGGTGTTCCTCTCCGGCGACGACGCCGAGGCCAAGCGCACCACCGGTCGGCTGCTCACCGACCTGGGCTGGCCCGCGTCCTCCCAGCTCGACATCGGCGGCATCACCACCGCGCGCGGCCAGGAACACTTCGCGTTCCTCTTCATGGGGATCGCGGGCGGGGTGGGGTCCCACACCTTCAACATCAAGGTGGTCACCCGCCCGTAGGCGGAGACGCTCTAGACGGCGGGTCCCGGGAACTCCCCCGTCATCAGCTGTACGTCGAACGGGGACGGCACGGCCAGCGGCTTGCCGAACGGCACCGCGTCCGTGTGCTTGTACGTGCCGTCCTCGTTCGGTTCCGTGAACAGCGTGGCCATCGGCCCCCGGGTGTCGAACCGGTCGATCAGCAGATACATCGGGACTCCCGCGCGGGCATACGCGCGGTACTTCTTGGTGCGGTCCTCCCGCGCGTTCCCCCGCGACGTGATCTCGACGACGAGCAACGCCTCCGAGGCGTCCATCGGATCGCTGGTCTCCGGATCGGCCGCCGCGATGAGCTCGGTCGGCATGACCACCAGATCGGGGACGTACAGCTTGCCGAGCGGGGCCACGTGGACGCCCAGCGTCTGGTAAATACCCAGTCCGTCGGGCAAACCCCTGTAGAGGCGGCGCTGCACCACCTCGGCGATGCCGTTGTGGTGCGCGTGCGGCGGTGGTACCAAGACGATCCGCCCCTCGTCGATCTCGGCGCGCCATCCCTCGGGCACGTCCAGTTCACGCCATGTCTGCAGCAGGTAGTCCCACGCGCGCCCGTCCGATGCCTGGCCGTTCTCGACGAATGCTGCGGTCATCGCGGGTCCCTTCTTCCGTGGCCTTGCCGAGAAGGCTAGATCGGGGGTTTCACGGCTGTCCGCCGCTTTCTCCCAGCGTCCCACGAACGAGTGGCCGCGCGCAGGCGACGCACGCCTCCCGCCCGGTACGCCGCGATCCGGACCTTCTCAGGCCCTCCCGTCGCCCTCGTCCCCGCCCACGCCGTCCCGGCCGAGGATCGCCCGGGGCATGGTGTGGGTGATCTCGTCGCCCAGCCGCTCGAACTCGCGCCGCAGGAAGGGATCGGCGAGCCGGGCGACGCCCTTGAAGCGGATGTGGGCGTGGTACGTGATCCGGGTCCCGCCCTCGCCGTCGGCCTGGAACGTGAGGTCGTCCGTGGACTCGGCCGTCTTGTTCGTCCCGACGAAGACCAGCCGGTCGCGCTCCTTCACCTCCAGCCGGTAGGTGAGCTCCGTGCGCCGGCCCCGGAACTCGGAGACGTTGTGCCAGGTCGCCCCCGCGGTGACCGGGGCGTCGCCGGGCTGGTCGGTCCGTTCGCACTCCTGCGTGCCGGGGTCCCACTCCGTCGCCCGGGAGAAGTCCGCGAGATACGCCACGACCCGGTCGAGCGGCCTCGCGACGGTGAACGAGCGCCTGACGTCAACCATGAATGATCCCCTTGTCCGATCGGAAGAGAATGCACGGATGCCCTCCCCGTACAGGGAAAGCGTAAACGGGAACGGGGTTTCCGGTTCGGCTCCCCTTCCGCGCTTCCCGAGGTTTCCCGGGGATTCTCGTCTGCCCCGATCCCGCTTCCCGTACCGGTCGACGGACCAGGTGTAGCCCCAGGTTCCCCGGGCAGACGAGGGTCAGCGGAATATCGATGACGAAAAGATGATCCGCCGCAGAAACGAGCTGAATCGACCTTCGCGAAAGGAGCCACAATGAGCGACTCCCTGTGGGGCTACCAGCCGTCGAGCGGTCATACCGCAGGCGCCGATCTGACCGGCTATTCGGTCGAGGCGACCGACGGCAGCATCGGAAAGGTCGACAAGCACTCCGAAGAGGTGGGCTCGGCCTATCTGCTGGTCGACACCGGAGTCTGGATCTTCGGCAAGCACGTGCTGCTGCCCGCGGGCACGGTGAAGCGCATCGACGCCGAGGACCGGAAGGTCCACGTCGACCTCACCAAGGAACAGGTCAAGGACTCCCCGGAGTTCGACCGCCACCTGCAGACCGAGGACCCGGTCTACCACCAGCAGCTCTCCGCGTACTACCTGGCCTACCGCGTCATGTGAGCCGGCGTACGCCCCAGAACGGCGGCGGGCCCGACCCCGAGGAGGGGCCGGCCCCGCCGCCTCACGTGTGAGCGCGGCCGGGAAGCCCTCAGACCACCAGGTCCGACCAGAAGGGCACCCGGTCACCGGCCGCCGGCTCCGGCCACCCCTCCCCCGCGTCCCGGTCCGCGAACTCCCGCTCCACCCAGTCCCGCAGGTCACGCCCGTAGTGGATGGTGTCGGCGCCGACGACGGAAAGCACGGGGCGCCCGTACGCCGCCCCCGCCATCCGCGGCGCCAGGTACCGGTGCGAGTGGAGCGGGACCAGCTTCGGCACGGAAGCGAGTGCGGCCCGCGCCGCCGCGACGGCCTCCGCCGGGTCCGCCGGGCGCGGCCCCCAGCGGCCGCCGGACAGCCACCAGCCGTTCTCCACCGAGAACAGCAGCCCCTGGACCGGCCACTCCAACCGCTCCCGGATCAGGGCCGGGTCGCCGTCCCGCCAGTCGGTCCACGGGTTTCGCGGGGACTCGCCCTCCTCCGGCGGCGCGGCCCGGTCCACCGGCAGCCCGGCCGCCAGGAAGCCCCGGTGGTCGTCGGCGAAGACGATGCCGTACTCCGCCTCGATCCGCTCGAACTCCGCATCGCCCAGGCCGGGCCCCAGCTCGCACACGCCCAGCTCCGCCAGACGGCGCGCCGCCCGTTCTCCCGCCCGAGCCCCGGCCCGCACTCCCTCGTCATCGGTCATCGGGGCAGCGTAGCGACCACCCCCCGCCCGGCCTCAACGCGGCAGCTGACCCTCCCTGTTGATCTCCGTCACCCGGGCCCGCAGCACCACGCCCGGCGACGCCGGCCGCACCGCGTCCCGCGGGCAGTCCCACTCCGGCCCGCCGCCGGGCGGACGCAGCCGCACGTCCGGCCCCGACCGGCCCGTCACCCGGCCGACCCGCCCGTCCCGCGCGTCCACGGCGAACGCGCCCTCCTCGGGCGTACCCGGCTCACGTCCCTCACCCGTCATGACCGCTCTCCTTCTCCGCCAGCACCTCGCACAGCCGCAACGCGGTGTCGATGTTGCAGCGGCCCAGGTCGACCAGGGGCGCCGGCTCGTCGCCCGCGCACGAAACCGGATCGACGCGCAGGGACGGCAGCTTCACTCCGCACTCCGCGAGCCCTTCCCGCAGCTGCTCCACGGCGTCCTCCGCCGTCCGTACGCGGTCCGCCGCCGCCCTGCGCCGCTCCATCGCTTCCATGCCGCACCTTCCACTCTGAGTGATGGCCATGCATACCCAGCGTGTCCAACGCGCAGTTGGCCCGGAAGAGGCGCGGTTCCGGCAAACCTCGCCGGCACGGCCGCGGCTCACCCCGCCGTGGCCCGGCCACCCGCGAGGCCACCGGACCACTGCTTGGAAGCGCTCTCAGAACGGTCGGCGCCCGGCGCTAGGCTGTAGGCGAGCCGGCGGCCCGCGTTTCGCCGCCCCGTCGACGAGGAGCGACCGCCTTGACCGAGCAGTCCCCCGGGTCCCGGCCCACCCTGGAAGCCGTCGCGGCACGCGCGGGGGTGTCGCGGGCCACCGCCTCGCGGGTCGTCAACGGGGGCGACGGAGTCCGCAAGCCGCTCGTGGACAAGGTGCTCAAGGCCGTCGACGAGCTGGGCTACATCCCGAACCACGCGGCGCGGACCCTCGTCACGCGGCGCACCGGCGCGGTGGCCGTCGTCATAGCCGAGCCGGAGACGCGGTTCTTCTCGGACCCCTTCTTCTCCCAGCAGATCCGGGGCATCAGCAAGGAGCTGACCGCCCACGACACCCAGCTCGTCCTGCTGCTGGTGGAGGGCCCCGGGGACTTCGACCGGATCGCCCGGTATCTCTCCGGCGGGCACGTCGACGGGGCGCTCGCGTTCTCGCTGCACACCGATGACCCGGTGCCCGCGATCACCCGGCGGGCGGGCATCCCGGCGGTGTACGGCGGGCGGCCCAGCTGGACCGCCGACCCGGGCGACCAGGCCGTTCCGTACGTCGACGCGGACAACCGGGGCGGGGCCCGGCTGGCCGTGCAATATCTGAAGAACCTCGGGCGGGAGCGCATCGCGCACATCGGCGGCCCCGCCGACCAGACCTCGGCGATGGACCGGCTGGACGGTTACCGGGACGTCCTGCTGGACCTGGACCCGACGCTCGTCGCCGACGGGGCGTTCACCGTGGAGAGCGGGGCCCGCGCGATGGCGGAGCTGCTGGAGCGGCGGCCCGACCTGGACGCGGTGTTCGTCGCCAACGACCTGATGGCCTCGGGCGCGCTGCGGGTCCTGCGCGAGCGGGGGATCTCCGTGCCGGAGCAGGTGGCGCTGGTGGGGTTCGACGACATGGACTCGGTGGCCTCGGAGACCGATCCGCCGCTGACGACCGTCAGCCAGGAGATCGAGGGGCAGGGGCGGCTGATGGCCCGGTTGCTGCTGCGCGCCCTGGAGCGGGAGCGTACGGGCAGCGGCGAGGTGCCGGAGTCGGTGATCACCCCGACCACGCTGGTACGGCGGGCCTCCGCCTGAGGAGCCGGAGACCCGCCGCGTCTGTGTCACCTGTACCGATCGCCGGCCGGTACAGGTCGCCGTCCACCGGTCATCGACCGGCAGCGGTCACTGGTACGGAATCCTCAGCACGGCCGCGTCCGTGCCGGTCTGCACCTGGGACGTGCCGTTGCCGAGCGCGTTCCAGATCTCCAGCCGGACCGTGCCGTTCTTCAGCTCGCCCAGGCTGCCGGTGGTCGCCTGCGCGCCGACCGCCTGCGTGTACTCCTCCCACCCGTTGACCGGGTCGGTGGCGAAGTAGCGGAACGTCTCGGTGCGGTCGAAGCTGCCGTCGCCGGTCAGGTCGTAGCTGACCCGGACCTGCGGGGCGAGCCCGACCTTCGTGCCCGCGTCCACCCGGAGGCGGAACGCGGTGGCGGCCCCGGCGGTGACCTTGCCGTTGACCTTCTTCACCTCGTAGACGGTCGGGCGGTACGGGGTGCCGTCCCGGTTGACGCCGTCGGCCGAGGCGATGGTGTCGGCGCCCGCCGGGTCGGTGGTGGCGGTGGTGAGGGCGCCGCCGGCCTTGAGCCGGAAGGTGTTGCCGGTAGAGGGGTTGCCCGGGTCCGGGTCGGGGTCCGGGTCGCTGCCGCCGGGACCCGTGCTGGTGGCCGTGGAGCGGGCCGGTACGGACAGGGTCTTGCCGTCGGAGAAGGTGACGGTGCGGGCGGTGGAGCCGTGGTTGTGGGCGGTGTAGGTGCGGGTGCCGTTCTTGGAGAAGACGGCGGAGGTCGGGATGTCGCCGCTGACCGTCATGTCCGGCGCGCCCACCGCCGCGAGGGTGTTGATCCAGTGGTAGGTGTGCGCCTTGGACTCCCCCTGCTCGGGGGTGTAGTTCCCGTTGACCCCGTCCCACTTGGCCTTCGCGGAAGCCGGGTCGGACAGTGACTCGAACTCCCAGAGCAGGTCGCGCCACTCCTGGGCGGGCCCGCCGTTCTCGCGCTCCATCTCGGCGATGTTCCGCTTGATGGCGGCCTTCTCGCGGGCCAGGTGCAGCGAACCACCGGTCACCGGGAGGACGTTGATGCCGTGGATCTCCTCCGGGTTCGCGGTCCACCAGGTGGCGTACGCGCCGCCGCTGCCCCACACCATGCCGACCGTGTCGTGGCCGAAGGAGCCGGGGAAGACCTGCTCGTTCGCGTCGAACCAGTACTGGGTGATGGCCTCGGACTCGGTCGTCAGCAGGTAACTGCCGAGGTCACGCAGGGAGTTGTCCCCGGTGGCCGAGCCGAGGAGCACCAGGGCGGCGCTCAGGTTGATGGACTCCGAGGAGGACTCCTGGTTGTTGCCCGCCGCGAAGCCCTGGTGGCCGGAGGCCCAGCTGTGGCCCGCGTACACGTCGAAGCCGCGCAGGAAGGGGTAGGCGGAGTCGGTGCGGCTGGCGTTGGCGGTGTCCCGGATCAGGTGCTTGATCATCGTGCCCCAGGCCGAGTCGGCGACCCAGGCCTGGTCGTACTGGGCGATGATCGCCGCCGCGTAGACGTAGTAGCTGTAGTGGAAGTGGTGGTCGTTGAGCTCGGTGTCGCTGCCGTACGAGGCCGGGTAGCCGGTGAGGGTCTTCCAGTCCTTGTCGTAGCTGAACTCACTGGCCCCGCCCGCCGTGAACCAGTCCTGGAGCCGGCCCTTCATCAGGCCGAGGAGCTTGTCGCGGGTGGCGGTCTGCCCGATCTGGTCGGCGACGGGGACCAGCTGGGCGAGGCGGCCGAGCGCCTTGCCGGTCCAGTAGGTGTCGGTGGCCCCGGAGAACGGGTCGGAGGCGTTCGCGACCTCGTTGAGGTAGCCGGTCAGCCGGGCTTTGTCGACGCCGCTGGAGGCGGGCAGCGCGGGCACGACGCCGTTGTTCTTCTGGCTGGTGGTGAAGGTGGCGGACTCGCGCACCTTCATCGTGCCGCGCGGCGAGACGTACGTGTACGGGGTCAGCGCGTCCGAGGTGTGCAGCCACTGGTGCCGGTAGAGGGCCTGGAGCGTGCCGCGCTGCGTGCCTTCCTTGGCCTCGGTGGTCAGGCTGTAGGTCGCCCGGACGTTGCCGCCGGTGGTCTGCCAGGCCACCTGGGAGCCGGTGACGAAGCTGAAGGCGTACGTGCGGTAGGTGGCGAGCGCGTCCGTGGAGGGCAGCACGGCGAGCGAGAAGTAGTCCTTGGAGCCGAGGCCGGCGGTGATCGTGGAACCGGAGACGTTCCAGTCGCTGCCGGTCGGGGCGAAGAGGGCGTAGTGGTGCCCGGCGACGGTGATGCCGAGGACGTTGCCCTGGTCGGAGAAGACGGTGGGCGCGGAGGCCGTGGTGATGCGGGCGTCGCCGCCGGAACCCTTGGCGTACACGAAGGGCATGCCGTGGCCGATGGTGGCCCGGAAGGTGCGGGAGCCGTCGGCCCAGTAGGGCGTGACCGTCCAGTCGGACCAGGCGTCGGCCTTGGTGTCGGGCGAGTTCAGGCCGGAGAGGCCGACGGTGAGGTCCGCCTTGTGGGCGTACTCGTACTGGCGGCCGTCGCCGACGATCGCGGGCGTGGTCGGATAGCCGACCTCCAGGCCGGAGGCCTTGGCCTGGTAGGTGAGCGGGTGGCCGTACATGGGGGTGCTGTGCGGGTTGTCGCCGTAGCGCTGGAAGGCGAGCGAGGACCACCAGTCGTTGGTCGGGACCGGCTTGTCCCGCGCGGCGGTGGTGAGCTTCGGGGTGACGGGCGCGCCGGTGTTGGTGGTCGGGCCCTGGGTGCCGGCGGGGCGGGAGTCGGTGTAGCTGCCGGCGCCGGCGGGGATGGTGGCGGCGGCAGCCGGGGAAGCGGCGGGTCCCAGGCCCACGGCGGCCACGGCGACGGCGAGGAGCGCCGCCGCCGCGGGTCTGGGAGTGACCCGGGAAACGAGTCCGGAGAGGGAGGTTCGCACGAGCAGCACCTCGATCATGGGGGGCGAAGAGCGCGTTCGAGAGCGCTCTCAAGTGCCAAGGAACGTAAAACTCCTGAAACGTAAGTGTCAAGAGAACGCACACAGGCGGCAGTTGGGCGGACGTCCGGTGTAACCCCAAGCTGTTATGCGTTCGAGTCTTGACGGGGAGGGGGTGGTGGGGGACGCTCCAGACGCAGGTTTTGAGAGCGCTCTCAAGGCGCTCGGTTCATCCCGAAGCCAAGGGAGGCTTCCCATGCCCATCGCCCGAGCCGCCAAGAGAGCCACCGCCCGCCTCGGCGCGGTCGTCCTCGCCGGGGCCCTCCTCGCCGCCTGTGGATCCAGCGACTCGTCGGACTCCTCCGACAGCGCGGGCGGAAAGGTCACGCTCAACGTCGACCTCTTCGGGTCCTTCGGCTTCAAGGAGGCCGGCCTGTACGAGGAGTACCAGAAGCTCAACCCGAACATCACGATCAAGCAGAGCGACACCCAGGACGAGGCGGACTACTGGAAGTCGCTCCAGACCCGCCTCGCGGGCGGCGGCGGTCTGGCGGACGTGCAGGGCGTGGAGGTGGGCCGCATCGCGTCGGTCACCCAGCAGCAGTCCGACAAGTTCCAGGACCTGAAGGAGTTCGGGGCCGACAAGCTCAAGGGCGAGTTCGCCGAGGCCAAGTGGTCGGCGGCGACCACCGAGGACGGCAAGATCCTCGGCCTCGGCACGGACGTCGGCCCCGAGGCGATGTGCTACCGCACCGACCTCTTCAAGCAGGCCGGACTGCCCACGGACCGCGAGGAGCTGGCTTCGAGGTGGGCGACGTGGGACGGCTACCTGGAGCTGGGCAAGGAGTACAAGAAGAAGGCCCCCGCCAAGAGCGCCTGGCTGGACAGCGTCGGCTCGCTCTACGGGATCATGATCGGCCAGGAGGAGGAGCGCTACTACGACGCCTCCGGCGAGCTGATCTACGACAAGAACCCGGCGGTCAAGGAGGCCTGGGACACCTCCGTCGAGGCGGCCGAGGCGGGCCTGAGCGCCAAGCTCGACCAGTGGTCCCCGCAGTGGAACCAGGCGTTCGCCGCCGGTTCGTTCGCGACGATCCCCTGCCCGGCCTGGATGCTCGGCTACGTCAAGGGCCAGGCCGGCGACGCGGGCAAGGGCAAGTGGGACATCGCCAAGCTGCCCGGCGGCGCGGGCAACTGGGGCGGCTCGTACCTCTCCATCCCGCGTGCGGCCAAGCACAAGGAGGAGGCGTACAAGCTGATCGAGTGGCTGACCGCCCCCGAGCAGCAGGCTAAGGTCTTCCAGAAGCAGGGCAACTTCCCGTCCTCGACGGGCGCCATCGAGACGATCTCGGGCGCCGAGGACGAGTACTTCTCGGGCGCGCCGATCGGCCAGATCTTCGGTGACGCGGCCAAGGAGGCTCCGGTCCAGGTGCTGGGCGTGCACGACCAGAACGTGATGCAGCAGATCACGAACGCGCTGGGCGAGGTCGAGCGCAAGGGCGTGGCGTCGGACAAGGCGTGGGGGACGGCGAAGAAGGGCGTGGACAACGTGATCGGCTGACGCCGGCCCGCGCTGTCCCTCTTCCCCGGGGCGACCTGATCGGCTGACGCCGGACGCCGCCCCTTCTCCCCACCGGGCCGGGGCGCCCCCCCCCCGCCCGGGGGGGCCGGCCCCCCCCCCCCAAACCCAGGCCCGCGGGGCGGGCCCCCCCGGGGCCCGAGGCC
>NZ_JBHXPF010000086.1:0-23908 GCF_042718715.1 Streptomyces sp. NPDC058576 | reverse complement strand
GGCGGGTGGTGTGCGCACACCACCCGCCGGGCCGCCCCATGTGACGGGGCGTACGGGGTGAACGCTGTCATTCACGTCATCGGACGCCAGCAGCCTCACGCGTGCCCACGGTCGGAGCTTCCGGCCCACGGTCCCGGTCCGGCCCGGATCCCGCCGCCGCACCGGCGGCCGGCATCGGGCCCGTCGGAACGCGGGCTCCGGGAAGGTCCGGCGTCACGTAGCGGGGCGGAAGATCGGGGGTGAGCAGGGCACGTGCGGTCATGGGTCCCACCTGCTGTGCGAGGAGGCTGAGCGGTCTCTCACCAGTAATTCGTAGCCGCCCGGCAAGGGGATTGGGCACGGCCTGGGCCACCCCCGCATCCCCTGGCCCCGCCCCGTCCACCCGGTCCCCTGTTCCGGGCGGACGGGACGGACAGCCGGCCCCGTCGGCCACCTGGACCGCCCAGGCCCAGACGCCGAGACACCGAGACGCCCAGACTCCCAGGCGCTCAGGCGCTCAGACGCTCAGGCGCTCAGGCGCTCAGGCGCTCAGGCGGTCAGGCGGTCAGACGCTCAGACGCTCAGACGCTCAGGCGGTCATCAGCGAGATGCCGAGCATCCGCGCGCCCGTCTCCGTACGCGGGCGATGTTCGCTGCCCGGCGCGAACACCACGTACGCCCCCGGCCCATGGCGCTCCCCGCCGTCGATGACCTCGCCGCTCAGGACGAAGTACCGCTCCTCGGTGGGGTGTTCGTCGACCTCGGGCCACTCCGTTCCCGGCGAGAAGTCGATCAGCCAGCCCCGGGCGTACGCCGTCCCCGGCAGCCTCCGGCGCCAGATGCCGGGGGCCACCTCGTGCGGCTCGACGTCGTCGACCTGGACGACGGTCTTCGGGGCGCCGGCCTCCGGGGTGTTCGCCTTCAGGGCGCTCGGCGCGTCTCTTCGCGTGTCCTCGCTCATGGCTCCACCGTGCCGCGCGACGGACGCCCGGCACGAGTGTCCGACCTGACATCCTCGGGTACTTTTCTGCCATGCCCGCATCCCGGCAGCATCACGTGGTGGCGCTGCTCAACGAGCCGCAGTCGCCCTTCGAACTCGCCTGTGCCGCCGAGGTCTTCGGCAGCGTCCGCCCGGATCTGCCCGCGCACTACACCTTCGAGGTCTGCACACGGCGGCCCGGCCCCCTGCCGACCACCGTCGGACACGCGCTGCTCGTCGAGAGCGGCCTGGACGCCCTACGGCGGGCGGACACGGTGATCGTGCCGGGCTGGCAGCCGGCCGGCGGGCCCGTACCGGACGACGTCCTCGACGCCCTGCGGGCGGCGCACCGGCGCGGGGCGCGGATCGTGTCCATCTGCACCGGCGCGTTCGTCCTCGCACGTGCCGGGCTGCTGGTGGGGCGCCGCGCGACCACACACTGGCGGCGGAGCGGCCAACTGGCCGACGCCTTCCCCGAGGTGACCGTCGTCGAGGACGTGCTGTACGTCGACCACGGCGACGTGGCGACCAGCGCGGGCAGCGGCGCGGGCATCGATCTCTGCCTCCACCTCGTACGGCACGACCTGGGCTCGTCCTACGCCTCCCAGGTGGCCCGGAGCATGGTGCTGCCGCCGCACCGGGAGGGCAGCCAGCTCCCGTACGCGGCCCCGCCCACCCCCACGGGCCCGGGCGCGGGCGCGAGCCAGGGCACGGACGTCTCGCTCGCCCCGGTCCTGGAGTGGGCGCTGACCCGGCTGGGCACGGATCTCTCCGTCGCCCGGCTGGCCGCGTACGCCGGGCTCTCCCCGCGCACCTTCGCCCGCCGGTTCGTCCGCCAGGTCGGCGTCAGCCCCGGGCAGTGGCTGCTCCAGCAGCGCGTCGACGCGGCACGGTCCCTGCTGGAGCGGACCGACCTGCCCGTGGAGACGGTCGCCGTCCGGGTGGGCCTGTCGTCTGCGGTCAACCTGCGGCGCCGGTTCCGTACCGCTCTCGGGACGACGCCCGGCTCGTACCGTCGCCTCTTCGGCGAAGCGGCAACAGCCAGGGGCGGGGCCGACCGCTGACCGAACGGGGCGCACCGGGGACCAAGGCCTCGTACGGCCGGCGGCATGGCCTTCGTCACAGCGAAAACACAGAAAACGAGGGCAACTGTGCGCTTTGGCGATGTCTGTCCGCTCCACCTGGCACCACCCTCGCCCCCGGGTCCCGCATATTCACCCGGCACCGTCACAGGGTCGCCATACGATCACCACAGGCAGCCCGCGTGATCCGTTCCGCCGTGGCAGCCGCCTCCGTACTTCCGCACCGCACTCAGGCACTGCCGCATCGCTGCTCCAGCCGCTCCACCGCTCTGCCGCTCTGCCTTCTCCTCCCGGAGCCGACCCAAGGGACCCTGTGAAGATTCGTCGCGTACTCGCCACGGCTGTCGCCCTCGCCGTGACCGCCCCCGCCGTACTGCTCGCCGTCACCCCCGCCTACGCCGACGCCAAGCCGACGGCGCAGACGCAGAACCCGCGGAGCAAGCCGACCATCAAGGAGCTGGAGGAGGCCGCCGCCGAGGCGCAGAAGGCGTACGACACGGCCGCCAAGGCGAAGGCCGACGCCCTGCTGGTGCTGGAGGAGACCCTCGCCGCCCTGAGGACCACCCACCCCCTCGCGGTGGCCGCCGCGGCCGCCGAGAAGGCCGCCGAGAGCGCCGCCGCCGCGAAGACCACCGCCGACCAGGCCGTGACCGCCGCGAAGGCCGCCCTCGCCGCCCTGCCCGGGACCGCCACGGAGGAGGAGAAGGCCGCAGCGGCGACCGCACTCGCCGAGGCCGAGACGACCGCGGCGACGGCGGCCACCGCCAAGACCGCCGCCGACACCAAGGCCGCCGAGGCCGACGAGGCGGTCGACGACGCACGGGTGGCGGCGGCCCGCGCCTACGGCGTGTTCGGCCGGGCCCTGGACGACGCGCTCGCCGCGAAGATCGCGGCCGACGCCGCGCTGGCCCAGGCGATCAAGGAAGCGGAGGAAGAGGGCGAAGGCGAGGACTGCGCGCCCGAGAACGACCTCACCGCCGAGGTGACCGGCCTGCCGGACCAGCTCGTCGCCGGGACGACCACGAACTTCTCCGTCCGGGTGACCAACGGCTCCGACCGGCACATGGACGACGTCATCGCGTACGCCGGAGTCCACACGACCGACAAGACCGGTCTCAAGGAGACGGGCGAGTTCTTCCGCCTCCAGTGGTCCACCACCTCCTCCCCCACGTGGCAGACCGCCGACGAGAACACCTACATCGACAGCGTCGGCGCCCTCAAGCCCGGCGGCCACGCCGATGTGAAGCTGCGCCTCACTCTCGACAAGGCCACCCCCGCAGGCAACGGCGTCGCGTTCATCGCGGCCGACTTCTACAACGAGGACGGCTCCTGCGGCGGAGCGCCCGGCGCGGACATGTACGAGTTCGACGTCAAGGCCGCAGGCAGCAAGCCCGGCAAGCCGAAGGACGCCAAGCCCTCCGCCACCACGAAGCCCGGCACCGGCAACACCGGTACCACGCCGCAGGGTTCGACGTCGGGCACCCCGGCGACGACCGGCACGAACGGCAGCCTCGCCGCCACGGGTTCGTCGTCCGCCACCACCACGATCGCTCTCACGGGCGGCGCGGCCGTGCTGCTCGGCGGGGCCGCGGTGTTCGTCGCCCGTCGCCGGAAGGCCGGCGCGGACGCCTGATCGCGAGGACGATGAAGGGTGAGGGGGCGGGGGCCTGGTACGGGGCCTCCGCCCCCTCCCGTCGTCACGTAGTTCCAGCGACGGTCACGGCAGGTGACAGCGCCGGGTCCGTGTCGCTCGGTGGCTGCGGCCCCGTCACCAAGGGAGTCGGCCGATTCGGACCCTGTCCCAGGGGCCGCCTCAGTCCTTCCGGTAGGTGGCGACGGCGTCATCACCGAAGGACGCGGCGAGCGCCCGGGTGATCAGGTCGGGCAGCTTGGTGTGCCCGTCGTCCTCGGTCCAACGCGTCAGCGCCGTGTGCATCGCGGCCATGCAGGCGCTGGTCGCCGCCTGGGCGCGGAACGCGGCGTCGGGATCGGTCGCGTCATCCCCGAGGGCGTCGACGATGGCCTGTTGCAGCGCGTACTGGCTGTCCAGGTGCCGGGCCCGTAGCGCAGGCGTCGAGACCATGAGCCGGAGGCAGTCCAGCAGGAACCGCTCGTTCGCCCCCGGTTCGTCCCCGTTGCCGCCGGTCAAGGCCGTGGCCGCGTCGATGAGCGCGCCGCCGACGCGGCGCACCAGGGGTTGCGTCGCGGACGACGCGGCGACCCGCTCGGCGATGAGCTGGGCGGGCTGGTCAATGAGGACGAGGTCCTCCTTGCACTTCGGCACGGATGAGAGCGGGGCGGCTGCGACGGTCGACGCGATGGAACGCGCCGGTGGGAACGCCTTCTCGGTCCGAGCCGAACTGGGCGTGGACGGCGACGTCGAGACACTTTTCGCCGGCGTGGAGGCCGGCTTGGCCGGTCGGCCGCTCGACATCCTGGTCAACAACGCGGCAGCCGCACCGGCCGGCCCGCTCGGCGTGACGACCCGGGCAGAGTTCGACCACTTGTTCGCGGTGAACGTGCGAGCGCCGTACTTCATCATCGAGCGGGCGCTGCCTCTGTTGAGCGAGGGCGCCCGGATCGTCTCGGTCTCGTCGGTGGCGACCCGGATGGCCAACTCGGCCCAGACATCCTTCGCCATGACGAAGGGCGCGATCGAGACGATGACCAGAACCATCGCCGTCCAACTCGGCCCCCGAAGAATCACGGTGAACGCGGTCGCTCCCGGGGCCACCAGGACGCCGACCAACGGAGCTGTCTTCGACGCGCCGGGCCTCACCGAGCAGATATCGGGTATGACGGCACTCAACCGGCTGGGCGGGCCCGACGACGTGGCCGATGTGGTCGCCTTCCTCGCCTCCCACGCCGCCCGCTGGGTCACTGGTCAGATCATCGACGCGAGCGGTGGCCTGTTCCTCGGCCCACGCGTCTGACCAACGAGGGCTGAGCGCCTGCGGCGCGTCGTGCAGCTCCACGTGGTGTCCCGGCTGTGCGGCATCCGGCCACGGGGCCGGCGCAGGAAACCGTCGGCCGGGCCACCTCGGCCGGGGCCCGTGCTGCCCGAAGTCGTGAACTGTTCGATTCCTGCGGCGCTTCGAGTGCCGACCGATCTCATGTACAGGTGATGTCGGCTCTCATGAACACAGCCGGCGAGCTTCTCCTCGGGGGTGAACCGTCGCGGGTGTGACACCGGTTCCTCCTGGCGGTGCGGTCCAACGATCGTTCCACGGTGACCGACGTGCGCCGTAGCGCCTCCTCGCCCCGGGTGGGCTGCTCCGGCCCACCCTTCAGACCGACCGGAACCGGCGCCGGTACTCCGTCGGCGTCGCGTTCAACCGCCGCCGGAACGCCCGTACCAGGGTGTCCACCGTGCCGAACCCGCAGACGGACGCGATGCGTTCGAGGGTGGCGTCGGAGCACTCCAGCTCGTTACGGGCCTTCTCGACCCGTACGGACTCGATGTAGGCGTGCGGCGTCATCCCCAGCTCGGTCGTGAAGAGCCGGGTGAGATGGCGGTCGCTGACATGGGCGTACTCCGCGAGGTCCGCGACGGTGAGCCGGCGGCCGATGTTGCGCAGGACGTGGTGGCGGAGGTCCTCGATGCGCCGCGTCCCCGAGATCTGCTCCAGCGGAACGCTGAACTGGCTCTGCCCGCTCTGCCGCTTGAGGTACATCACGAGCTGCCGGGCGACGCGCAGCGCGATCGCCTCGCCGAGGTCGTCGGCGATCAGCGCGAGCGACAGGTCGAGGCAGGCACTGATCCCGGCCCCGGTCCACACATCGCCCTCGCGGATGAAGATCGGGTCGGCGTCGACCTCGATCTCCGGGTGATCAGCCGCGAGTTGCGGCGCGGTCGACCAGTGGGTGGTGGCGCGCTTGCCGTCGAGGAGACCGGCGGCGGCCAGCAGATGCGCCCCGACGCAGACGGAGGTCACGCGGCGGGTGCGCGCGGCGAGTTCCCGCACCCGTTCCACCAGCTCGGGGTCGACGAGGGCGTGCACCCGCCGCTCGCTGTCGACCTCCACCGAGCCGGGCACGATGAGGGTGTCGATGCTGCGCCGGAGGGCCTCGTCGAAGGTGAGGTCCGGGAGGATGCGGACCCCGGCACCGGTGGTGACGGGCTCCAAGGACTCGGCGGCCAGGACGACGTCGTATCCCGCCGCGTCGTCGCTCTCGCGCCGGGCGAGCGAGAAGACCTCCGGCGGCCCGGTGACGTCGAGCAGGTCGACGCCCTCGAAGAGGACGATGACGACGAGCCGTCCGACGGAGTCCGTTCCTCCGGCGGGTCCCGCGGTGTCCGATCGTCCGGCGGTGTCCGATCGTCCGGATGCGTCCGATCGCCCGCCCCTGTCGGGTCGTTCGGCCGGTCGTTCGGCGGTGTCCATGGATGAGCCTCCTGACGTCGACAACCCGCGCGCATGTCGGTATCTGCATGTTAGACGTCATTGTGGACATCACCGCCGGGCCATAGCGTCTAAGACAGCTCGCCACCCGAGCCGAGCTCACCCTCTCCCCGACGCACGACCCCCCGAGGCGGTACACCCATGTCCCGAACCACCCTGCGCGAACTCAACGGCTTCGACGCGACCCCGGCCACACTGACCGGCTCGACGCTGATCCTGATCGACCTCCAGAACACCTACACCCGAGGCGTGATGGAACTCGACGGCTGGCAGACCTCGTTGGAAGCCGCCGCGCAGTTGCTGGAACGGGCCCGCGCGGCGGGGACGAAGGTCGTCCATGTCATCAACGACGGCGGGGAGGGAACTCCGTACGACATCCGGGCCGAGATCGGACAGATCCACCCGGCCGTCGCCCCGGCCGACGGAGAGGCCGTCGTCGTCAAGCAGGCCCCGAACGCCTTCCACGGCACCGACCTCGGCGAGCACGTCCCCGAGGGCCAGGACGTGATCATCGCCGGCTGGATGACGCACATGTGCGTGGCGTTCACCGCCCAGGGCGCTTTCCTGCGCGGCAACCGCCCCACCGTCGTCGCCGACGCCTGCGCGACCCGGTCCCTGCCGGTCGCCGGAGCCGACCTCGACGCCTGCCAGGTGCACTACAGCGCCCTGGCCACCATCGGCGACCTGTACGGGGTCGTCGTCGCATCCCAGAAGGAGATCACCCGATGAAGCTGCTGCGTACCGCCACCGCGATCGGCGTCGCCGCCGTGCTCGCCGCCACCGCCACCGGGTGCGGCGGGAGTTCCGAGGCCGCCACCGGCAAGGACGACGCTCCGAACGCCTCGTCCTCCTCGAACGCCCCCGCGAAGAACGTCGCCGCGGACACGACGACCCTGCGGGAGCTCAACAAGCTCGACGAGACCCCCGCCACGCTCGCCGACGCGACGCTGATCCTCGTCGACTACCAGAACACCTACACCGAGGGCGTGATGGAACTCGACGGCTGGAAGCCCGCCGTGGAGAACACCGCGGCCCTGCTGAAGCGCGCCCGCGCGGCGAAGACGCCGGTCATCCACATCGTGGACAAGGGCTACGACCTCACGTCGGAGGCCGGGCAGATCATCCCGGCACTGAAGCCGGCCAAGGGCGAGCCCGTCGTCGAGAAGAGCGTCCCGAACGGTTTCCATGACACGAACCTCGCCGCCGAGGTCAAGAAGGCCGGGCGCGAGAACGTCATCATCGCCGGGTTCATGACCAACATGTGCACCCTGTTCACCACGCAGGGCGCGTTCATCAACGGCAACAAGCCGACCGTCGTCGCCGACGCCTCCGCGACCCGCCCGCTGCCGCTGAAGGGCAACCCGAACGGCATCCCGTCCGAGCAGCTGCACGCCTCGGCGCTCGCCACGATCCAGGACCTGTACGGGGTGGTGGTCCCGACGCAGAAGTCCCTGACATAGCCCTCCACTTCACGTCCCGGCCCTCTACCCCGCCCCCATACCCCCACAGCCCCCACTCCCCCCAACGGAAGTGAACCCCATGAGCACTTTCCCCCCAACCCTCCAAGTCCCCCCACTCCGCCAGAGATCGCACCACCATCCCCAACGGAGAAGACGAAGATGGCTACCCGCAGACGATTCATAACCGGCGCTTCCGGCATCGGCACCGCGGCCCTCCTGGGCTACGCGGCGACCCCGCAGGCAGCGGCGGCCACCGCCGACGGTGCGGCGGGCGCGGCGAAGGCCTCGCCGCAGCAGGCGAAGGACTCGCTCCTCGCCGTCAACGCCGGCATGCGCACCAACTACGCCGTACTCAAAGCAGAACTGATCAAGCACCTCTCGCCGGTGATCGTCGTGCAGAACGACGCCAAGGGCGGCCGCTTCACCCTGGTGACGGAGAAGGGTCAGGAGAGCGCCAACCCCGTATCGGAGACGTTCGAGCTGGCGAAGTCCATCGCTCACGTACCGCTCGGGATCTTCTCGGTGATCGCCTCCTACCTGGCGGACCACATCCCCAACCTCCCGAACGCCGACCGCATCGACCCGCACGACCTGTTGATGGTGGCGTTCGACGACGACACCTCCACCGCGTGGATCCCGCCCCTCCAGGCCTACGCCGCCACACTCACGACCGCCCGCCGGAACCTTCCCGACGCGGGGCTTCCGGCCGCGCTGGAGACGTCGTGCGGCAACATCCTGGACGCCGCGCTCCGGTTCATCGACACCTCGGTGACGACGCAGTCGTTCGACATGAAGTCCTTCGAGGACTTCTCCGGCAGCGTCTACCCCGACATCCGCACCAACATGGAGCACGCGGCCCAGGCCCAGATCAAGGGTGTGCAGGACCAGATGACGGCGTGGCGCGGCAAGGTCGGCGAAGCCGGCTGGGCCGACCTCTACTGCGTGGTGATCTCGCAGTGGACGACGAGCGTCCTGAACCAGAACACGATCATCATCAAGGACTGCATGAACCCGGCGAAGGTCGCCACTCACCTGATCGACCTGCCAGGCCTGGAGAACCCGGTCGACCCGGTGTTCACCGCCCTCGACAACCTCGCCCGGATCGTGCAGGACAACGTGGCGGCGGAGATGGTGTTCTCCAAGGACACGAAGGTCGCGGACGCCCTGAAGGGCAAGGAGGACCTGCTCTCCGACGAGATCCTCATCCAGCTCGGCACCGGCCGCGGGGTGACGAAGTCCGCGCCGACGTACAACATGGCGGCGGGAGCGGTGTGCCCGATCAAGACGTGACCGCGGTCGTGTAGGCCGCGAATCCTCCTCCCGGGCGGTCACGCGCTCCGGGAGGAGGAGCCTCTCAGTAGGGTTTCCGGGTGACCCAGGACAACATCAGCAACGCACCCGACGCCCATCTGCCCACGCTGACCGCCGACCGGGCCGACCACCTGCGCCGCCTGGTGGCCGACGACCTGAGCGCGCGGGACGGAGTCCGGCCCCAGGTGGACGGAGCGACAGCCGTACGCGAACGCTCCACGCACAACCTCACCACCCTGGCGCAGCGCTGCGGGGCAAAGGCCCCGGAGGACTGGCCTGCGCTGATAGCCCAGCACTTCACCTCCCTGGACAGGGTGGCGCAGGGCGGGGAGAGCGCCGAGGAGCTGCTGCGCCGGACCGTCCTGCGCCTGCTGCCCGCCGAAGCGCTCACCGGGGAGGCGGCGGCCGGCCACCGCTATGCCTGGCAGCCGGCCGACCGCCTGGTGACGGCCCTCGCGCTGGACGCCCCCGACTCCGTACGCATGCTCACCGACGCCGATGTCGAGCGCGCCGGCCTCGACGCGCTGAAGGCGGCGGGCCGGGCGAACCTGCTGGCCGAACCGGTGGAGCACGAGGAGATCCGTACGCCGTCGGGCGCGCTCCTGCACTCGGTGTACGGCGACTCCCACTTCGTGGCGAGCAAGGCCCTCGTCCTCGGGGACCTGGCCCGCGCCCTCACCGGCCGGGACCTGCCGGAGGCCGGGGCGCTCGTCGTCGTACCGACCCGGCACCTCCTGGCGTTCCACCCGATCGTCGACGCCACGGTGGTGGACGCGGTCAACGAGATGGGGATGTACGCACTGGGCGCGTACGAGGACGGGCCCGGCTCCCTCAACCCGCTGCTGTACTGGTGGCGTCGGGACGGTCTGGTCTGCCTCACCGCCTTCGACGAGCAGACCCGCGCGATGCAGGTCGTGCCGCCGCCGGAGCTGATGGACCTGATGCGCGGGCTGCACGCGGAGGGCCAAGGCGACACGGAACAGACCGGAGCGGACACCGCCCCTGGCACCGATGAACTGGGTTCCACGGCACGACACTTCACAGACCGACTCGCCCAGGACCCGGCCGTACTCCCCGAGGCCTTCCGCGCGGCGACGGCCCACGCACTCGCCCGCTGCGCCGAGGACCCCGACAGCGCGAAGCTGGAGACCTGGGAGGCCTGGGTCACCGCGATGCAGCTGGGCGACGCCCTGTTCGCCACCACCCTCCCGCACGCGGGCCCGGTGGAATACCGCATCGGCGACCGCATGATCGCCCTGCCCGCCACCGGCCCGTCCCCGCAGGCGAATGGCCGCGCCTGGCTGGACGCCTTCTGGTTCGCCCTCGTCTGCCGCGAGCGGGACCGCCTGCACCGGCTCGCGCAGGTCCCCCTGGACGACCTGCGCCGGGCCGATCCGTCGCAGGACGCCTATCTGTTCCACTGGATCGACACACTCCAGACCTACTGGCGCGCCGAGTCCATGGACGACATCGTCCAGAAGCTCATCGCCACGATGGAGACGTCCGACCCCAAGGTGGCGACGGGCACCGCACCGGCCCTGCTGAACCAGATCGACTACCAGCCGGCCGCCCTTTTCCACCGCCTCATCACCCGCAACCACGAGGCGTTCGCGGAGATCCTCGCCGAGGCCGTGACCCTCCACGACCACTACTGGTCCGGCTCACCGGACCCCCGCAGCCACGTGGCCCTCGGCCCGCTCGCGCTGGCCTGCTTCGCCCACGACGGCGACTTCCCGGTGGACGCGACCCTGCCGCGCCTGCCGAAGCACCTGATCAGCCGGGCGTGGTGCGGGGAGTTCCCGACCTGACCGCCGAGGGAGGGGAGGGCGGCAGGTCCCTCCCCTCCCCAGGGCAGCGCCCTCAAATCCACGCGCACCCCGCCCGGGCCACGTGATACACCTCCCAGCCATGGGAGACCTGATGACCGAACGACTCGTGCTGCACCCGATGTCCGTGGCCGAGGCCGAGCAGATAGCGTCGGGCCGGCCGGACGCCGGGGCGCGCTGGGAACCCGGATTCCCGGCCGAGGGCGATGTGTCCGTGGCCGAGCGCTTCCTGGAACACTGCGCGGCCACCGGCGATCCTCAGCCGTTCGGCCCGTACGTGATCCGCCGCCGCTCGGACCACCGGGCGATCGGCGGCATGGGCTTCCACCGCCCGCCGGACGAACACGGCAGCGTCACGATCGGCTACGGCCTCGTCCCGTCGGCCCGGAGCAAGGGGTACGCCTCCGAGGCCCTGCGCGCCCTGTTGTCGCTCGCCCGGGCCGAGGGCGTCGTGTCGGTGAAGGGCGACGCCGACCACGACAACACGGCGTCGCAGCACGTGATGACAGCGGCCGGCATGCGGCCGGTCGGGGAGGACGACCGCGTCAGGTACTTCGCCGTCTCCTGGACTGCCGACCCCACGTGAGCTGAGCCCGGTTCCGCGACGCTCCGGCGGGCCGGCCGGACCCCCCTGCGTCATCCCGTGGCACCCTCGCGATTCCGCAGGACGCTCACCGGGTCGCGCGCCCGCCCAGTTCTCCTGTGCCTCCCGCGCCCGGCTGGGCGCGTAGGCCCACACGGTGAAGGGGCGGCCGGCCCGCAGGCCCGCCGCCCCTTCATCACGTCACTTGACCACCGCGTCACATGACGACGGCTACTGGATGACCGTGATCCGGTCCGTCGCCGGCGGGGCCAGCGGCGCCGTGGTCGTGGAGTGGGCCGCCAGGTAGGCGTTGAACAGGTCCAGGTCGGACGCGCCGACCAGCTTGTTCGTGCCCTCGCCGAGGGCCGGGAAGCCGTCGCCGCCGCCCGCGAGGAACTCGTTCATCGCGACCCGGTAGGTGCGCGCCGGGTCGATCGCCTCACCGTTCAGCTTGACGGTGCCGGCGACCACGCGGTCCGCGCCGCTCTTCGTCAGGTCGAGGGTGTAGGTGAGGCCCTCGGAGACCTGGAGGATCTTCGGGCTGGCCTCGTTGGGGCCGCTGACCTGCTGCTGGAGCGCGGTGACCAGCTGGGCGCCGGTCAGGTCGACGACGTTCATCATGTTGGTGAACGGCTGCACGGTGAACGCCTCGCCGTAGGTGACGACTCCGTCGCCCTCGCTGCCGGACGCCTTGTGCACCAGGTCCGCGCGGATGCCGCCCGGGTTCATGAACGCGACCTCCGCGCCGCCCTTGTCGGCCGGGGCGAGGCCTTCGAGTTGGGCGTCGGCGATGACGTTGCCGAGCGGCTTCTCGGGAGCAGTGGAGCCGCGGCCGTTGATGTCGGCGCTGATCCAGCCCTGCGGCGTGTTCGCGATCGGTGCCGCGAGCTTGTTCCAGCGGTCGATCAGGCGGGTCATGTCGGGGGCCTTGGGCTGGTCCCGGGTCACGACGTGGTTCGCGGACTTCACCGACGTACGGACGATGTCCTTGGTGCGACGGTCGTAGGTGAGCGTGGTGTCCGTGTAGAGCTTGCCGAACGAGGACGCCGAGGTGACCATGCGCGGCTTGCCCGCCGGGTCCGGGACCGTGCAGACGTACGCCTGGTGGGTGTGGCCCGTGACCAGCGCGTCCACCTTCGGCGTGATGCCCTTGGCGATGCCGACGATCGGACCGGAGATGCCGTCGCCCGCGCCGGGGCTGTCGCAGTCGTAGTTGTACGAGGTCGAGGCCGGGGCCCCGCCCTCGTGGATCAGGGCCACGATGGACTTCACGCCCTTGCGGTCCAGCTCACGGGCGTACTTGTTGATCGTCTCGACCTCGTCGTGGAACTTCAGGCCCTTGACGCCGTTGGCGGTGACGATGTCCGGCGTGCCCTCCAGGGTCACTCCGATGAAGCCGATCTTGACGCCGTTCCTCTTCCAGACGGTGTACGGCTTCAGCAGCGGCTTGCCGGTCTTCTCCTTGGTCACGTTGGCCGCGAGGTAGGGGAAGTCCGCTCCCTTGAACTTCCTGCCCTTCTCGTAACAGCCCTCGACCGGGTGGCAGCCGCCGTTCTGGAGACGGGCCAGCTCGGTGGCGCCCTCGTCGAACTCGTGGTTGCCGACCGCCGTGACGTCCAGGTCGAGGCCGTTCAGCGCCTCGATCGTCGGCTCGTCGTGGAAGAGGCCCGACAGCAGCGGGCTCGCGCCGACCATGTCGCCGCCGGCCGCCGTGACGGAGTACGGGTTGCCCTTGCGCGCGGTCCGCAGCGAGGTCGCCAGGTACTCGACGCCCCCGGCCGGGATCGCCTTCACCGTGCCGTCGGGCTGCGTCTCGGAGACGTTGCCCGCCGAACCGGCCGGCGGCTCCAGGTTGCCGTGCAGGTCGTTGAACGACAGCAACTGCACATCGACGGTACGCGGCTTGTGGCCGTGCCCGTCGCCGTGCCCGTGGCCCCGGTCATGGGCGCCGGCCGGCATCGCGGCGACGAGCGCGCCCGCGGTGGCCAGACCGGCCGCGGCGGCGAGCACCCGCCGTGTCGCACGGTTCTTCTGCGGAGTCGCTGACATCGGTCCCCTTGTGTCTCAGTGGTGTCAGTGCTGCATCCTGCGTGCCGCAGCCTAGAGTCAACGCGCGTAGCGCAACAGATGTTCGGGGTTACGGACTGGTTGCCATCCGGCCAAATGGCTCCTTGTGCGCAGCAGATGGCCCGGCTCTGCGCGGCAGAGGCCCCCCGACCGCGCCCGCCGGACGACCGGGCTTCCGCTCCCCGCCCCGCCGCGCCGCCACCGGGCGCACCCACCGCCGTACGCTCGGAGGCATGACGACTGACGCACCCCTCCCCGCCCCCGGACGCGAGGTTCAGGCCCTCGACGCACTCGACTCCGAGCAGGCCGAGGCCGTCCTCGCCCTGCTCGCCGAGGCAGCCAGGTCCGACGGCCGGCAAGCGGTCTCCGAGCAGGGCAGGCTCCGGATCCGGGGCGGACACCGCGACGGCGTACGGCACTTCCTCCTCACCCTCGACGGCACGCTCTCCGGGTACGCCCAGCTGGAGGACACCGACCCGGTCGAGGCCCCGGCCGCCGAGCTGGTCGTCCACCCCGACCGGCGCGGCAACGGGCACGGCCGGGCGCTCGGCGCCGCCCTTCTCGCCGCGACCGGCAAGCGGCTGCGGGTCTGGGCGCACGGCGGCAGCTCCGCGGCGCGTCACCTGGCCCAGGTCCTCGGCCTCTCCCTCTTCCGTGAACTGCGCCAGCTGCGGCGGAGCCTGGTCCCCCTCGACCTCGCCGAGCCGGTCCTGCCCGAGGGCGTCACCGTACGGACCTTCGAGCCGGGCCGGGACGACGCCGCCTGGCTCGCGGTGAACCGCGCGGCGTTCGCCCATCACCCCGAGCAGGGTTCGCTGACCCAGCAGGACCTGGACGACCGCAAGGCGGAGCCGTGGTTCGACCCGAAGGGCTTCTTCCTGGCCGAGCGGGACGGGGAGATCGTCGGCTTCCACTGGACGAAGGTGCACGCCGAGGAGCAGCTCGGTGAGGTGTACGTCGTCGGCGTCCTGCCCGAGGCCCAGGGCGGCGGTCTCGGCAAGGCGCTGACCTCGATCGGCCTGCACCACCTGGCCGCCCAGACGCTGCCCACCGCGATGCTCTACGTGGACGCGGACAACACGGCGGCCGTGACGGTGTACGAGCGCATGGGCTTCACCACGCACGAGGTGGACCTGATGTACCGCACAGAGTCCTGAGGCCGTCGGCCACAACAGCTTCCGGAGCGCAGCCGCAGCAGAAGAGGCCCGTCCGACTCGGCAGAAAATCTGTTGTGGCGGAGGTAGACATCCGGCTTGCGGCGGCGTTAGCGTTTCCTCGTGGCCGGAAGAGCGGCCGGTACGGAACGGGGCACGGCAGTGGAGCGAGGGAGCCGGAAACGGTGGGTTCCCCCACTGGCTGCCGGGCCTGGCGGCCCCAGGGGCCGCGTGCGGCAACCGCAGTACCGGACGCGCAGTACCGGCGGTATTCGATGACGACAAACCGATCGAGGTAAGGAGCAGACGCCATCAGGATCGCCTGAGCGAGGGACACTCCGCTCGGGCACCGCAGACCCCGGAACGGAAGGTGGTCCCCGGTCAAGCATCCACGATCCCCGCTCCCCCGCCCTCTCGGGCGGACCGGCGGAAAAGAGGAGCCGGCGCAGTCGGCCGGCAGATGGTGTTGAAAGCTCGGGGCCCGAGCACCGCAAGGTGCTCGGGCCCCCCGACGTGTCCCCGAAAGCAGAGGTGCTATGCCCCCTAGCAGTACCCGCCCCACCGACAAGTTCGACGATGACGACTATCCCGCCTACACCATGGGCAGGGCCGCCGAGATGCTCGGCACCTCCCCCGCCTTCCTCCGCGCGCTCGGCGAGAACCGCCTGATCACCCCGCTGCGCTCCGACGGAGGCCACCGCCGCTACTCCCGCTACCAGCTGCGCGTCGCGGCCCGTGCCCGCGAACTGGTCGACCAGGGCACGAAGATCGAGGACGCCTGCCGGATCGTCATCCTCGAGGACCAGCTGGAAGAGGCACAGCGCATCAACGAGGAGCTGCGCGCCGGGTGCGCCCCGGCCCCGCCGGCCGCCTGATCGCCCGACCGCCCGACAGCTCTCTCTCCGAACACCTCACGGGGCGGCTTCACTTGACGCCGCCCCGCTTTTGCACCACCCTTTCACTACTCAATTAGTGAAAGGGTGGTGCTGCACATGGCAGCCGGGTCCGCAGCGGTCGAGTACCGCATCGACCGGCGCAGCGGGGTCGCCACCTATCTCCAGATCGTCCAGCAGACGAAGCAGGCCCTGCGCCTGGGCGTGCTGGAACCGGGCGACCGGCTGCCGACCGCCCGCGAGGTCGTCGAAGCGACCGCGATCAACCCGAACACCGTCCTCAAGGCGTACCGGGAGCTGGAGCGCGAAGGCCTCGTCGAGGCCCGCCGCGGGCTCGGCACCTTTGTCCGCCGGACGCTGGGCGGCGCGGCCGACGCGACCGCCGCCGACGCGCCGCTGCGCACCGAACTCGCCGACTGGGCCCGCCGGGCCCGGGCGGCCGGGCTGGAGAAGGACGACGTCGGCGCGCTCTTCACCGCCGTACTGGACAGCACGTACAGCGCGAACGGCACCGATACCGCGGACCGTTCACCCAACGCGGACCGTTCACACGTCGCGGACCGCTCGTACAAGGGGGACCAGGAACGATGACCGGCGTCGCGATCGAGGCACACGGCCTCGGAAAGACCTACGGGCGCAGGGGCGGCGGCCACCGCGCCCTGCACGACTGCTCGTTCCGGCTGCCCGCCGGACGGGTCTGCGCCCTCGTCGGACCCAACGGCGCGGGCAAGTCGACCCTGTTGAACCTGGCGGCCGGCCTGGACCGCCCCGGCGCCGGGTCCCTCGCCGTCCTCGGCTCCACCGAGCCCGGGGACGTCCGCGACCGGATCGCGTACGTCGCCCAGGACAAGCCGCTGTACCCGCAGCTCACCGTCGCCGACACCCTGTGGGCCGGGGCCGAGCTGAACCCCGGGCGCTGGGACCGCGCCACCGCCGACCGGATCGCCGGACCGCTGCCGCGACGCGCCCGCGTCCGTACGCTCTCCGGCGGCCAGCGCACCCGGCTCGCGCTCGCCCTCGCGCTCGGCAAGCGGCCCGAACTGATGCTGCTGGACGAGCCGATGGCCGACCTCGACCCTCTCGCGCGGCACGAGCTGATGGGCGTCCTGATGGCGGAGACCGCCGAGCACGGCACCACGATCGTGATGTCCTCGCACATCCTCACCGAGCTGGAGGGCGCCTGCGACTACCTCCTGTTCGTCGACGGCGGGCGCGTACGGCTCGGCGGCGAGGCCGAGGACATCGCCGCCACCCACGCCCTGCTCACCGGGCAGGCAGGCCGCGACCTGGCCCCGCACACCGTCGTCGAATCCCGCACGACGGGACGTCAACTCACCGCGCTCGTAAGGAAGGAGGGCCCCGTGGACACCGCCGCCTGGGCCGTCACCCAGCCGTCCCTGGAGGAGCTGCTGCTCGCCCACCTCCGCTCCCCGGACGCCCCGCCGCTGCTGACGCCGAGCGCGAGCGTCGTCCCGGGCGCGGTCCGCGAGGAGGTGACGTCCGCGTGAGCACTCTTACCCGCCCGAAGACCGACGCCGTCACCACGCCCCCCACCACCCTGCGCGGGCCCGTCCGGGTGCTGCTGCGCCTGCACCGCAAGGCCCTGTGGGCGGGCGCCGCCCTGCTGGTCATCGGCATCGGCATCGTCGTCGCGCTCCGTGTCTGGATGGCGTCCTCCGAGGTGCGGTGCGCCGACGGCGACACCACCCGGTGCGGTGACGACATCTACGTCTCCAGCTACGCCCACACCTCCACCGAGACCTTCCTGGCCGACGGCGGCGGGGTGCTGCTCCTGCTGGCCGGGCTCGTCGGCGTCTTCGTCGCGGGCCCGCTGATCGCCCGCGAGCTGGAAAGCGGCACGTTCCGGCTGGCCTGGGCTCAGTCGGTCTCCCCCGCCCGGTGGCTGGCCGCCCGGCTGGCCGTAGCCGCCGCGCCGGCGGTCATCGGCCTGACGGTCCTGGTCGTCGCCTACCGCTGGGGTCTCTGGGCGCTCCGGGCGGGCCCGAACAGCCCGGCGCTCAGATGGCACGCCGAGGGCGTGTTCCCCGGCACCGGGCCCGCGGTCCTCGGCTACGCGCTGCTGGCCGTGGCGGTCGGCGCCCTGTGCGCGGTGATCGTCCGCCGCACCCTGGTGTCCGTCTCCGTGACCGCTCTCGTGCTCGGGGCGGTGGCCGCCTGCCTGGGCGCACGGCGCTACGAACTGTGGCCCTCCGCCTTCCGGCAGAGCGCTGCGGTCCTGGATACCGACCCCGGTGACTGGCCGATCGACACCGGAATGCTCACCGCCTCGGGCGAGAGGCTCTACTGGCAGGACTGCTACGAGGCCGACATGACGCAGGGCGTCGAGGCGTGCATGCGCGGCCGGGGCGGAATCGGCTACTTCACCGAGTACCACCCCGCCTCCCACTACTGGCCCCTCCAGCTCGTCGAGACCGGCATCCTGCTGGCCCTCGCCGCTCTCGCCGTGTTCGCCGCCTTCCGGGTCCTGCGCCGCCTCCACGGCTGAGCGCTCCCGCCCGGTGCAAGCGTCGTCCGGGCCCCACGAGGGGTGGGCCCGGACGACGAACACGTACAGTGACCGTGAGGTCCACCCGCAGGCACACCGCTTCCTGTACGTCATGTCGCCGTTACCGGCCATTCAGACGCCCTTGCGACCCTCACGGGATGCAGCCAGCTGTGCCCGCCCCCCGCCGCAACGGGAGAGCCCGGGGAGACGCCCCCCACGGCTCCCCCGCCGGCTCACCCCGCCGTGACCCGGGGTTTCCCGGGCCTTCCGCGATCTTTCCGGGCTCCGACGCGCCTGAGGAGCCCTCCGCGCGGAAGAATAGGTCCATGAGCCAGCAGCCCAGCTCCGAGGTCCCTGCCCAGCCCGCCGCCCAGCCGTCCGTCGGCTCACTCGCCGCGCACCGGCCGCACGCCACCCCCGCGTCCAACGGGGTCGGCTTCTCCACCGCCGCCGACCTGGATCCCGACCTGGACGCCGACGCGGACGCCTACGAGCCCGACCGGGACGGCGACGAGCTGCCCCAGGGCCGTTTCCTGGACCGCGAACGCAGCTGGCTCGCGTTCAACGAACGCGTTCTGGAACTGGCCGAGGACCCGGCCACGCCCATCCTCGAACGGGCTAATTTCCTCGCCATCTTCGCCTCGAACCTGGACGAGTTCTTCATGGTCCGGGTGGCCGGCCTCAAGCGCCGCATCGCCACCGGCGTCGCCACCCGCTCCGCCTCCGGCCTGCAGCCCCGCGAGGTCCTGGACCTCATCTGGACCCGCTCGCGCGAGCTCATGGCCCGGCACGCCGCCTGCTTCCAGCAGGACATCGCCCCGGACCTGTCCGACGAGGGCATCCAGCTGATCCGCTGGCCGGACCTGACCGAGAAGGAGCAGGCCCGCCTGTTCACCTTCTTCCGGCAGCGCGTCTTCCCGGTCCTGACCCCGCTGGCGGTCGACCCCGCGCACCCCTTCCCGTACATCTCCGGGCTCTCCCTCAACCTCGCCGTCGTCGTCCGCAACCCGGTCAGCGGCCACCGCCACTTCGCCCGGGTCAAGGTCCCGCCGCTGCTGACCCGCTTCCTGGAGGCCTCGCCCCAGCGGTACGTGCCCATCGAGGACATCATCGCGGCGCACCTGGAGGAGCTGTTCCCGGGCATGGAGGTGCTGGCGCACCACATGTTCCGGGTCACCAGGAACGAGGACCTGGAGGTCGAGGAGGACGACGCGGAGAACCTCCTCCAGGCCCTGGAGAAGGAGCTCATGCGCCGCCGGTTCGGCCCGCCGGTCCGGCTCGAGGTCGAGGAGTCCATCGACCCGTACGTCCTGGACCTGCTGGTCCGCGAGCTGAAGGTGTCCGACGCGGAGGTCTACCCGCTGCCCGGACCGCTCGACCTGACCGGGCTCTTCGCGATCGCCTCGCTGGACCGGCCCGAGCTGAAGTTCCCCAAGTTCGTCGCGGGCACCCACCGGGACCTGGCCGAGGTGGAGTCGGCCTCCGCGCCCGACATCTTCGCCGCCCTGCGCGAACGCGACGTCCTGCTCCACCACCCGTACGACTCGTTCTCCACCTCCGTCCAGGCGTTCCTGGAGCAGGCGGCGGGCGACCCGGACGTGCTGGCCATCAAGCAGACGCTGTACCGCACCTCCGGCGACTCCCCGATAGTGGACGCCCTGATCGACGCGGCCGAGTCCGGCAAGCAGGTCCTCGTCCTCGTCGAGATCAAGGCCCGCTTCGACGAGCAGGCCAACATCAAGTGGGCCCGCAAGCTGGAGGAGGCCGGCTGCCATGTCGTCTACGGCCTCGTCGGGCTGAAGACCCACTGCAAGCTCTCCCTCGTCGTCCGACAGGAGGGCGACACGCTGCGCCGCTACTCCCACGTCGGCACCGGCAACTACCACCCCAAGACGGCCCGGCTGTACGAGGACCTCGGCCTGCTCACGGCGGACCCGCAGGTCGGGGCGGACCTCTCCGACCTGTTCAACCGGCTCTCCGGCTACTCCCGCCGCGAGACCTACCGACGCCTCCTGGTCGCCCCGAAGTCCCTGCGCGACGGGCTGATCGCCCGGATCAACAAGGAGATCGCCCACCACCGCGCGGGCCGCCCCGCCTACGTCCGGTTCAAGGTCAACTCGATGGTCGACGAAGCGATCATCGACGCCTGCTACCGGGCGGCCCAGGCGGGCGTCCCCGTAGACATCTGGGTGCGCGGGATCTGCGCGATACGCCCCGGGGTCGCCGGACTCTCCGAGAACATCCGGGTCCGCTCCATACTCGGCCGCTTCCTCGAACACTCCCGGATCTTCTCCTTCGGCAACGGCGGCGAGCCCGAGGTGTGGTTCGGCAGCGCCGACATGATGCACCGCAACCTCGACCGCCGGATCGAAGCCCTGGTCCGGGTCACCGACCCCGCTCACCGCGCCGCACTCAGCCGACTCCTGGAGACCGGTATGGCCGACACCACCGCCTCCTGGCACCTGGGCCCCGACGGGAACTGGACCCGGCACGCCACGGACGCCGACGGCCAGCCGCTGCGGCACGTCCAGGAAATGCTCATCGACGCCCGGAGGCGCAGGCGTGCGACGCCCTGACCAGCAGACGACGACCCGGCCCACGACGGATCCGGCCCCGGGCACCACCCCGGACGCGCCGCCCGACGGGGCCACGGGGGCGGGGGCCCCACGTCTCCCCGGCCCCGCCGCATCCCGCCTCACCGGAATCGGCCCCACCGGGGACCTGACCACGGAGGCGGCCCTCGCGCCCTACCTCCGGGGGCAGGCCGCGGAGTTCCTGCGCAGCCTGCGCCTCCACCACGAGCACAGCGCCCCCGCGGACTCCGGCGGCCACGACGCCGCGGCCGCCACCCGCGCACTGCGCCGCTCGGCCCGCCGGATCAGCGGCTCCCTGCACACCTTCCGGGCCGCGCTCGACCCGCACTGGGCCGACCAGGTCCGCGCCGAGCTGGCCTGGCTCTCCGGCATCCTGGCCCGCGAACACGCCTACGCGAACCGCCTCACCCGGCTCGTCGAAGCCCTGCACCAGCTCTCCGGCCCCACGCTCCCCGCCGCCCGGGGCGTCCGGGCCGCCGGGGAGGGCGCCGCATCCGACGCCCAAGGGCGCGCCGCCCTCGGGGTCGGGGCCGCGCGCGCCGGGGCGCTGCTGGAACGCCGCCTCACCCTCGCCCGGACCCGGGC
This sequence comes from Streptomyces sp. NPDC058576, assembly GCF_042718715.1. Lineage (NCBI taxonomy): Bacteria > Bacillati > Actinomycetota > Actinomycetes > Kitasatosporales > Streptomycetaceae > Streptomyces > Streptomyces sp. NPDC058576. Next base: position 2,486 of record NZ_JBHXPF010000086.1, on the reverse strand, counting down.
GCACTCCGCGGCCCTCCAGGCGCTCGGTTCCTCCCGCTTCCACGCGGTCGCCGACGCCGTGGCCCTCCTGGCCTCCGACGTACCGCTGGCCCCCGGGACCACGGGCCGGACGGCCGAGGCGCTCCTGGAGCCCGCCGAGCGCGCCGAGCAACGCCTGCTCGCCGCGGTGGCCGTCCTCCCGCCCGAGGACACCGAGCCGTACAACGAGGCGCAGGACGCGGCCTGGCACCAGGCCCGCCTGCTGCTGCGGCTGCACCGGTACGCCCACGAGGTCGTCCTCGGCGCCGCCGACCCGGCCCTGGCCGCACCGGGGCACGCCCTCGACCTGCACCGGGACGCCGTGGAGGCGGCAGGCGCGGCGGCAGCGGCGGCCCGCACCCCCCGGATCGCCCCGGCCACGGCGTACGCGCTGGGCGTGCTCCACGCGGACCAGCGCCACGAGGTGGAGGCCGCGCGGGCGGTGTTCCGGGAGAGCTGGCCGTACGCCACGGCCCTGACGGCCCCATGAGCGGGGAACCCGTGCGTCGCGACCACGCGGCGCACCGCCCGAGAACCGGCACCGTCCTGGCCGCGGGCTGCGTGCTGTGGCGCCGCGCCCCGGGCGGGGACGGGAAGGGGGACGGGGTGGAGATCTGCCTGGTCCACCGGCCCCGCTACGACGACTGGTCCTTCCCGAAAGGCAAGCTGAAGCGCGGCGAGGACCCGCTGGCCGCCGCCGTACGGGAAGTGCTGGAGGAGACCGGCCACCACTGCGCCCCCGGGGCCCGGCTGCCGACCTCCCGCTATCCGGTGGACGGCCGGCCCAAGGAGGTCGCGTACTGGGCGGCCGAGGCGACGGGCGGCTCCTTCACCGCCAACGACGAGGTGGACCGCATCCTGTGGCTGGCCCCCGACGCCGCCCGCGTCCGGCTCACGCAGCCCCGCGACATCCGGCAGCTGACCGCCCTGCTCGACGCGCTCGCCACGCCCTGACCGGAGCCCCCGCACCCGCCTGCCCGACACGGTTCACCTGCCGTTCACCCTCTCCCGTCGGCGGCTTCACCTGTTCTGCCTAATTTCGGACGTACACGGTGCGCGGCGGCAAGCCACAGCACCCCTCCTCATCGCACGCCGTCGTAGAACGAACTGACTACGGCGGCTCCTGGAAGGAACACCCGAAAGTGAAGCTTCAGCGCAAGAACCGGCTTCGTGCCACCGCGCTCGGTGCCCTCGCCGTCTCCGGCGCCCTGGTCCTCACGGCGTGCGGTTCGGACGACAACTCGGCCGGCGGCACCGCCGGCACGGGCGAGAAGACGACCGCCGCGTCGGACGTCGACTGCGGCAAGGCCAAGGGGCAGCTGCGCGCCTCCGGCTCCAGCGCTCAGAAGAACGCCATGGACCTCTGGGTCAAGAACTACATGGCGGCCTGTTCCGGTGTGGAGATCAACTACAACTCGTCCTCCTCCGGCGAGGGCATCGTCGCCTTCAACCAGGGCACCGTCGCCTTCGCCGGTTCCGACTCGGCGCTGAAGCCCGAGGAGGTCGCCGACTCCAAGAAGATGTGCAAGACCGGCCAGGGCATCAACCTCCCGATGGTCGGCGGCCCGGTCGCGATCGGCTTCAAGCTGGAAGGCGTCGACAAGCTCACGCTGGACGCCCCGACCCTCGCCAAGATCTTCGACTCGAAGATCAAGAAGTGGAACGACCCGGCGATCGCCAAGCTCAACGAGGGCGTCGACCTCCCGGACAAGGCGATCCAGGCCTTCCACCGCTCCGAGGACTCCGGCACCACGCAGAACCTCGGCAAGTACCTCGGCGCCGCGGCTCCGGACGACTGGAAGTACGAGGCCGAGAAGAAGTGGCCGGCCCCCGGTGGCCAGGCCGCGTCCGGTTCCTCCGGCGTCGCCGCCCAGGTCCAGCAGGTCGACGGCTCGATCGGCTACTTCGAGCTCTCCTACGCCAAGTCGCAGTCCATCCCGACCGTGGACATCAACACCGGTGGCGCCGCCCCGGTCCAGGCCACCTCGGAGAACGCCTCCAAGGCCATCGCCGCCGCCAAGGTCAAGGGCACCGGCAAGGACCTGGCGCTCGACCTCGACTACACCACCAAGGCCGAGGGCGCTTACCCGCTGGTCCTGGTGACGTACGAGGTCGTCTGCGACAGCGGCAACAAGCCCGAGACGCTCGACACCGTCAAGTCCTTCCTCTCCTACGCCGCCTCCGACGACGGCCAGAAGATCCTGACCGACGCCGGCTACGCCCCGATCCCGGCCGAGATCAACGCCAAGGTCCGCGAGACCATCGGCACCCTCTCGTAACACCCCGGGGGCGGCCGGGCCCGCCCCCCCCCACCCGGCCCCCCCCCCAACGGGCCCCCCCCCCCCCCCCACCCGGGCCCCCCCCCCCCGGGGGCCCACCCCCCACCGGGAGAAAAGCCACCCCAGCCCCCCCCCCCCCCAACCCCGGCCCCCCCCCCCCAAGGACCACAGCCACCACCCCCACCCGAA
>NZ_JBHXPF010000085.1:0-24034 GCF_042718715.1 Streptomyces sp. NPDC058576 | reverse complement strand
GCGCCCCGCCCCCGGATCTCCCGGGGGCGGGGCGCTGCGCGTGTGTACGGAGGAGGTCAGGCCGCAGGAGCGGCGGCCTTGATCGCGGAGATGTCGAAGGTCAGCTTCACCTTGTCGCTGACCATCACGCCGCCGGTCTCCAGCGCCGCGTTCCAGGTCAGGCCCCAGTCGGAGCGCAGGATGTCGGTGCTGCCCTCGAAGCCGACGCGCTCGTTGCCGTAGACGTCGGTGGCGGAGCCGTTGAACTCCAGGTCGATGGCGAGGGGGCGCGTGACGTCCTTGATGGTCAGGTCGCCGGTGATCCGGTACACATCGCCGCCCAGCTGCTCGGCCTTCGTCGAGCGGAACGTCATGAGCGGGAATTTCTCGGCGTCGAAGAAGTCGCCGCTGACCAGGTGGCCGTCGCGGTCGGCGATGCCGGTGTCGACGCTGGCGATCCTCACGTCGATGGAAGCGGAGGAGTTCGCCGGGTCCGTGCCGTCCACGACCAGGGTGCCCTCGTGCTCGCCGAAGGAGCCGCGCACGTTCGTGACCATCGCGTGGCGCACCGTGAAGCCGATGCTGCTGTGCGCCGGGTCCAGGGTGTAGGTGCCGGTGAGGGCGGCGAGCGCCGGGTCCACCGCGGGGGCCTCGGTGACGGTGGTGGCGGCGGTCGACTTGCGGTTGAACAGAGCCATGGCTCCTCCTCGGGGATGCGCTGCGGGGACGGGGTCGAACGGTGCGGAAGAGGTTGTTTAACCTTCAACGAGATCGACTGTAGCGCGATCTAGTTCAATGTTCAACATTTGCGCGCCGGGTTCCCTCGATCGGGGGAGCGGGGTGGTGGGGGCGTACCGCGCCCCCGGTCGCGGCGCCCTCTGGCGGACGCGCGTAGAACTCGGGCACTATCTCCCTGCCCGGCGTACGCGGCCCCCGCGTCCGTCACCGCCCTTGTTTTGTCATGAGCAGGAGGAAAACCTCATGGTGACCCGTCCACGACTCCGCTCCGCCCTCACCGCCCTGGCCCTCGTCCTCGGCGCGCTCTTCGCGCCCGGGATCGGCGTCCTCGGCGGCGGCGCCACCGAGGCGCACGCCGTGACCAAACTGACCCACGCGCAGGCGACCTCCCGGTTCAGCTCGTCCGGGATCACCTGGTCGTCCTCCGGTGGCTGCTCCAACCGGAACAACCCCACCTGCACGTCCTTCGACCAGCTCAACCTGGCCAGCGCCCAGGGCGCGCAGACCCTCAAGAGCGCCACCGGCTGCGCGCTCAGGATCACCGGGGGCACGGAGACCGGGCACGCCGGCGGCACGTACTCGCACTGGAACGGCTACAAGCTCGACTTCGCCAAGAGCACCTGCGTGAACAACTACGTCACCGGCACCTTCACCTACATCGGCACCCGGGGCGACGGCGCCCGGCAGTACCAGTCCGGATCCGGCAACATCTACGCGGACGAGGGCAACCACTGGGACGTCACGTACTACAACTGCGGCGGCTGCTGACAGCCGCAGCCGAGGGGCCGTCCCGCACCAGGGGCGGCCCCTCGGCCTCCTCACGGGATCGGGTCGGCGTCCGGACCCTCCTGCTCCAGCAGGTCCCGGGCGAAGTCCTCCCACTGCGCGTACCGGTCCGGATGCGCGGACCGCTGGACCGCCTGGCACACGTCACCCGGCTCCATCGACTTCCAGCCGTCGATCTGGAGCAGCCCCGGGTTGGCGCTGGGCGAGGGCAGTCCGTAGAAGGACTTGGACGCGGTCGGCACATGGGTGATCTGCGCCGGCGTGCCCCAGCCCATGCTGGGGCGCTGCTGGAAGACGCCGAGCGAGTCGTGGTCGACCGCGGACGTGTAGTTGACGAACTTCGACTCCTGCATGGCCGTCATCAGGGCGATGACCTGGGCCTCCTTGGAGAGCTCCGCCCCCTTCCCGACGCCGATGACCGTCCGGGCATGGGCCAGCTGCTCCGCGCCGAGGTCGGACGGGGCGGCGAAGAACGTCCGCAGTTCGCTGTCCGGGGCCGCCCTGAGCAGCTGCGCGGTGGCGGTGTCCACCCGGCCGGTCGGGGTCAGTCCGTAGCTCTGCTGGAAGGCGCGCAGGCCGTGCGCGCCGGAGGCCTGCGGGGCGGGTGACGGCGGCGGGGCGGGGTCCGCGTGGGCCGGGGCCCCGGCGGTCAGCAGGAGTCCGGCGGCGACGGCCGTGAGCAGCCGGTGGGGGAGTCGGTTCATTCGCATATGGCACCGTCCCGGGGCGGTGGGACGAAGTCAAGAACGCCATACATCGTGTCAATTGATGAGGTATCGGATCCCGCGGAGCAGAAAGGAAGGGCCCGGACCCGCGCGTGCCCCCGCCGGACATGCGCGCGCTCGCGCCGGACATGCCGCAGGCCCCCGCCGGACATGCGCGCGCTCGCGCCGGACATGCCGCAGGCCCCCGCCGGACAGGCGTGTGCCCGCGCCGGACATGCGTGTGCCCCCGCCGGACGGGCGGGGGCACACGCGGGCTCACCGGGCGGGCGTCAGGAGCCCACGCTCACCGTGAAGCGGCGCGGGTTCCCGTCGTGCGCAGCGCCCGAGACGTCCGGCTCCCCGTCCGGACGGACGTCGTCGTACGGGAACGCGTAACCGATCGGGCTGTTCGCGTGGACCACCCGGGACCAGTGGTTGGTGACCGGGGTCTTGTAGTAGTCCGCCGTGGACGTGCCGTTCGGCTGGCTCGGGTGGCTCAGCATGATCGAGCGGTTGAAGCCCGCCGCCAGCCGGGCCAGGATCGCCTTCTTGTCGTCGGAGTCGCCCGGGTTGTTCGTGAACGGGCCGTGGTTGCAGGTGAAGATGTCCTTCGTCTCCGGCTTGGTGAAGGTGTGGCCGCCCTCGAAGGTCAGGGTGTCCCCGCTGACCCGGCCCGCCAGAGTGCCCCGGCCGCCCTGGAGGTCGATGCGCAGGTCCTCGGAGCGGTACTTCTCCCAGACCTCGTCGATCTGCGCGGTGAACAGGTCCCGGAACGGCATCTCGGCGGGCCGGTCGAAGTACGGGGCCATGATGTTCTGCGGCGAGACGACCCGCAGGACGCTCCCGTCGTCGCCCCGCGTGATCAGCTTGTCCCACGGCTGCCCGTCGGCGGCCGCCTGGGCGGTGAGGTCCTCCGCGATCCGGTCCGCCGCGCCCTCGGGGTGCGGCTCCACGACGTGGGTGCCGTCACCCTCCAGCGTGATGCCGATCGGGAGCGCGGTGATCAGGTCCACGTAGCTGATGTTGGAGTACAGCTGCTCGGTGTTGAAGGTGAACTCCGCGAACGCCCAGGTCCGCCCGTAGTTCGGGTCCGTCGGCGTCGCGAAGGCGGGCTCCACCAGGGACGGCCCGGGGTTGAGGAAGAAGTCCAGCTTGTCGTCGCGGACGAAGTAGACCCGCGCTCCGTACATCTGCGGCAGGGTCAGCACGACCGGACCCGCGCCCGCGCCCTTGAGCGGGATGGCGCAGTCGACGGGCAGCGGGGTCTGCGGGGCGCCGGGGGAGTCGGGGCGGTAGACGCCGCCGTCCGGCTTCAGCAGCACCCAGCGGTCGGTGCCCAGTTCGTGGCCGGTCACGTACGCGTGCACCGTGCCCGGCAACGACTTGTTCTCCAGGGCCAGTTCGCAGGTCGCGGGGGCCGCGGAGGCGCGGGGGCTCAGAGCGGTGCCCCAGGCGGGGTACGTCAGCGCCGCGGCCGTGGCGGCGGTGCCGGTCAGGAACATTCTGCGCGAAATCACGAGGGGACTCCCGAGGTGGTGGGGGGCCGCAGACGGGCTGTGGGGGGTGGTGCGGGGGAGGGACAAGGCCGTGGGGGTGCCTGCGGTGCGCACCACTCTCGCGAGGCCCGGCACGAGCGTCAAGACTTGCGACTGAGAGCGCTCTCAAAAATTCCGAGTCTTCACAACTCGACGCCTCGAAGCGGTACTTGACGGAACCGAGCGGGTGCGAACCGTGACCGTCCGGGGGAGGTTCCGGCCAAGAGGTGAACCAGGGGATGTCCCACCGTTCCCCGGAACACCTGGATGGCCCGCCCGCTCCCGACTTGGACTAACGCACCGGGGTTGTTGGACGGAGTCGGCCCCCGGGCCCGAAGTTCGTTGACGGTGTCCGGACACGGCGACTACTCAGGGGCCATGTCGCCAAGATTCCCTCGCCCCGGCCTGGTCGCCGCGGCCTCCGCAGCCGTCCTGGCGCTCGTGGGGGCCGCCCTCCCCGCCGCAGCCGCCGATCCGTCACCCACCCCGGCCGGAGCGGCGGAGTCCGACGGGTCCGCCGTCATCGGCTCCGACCGGCTCGCCGTCGCCGTCGCCGACGACTTCCCGCGCGTCCTGTCCTACACCGACCGGTCGAGCGGCGAGCAGTTGCTCGGCTCCACCCGGCCGGTCACCGCCGTCACCCTCAACGGGACCGCCCACCCGGTGAAGCTCAAGGGCGAGCCGAAGGTCACCCGCTCCGCCGCCCGCTACACCCTCGCCTTCGACTCCCTCCCGGGCGTCGAGATCGACGCCTCGCTCACCGTCTCCGGGCGGGCCACCACCTTCAAGGTGACCGCCGTCCGCGACACGTCCGCCTTCCGGGTCGGGACCATCGACATCCCCGGGCACGACCTGATCTCCGTCGGGTCCACCGAGGCCGGGGCCGCCACCGCGTTCACGAAGCTCGACCCCGACTCCACCCGCACCGCCGACGTCTTCGCGAAGGTCACCGGGGAGACCAAGCCCGACTCCGCACCCGTCGGGGCCAGTTACGCGATCCTCAACACCGGCTCGCTGGCCGCGGCGATCGAGTCCAACTCCTCGTACGACAAGCCCTCCGGGGCCACCGGCGGCGACGACGCCCGCTTCTGGCACCAGGCGCGCACCGGGGAGGGCGGCGGAGTCCGGGTCGGCGTGTGGTCCGGTCAGTGGACCTACCGGGGCGAAGGCGCCCCGAAGCCCGAGAGCGGCGAGAACCTGCCGTGGGCCAAGGTCGTCGTCACCCCGGACGCCAACGGCGACAAGGCCGTCGACTGGCAGGACGGGGCGATCGCCTTCCGCTCGATCGGCGTCACCGCCCCCGGCAGCGAGGACACCGCGAACCGGGTCGTCACCCACATCCCGTTCAACTTCGCCAGCCAGGCCACCCACCCCTTCCTGCGCACCCTGGACGACGTCAAGCGGATCTCGAAGGCCACCGACGGCCTCGGCCAGCTCGCCGTCCTCAAGGGGTACGGCTCCGAGGGCCACGACTCCGCCCACCCCGACTACGGCGGCAACCACAACAAGCGGGCCGGCGGGCTGAAGGACCTCAACACCCTGCTCAAGCAGGGCGGGAAGTGGGGCGCCGACTTCGGCGTCCACGTCAACGCCACCGAGTCCTACCCGGAGGCCAAGGCCTTCTCCGAGCAGCTCGTCGACAAGTCCAAGCCCGGCTGGAACTGGCTCAACCAGAGCTACTACATCGACCAGCGCCGCGACATCAACAGCGGCGACCTGGAAAAGCGCTTCCGGCAACTGCGCGACGAGACCGACAAGAACCTCGACTTCCTCTACATCGACGTCTACTACAGCCACGGCTGGATCGCCGACAAGACGATCCAGGCCGTCCAGAAGCAGGGCTGGACCGTCGGCACCGAGTGGGCCGACAAGTTCGAACGCGCCTCGCTCTGGTCGCACTGGGCGAATGACCTCAACTACGGCGGGGCCACCAACAAGGGCCTGAACTCGCAGATCATCCGGTTCATCCGCAACGGCGAGAAGGACATCTGGAACAACCACCCGGTGCTCGGCCAGAGCGCCCTGGAGGACTTCGAGGGCTGGACCGGTGAGACCGACTGGAACGCCTTCACCGCCAACATCTGGCAGAAGAACCTCCCCGCCAAGTACCTCCAGCAGCAGCGGATCACCCGCTGGGACGGCAACGACATCACCTTCACCGGCGGGGTGCGCGGCACGGTCGAGGACGGTGAGCGGACCTTCTACGACCAGGGCCGCAAGGTGCTCAGCGGCACCGACTACCTGCTGCCGTGGGACGGCGGCAAGAAGCTCTACCACTACAGCGAGACCGGCGGCACCAGCACCTGGGAGGTGCCCGGCAAGGGCGCGTACACCCTCTACGAGCTGACCGACAACGGCCGCGAGAAGACCGCCACCGTCCGCCCCTCCGGCGGGAAGATCACGCTGACCGCCGCCGCCGGACAGGCCTACGTCCTGTACCCCGACCGCGCGCCGAAGGAGAGCGACGCCGACTGGGGCAAGGGAACCGGGCTGAAGGACCCCGGCTTCAACGACCGGGACCTGAAGGGCTGGACGAAGACCGGCGCCGCCGTCCGCGACACCGACGAGCAGGGCCGCAACAGCGCCGAACTCTCGGGGACGGACACGGCCGCGCTCTCCCAGACCGTCACCGGCCTCAAGCCCGGCAAGCGCTACACCGCCTCCGCCCTGATCGAGGTCGAGCCCGGCGCGAGCCGGCGTACGGTGCTGAGCGCCGGCGGGAAGTCCGTCGCCGTCGAGCGCTCCACGGCCGAGGACTTCGTCGCCGCCTCCGACTGGCACGGCACCTCCTTCCAGCGCGCCAAGGTCAACTTCACCGCCCCCGCGAACGGCCGCACCACCCTGCGCGTCGAGGCGGCGGCGGGCTCCACGGCGAAGGTCCGCGCCGATGACGTACGGATCGTCGAGAACGCCCCCGCCACCCGCACCGGCACGGTGGCGTACGAGGACTTCGAGGCCGTCGACCAGGGCTGGGGCCCCTTCCTCAAGGGCAACGCGGGCGGCTCCACCGACCCCCGCACCCACATCTCCCAGCTGAACGCCCCGTACACCCGGTCCGGCTGGAACGGGAAGCTGATCGACGACGTGCTCGGGGACAAGGAGTCCCTGAAGTCCCACGAGGAGAACACCGGCCTCGTCTACCGCACCGCGCCCTGGACCGTCCCGATGAAGGACGGCCACCGGTACGCGGTGGAGTTCGACTACCAGTCCAGCCACGCCGGGGCCTACAGCTGGGTGGAGGGCTACGACCGGGTCGCCGGCGGCAAGGCCTCCTCGACCGAGACCCGGGCCACCCCGATCGGGCAGCAGCGCACCACCGGGCGGTTCAGCCGGACGCTCACCGCGGGCTGCGGCGACACCTGGACCGGGCTGCGCAAGCTCGCCGGAGCACCCGAGGGCGCGGACTTCGTGCTCGACGGCTTCACGGTGACCGACCTCGGCCCGGCCCCGGCGGGCGAGGAGGCCGTCTGCGGCACCCTAGGCGTGGCCGCCGACGCCGAGACCCTGGAGCCCGGGGCCCCGAACACGGTGAAGGCGACCTTCGGCAACGACGAGGCGAGCGCCGCCACCGACGTGCGGCTCGCGCTGACCGTGCCCGAGGGCTGGCGGGCGGAGCCGGCGGGCCCGGTCGCCTTCGACTCGGTCGCCCCGGGCGCGAAGGTCACCGGCAGCTGGCGGGTCACCCCGCCGGTGGACGCCCCCTACGACACGTACGCGCTGGACGCGAAAGCCACGTACGCCGTCCAGGGAGCCGGTCGCACGCTCGGCGCGGGAACCTCGGTCCGTACGCTCCCGCCGCCGCCCGTGAAGGACAGCTGGGCCGGCGACCTGGACTGGACCGCCTCGCAGAACGGCTGGGGCCCGGTCGAGCGCGACCGGTCCAACGGGGAGGCCGGGGCCGGGGACGGCGGGCCGCTGAAGATCGGCGGTGTCGAGTACGCCCAGGGCCTCGGCACGCACGCCCCGGCGAAGATCCGCTACTACCTGGGCGGGAAATGCACCTCCTTCACCGCCGAGGTGGGCGTGGACGACGTCCAGACGACCCGGGGCAGTGTGCGGTTCGCGGTCACCGCCGACGGCACGGAGAAGGCGGTGTCGCCCGTACTGGGGGCGGCCGACCCCGCCTGGCGGCTCACCGCCGACGTCACCGGAGCGAAGTACGTCGAGCTGGTCGTCCAGGACGGCGGGGACGGCAATGGCAACGACCACGCCGACTGGGGCAACGCCCGCTTCCACTGCGGGGGTTGACCGCCGACCCGACATATTCCCGGGCGCGGTGAACGGCCGGCGGCCGGGCTGCGCCATACTGAGGGGGCCTTCGGGTCCCCTCAGGGGCGTGTGGCCCAGGGCACACCCTCCTCTTGTGGAGTCTCCACATCCGGAAGCGGCGTTTCGCTGGTGGATCGCCTGCACGGCGGCATGGTTCTGTTCACTCCCACCACGAAACGGGGCAGGAGACTGTACGGAGTCGACGGCGAGATTTCTGGGTCGGGGTTCGTAGGGTCGATGCATGACCGTTGTGGACGAAACCCAGGGTGAGCCGACCGACGCCCGAGGCCGGGTGGCCGAACTGCTGGCCCTGCGCGAGCAGGCGCGGCGCGGACCGAGTGAGCGGGCGACCGAGGCACAGCACGCCAAGGGGAAGCTGACCGCGCGGGAGCGGATCGAGCTGCTGCTGGACCCGGGTTCGTTCAAGGAGGTCGAGCAGCTCCGCCGGCACCGGGCCACCGGGTTCGGCCTGGAGGCCAAGAAGCCCTACACCGACGGTGTCATCACCGGCTGGGGCACGGTCGAGGGCCGCACGGTCTTCGTCTACGCTCACGACTTCCGGATCTTCGGCGGAGCGCTGGGCGAGGCCCACGCCACGAAGATCCACAAGATCATGGACATGGCCATCTCGGCCGGCGCCCCGCTGGTGTCGCTGAACGACGGCGCCGGCGCCCGTATCCAGGAGGGCGTCTCGGCGCTCGCCGGCTACGGCGGCATCTTCCAGCGCAACACGCGCGCCTCCGGTGTCATCCCGCAGATCAGCGTGATGCTCGGCCCGTGCGCGGGCGGCGCCGCCTACAGCCCGGCGCTGACCGACTTCGTGTTCATGGTCCGCGAGACCTCGCAGATGTTCATCACCGGACCGGACGTCGTGAAGGCGGTCACCGGCGAGGAGATCACCCAGAACGGCCTCGGCGGCGCGGACGTGCACGCCGAGACCTCCGGCGTCGCGCACTTCGCGTACGACGACGAGGAGACCTGCATCGCCGAGGTCCGCTACCTCATCGGGATGCTGCCTTCCAACAACCGCGAGAACCCGCCGACCGTCGAAAGCGACGACCCGGCCGACCGGCGCGGCGACGTGCTGCTCGACCTGGTCCCGGCGGACGGCAACCGCCCGTACGACATGCACAAGGTGATCGAGGAGCTCGTCGACGACGGCGACTACCTGGAGATCCACGAGCGCTGGGCCCGCAACATCATCTGCGCGATGGCCCGCCTGGACGGTCAGGTCGTCGGCATCGTCGCCAACCAGCCGCAGGCGCTGGCCGGGGTCCTGGACATCGAGGCCTCCGAGAAGGCCGCTCGCTTCGTCCAGATGTGCGACGCCTTCAACATCCCGATCATCACCCTTCTGGACGTCCCCGGCTTCCTGCCGGGCGTCGACCAGGAGCACGGTGGGATCATCCGCCACGGCGCGAAGCTCCTGTACGCCTACTGCAACGCCACCGTGCCGCGGATCTCGCTGATCCTGCGGAAGGCCTACGGAGGCGCGTACATCGTCATGGACAGCCAGTCCATCGGGGCCGACCTCACCTACGCCTGGCCCACCAACGAGATCGCCGTGATGGGCGCCGAGGGCGCGGCCAACGTCATCTTCCGCCGCCAGATCGCCGAGGCCGAGGACCCCGAGGCCATGCGCACCCGCATGGTCAAGGAGTACAAGGCCGAGCTGATGCACCCCTACTACGCGGCCGAGCGCGGTCTCGTCGACGACGTCATCGACCCCGCCGAGACCCGCGAGGTGCTCATCGCCTCGCTCGCCATGCTCCGCAACAAGCACGCCGACCTGCCGTCGCGCAAGCACGGCAACCCCCCGCAGTAGTCGCCCTCCGCGGCGGCGCGATCCGCCGCACGGTCCACGACAGCCTGCCGAGAAGACGGAGACACCCCACCATGAGCCTCACCCCCGCCGAGTCCGTCCTGCGCGTCGAGAAGGGCCACGCCGCCCCCGAGGAGCTGGCGGCCATCACCGCCGTCCTGATGGCCCGTGCGGCCGCCCAGCCGCCCGTCACCGCCCACCGGGGCCGTGACACCGCCGGCTGGCGCCGCCTGGAGCGCACGCCGGGCTTCCGCGCCCCGCACAGCTGGCAGGGCTGACCCGCCCGCACGGCTGTACGACGAGGGCCCCGCACTCCCTGAGGAGTGCGGGGCCCTCGTCGTACGTACCGGGGCCTCAGCGCAGGCGCGCCATCAGGGCGTGCTCGACCAGCGTGATGAGCGCGCTCTTGGCGTCCGCGCGGTGGCGGGCGTCCGTCGTCAGGATCGGGGTGTCCGGCCCGATCTGGAGCGCTTCGCGCACCTCGTCGGGGGTGTAGGGCTGGTGTCCGTCGAAGCCGTTGAGGGCGATGACGAAGGGCAGTCCGCTGTTCTCGAAGTAGTCGACCGCGGGGAAGCAGTCGGCGAGACGGCGGGTGTCGACGAGGACGACGGCGCCGATCGCGCCGCGGACCAGGTCGTCCCACATGAACCAGAAGCGGTCCTGTCCGGGCGTACCGAAGAGGTACAGGATCAGGTCCTGGTCCAGGGTGATACGTCCGAAGTCCATGGCCACCGTCGTGGTGGTCTTGTCCCCGGTGTGGGTCAGATCGTCGATGCCCGCCGAGGCGGACGTCATCACGGCTTCGGTGCGCAGCGGGTTGATCTCCGAAACGGCACCGACAAACGTGGTCTTACCCACGCCGAAGCCCCCTGCCACCACGATCTTCGCCGAGGTAGTGGAGCGGGCCGCTCCGCCGCTAGAGCTTGCGAAGTCCACTGAGCACCCTTTCGAGCAGTGTCACATCTGGCTGGCCGCCGGCGGCCTCGTCGCCGCCGGGCTGATGGATAGCGACGAGTCCGGCCTCCGCCAGGTCGGCGACGAGGATCCGGGCAACGCCGAGGGGGATCGAGAGAAGGGCCGAGATCTCGGCGACCGACTTGATCTCGATGCAGAGCCGGCAGATCCGCTGATGCTCGGGCAACTGCCCTTGCAGCCGGGCCGGATCGGCCGTGGTGCTGACCAGCGCCTCGATGGCGAGCTGGTAACGCGGTCGGGTCCGGCCGCCGGTCATGGCGTACGGACGGACCAGCGGGTTGTGCGCGGCGGGCTTGGCGGGCTCGGGAGCCCGCCGCTGCTGCACCGGCTGAATGCGCGGCTGCTGGGGCGCGTCGTACCGCTGGGGCTGCTGCGGTTGCTGCGGCCACCCCGAACCCGGCTGCTGCGGAGGCCACTCGGAGCCCTGGCCGCCATGAGCACCCTGCTGGTGCTGCGGCTGCTGGTATGGCTGATATTGCCCGGGTCCCTGACCACCGGCTGCGGCGGGGAAGCCGAAACGGTTGTCACCGTGCTCACCCGGAACCCTCTGGTCACCGTTGTATGGGTGCCCGCCTGTGGGTGCTGCCACGTTTCCTCCTCCGACTGCCGGTCGCCGATCCCAGTGGGGCCGCGCCACCGCACTTTATGGCGCGGTGGCGAGAAACGCACTGTCTGTCTACTAGTTAAGAAGACTTCCCTGAAGTTCGGCGCGGAGGTCCGGAGTCAGGACACTGCCCGCGCGGTCCACCAGAAGGGCCATTTCGTACCCAACCAGACCGATATCGGCGTCCGGGTGGGCCAGAACGGCGAGCGAAGATCCGTCCGAGATGGACATGATGAAGAGGAATCCCCGCTCCATCTCCACAACGGTCTGATTCACGGCGCCGCCCTCGAAGATCCGCGAGGCGCCCGCGGTCAGCGACGTCAGACCGGAGGCGACGGCCGCCAGCTGGTCGGCGCGGTCGCGCGGGAAACCTTCGGACATCGCCAGCAGGAGTCCGTCGGCGGAGACCACCACCGTGTGCGACACCCCGGGGGTGTTGTCCACGAAATTGGTGATCAACCAGTTGAGATTCTGCGCCGCCTGGCTCATCGGGCTCACACTAACGCTCCTGGTTGTAGGTGGTACTGGTGTCCGACCCCGCGCTGCGTCCCCGCTGGATCCCCCGTCGCAGGTTGCTCAACCTGCCGCGGACGTCCTCGGGAGCGCGGGAGACCTGTGGGCCGCCCTGCTGGGTCTGCTCCGCCGTGCCCTCGACCAGGTTGGCCTTGGGCACGCGCCGGGGGAGACCGGAGGGGGTTATTCCGCCCGCCTTCGGCTCACGGAGCTTCTCGGCCCGCTCCCAGCGCTCGTCGTTCGTCGAGCGCCAGTCGTCGGGGCCGTCCCCGTCCGTCTGCTGGGCCTGCCGCTCTTCCTGCTGCGGCTGCGGCTGCCGCTGCGGGGCCGGAGCGGGCTGGTCGTTGCCACGGCCGCCGGGGCCGGGCTGCCAGTGCTGCTGACCGCCGCGGCGCGGCAGACCGGCTTCGGTCAGCTCGTGGCCGACGTTCGGGGTGGGTCCCGGACGGTCGAAGCCTACGCGCTCCGAAGGCTCCGCGGGCGTGCTCGGAAGAGATTCCGATTCGGCCGGGGCAATCGGCTCATAAGCGTCTCGGAAACCACCCTGAACAGGCCAGTCATCCTGGTGGGACTGGTCCGACGCGGCCGGGTACGGGTCGGCGTACTGACCCTGCGGGGCTTCCGGAGCCGCATATGCCGATTCCGTATAGCCGTCGCCGGGGTGCTGCTGGGGAACCTGCTGGGCCTGCTGGCCGCGCTGCTGCGGGTAGCCGTCCCCGGCGCCGTACTGCTGCTGCTCGTACGACCCCTGGTACGGCTGCTGCGACTGCTGCCCGTACTGGTCCTGGCCGTAGTGCTCGTCGGCATAGCCCTGCTGAGGCTGCGGCTGCTGCTGGTGCTGATCGCCGTACGGGTCGCCCGCGTACGTCTCCGGCGCGTAGCCCTGCGGTTCCTGGGCGTTGTCGCCGTACGGGCCGCCCACGCCCGTCTGGGCCTCCAGGGCCGCCCTGCGCTCCTCGCGCATCAGCGAACGGTTGACCGGGTCCAGCTGACCCGGGTCCGCCGTGACCTCGTAGCGCGAGTCGTCGAAGCCGAGCTCCGCCGCCGTGCGCATCGGGGCCTGCTGCGGCGCCGGCTCGAAGGCCGTCTGCTGCTCGGGGATGATCGAGGAGACGGTGAAGTCGTCCTGACCGCTGCCCGGTTCGCCACCGCCACCGTGGGTGATGGCATCCGGCAGCATGACCAGCGAGGTGGTCCCGGCCTGCTCGCCCGAGGGGCGCAACTGGACCCGGATCCCGTGCCGGTCGGCCAGCCGGCCGACCACGAACAGGCCCATGCGCTGGGACACCGCGGCGTCCACGGTCGGCGGGTTGGCCAGCTTGTGGTTGATGTCGGCGAAGTCCTCGGCGGTGAGGCCGATGCCCTTGTCGTGGATCTCGACCATGACGCGGCCGTCGGGCAGCCGGGTCGCGGTGACCTTGACCTTGGTCTGCGGCGAGGAGAACGTGGTGGCGTTCTCCAGCAGCTCGGCGAGCAGGTGCACGAGGTCGGTCACGGCCTGACCGTGGATCTCGCTCTCCGGCACGCCGGTCAGCTCGATGCGCTCGTAGGACTCCACCTCGGAGGAGGCGGCCCGCAGGACGTCCACCAGCGGAACCGGCTGGTTCCAGCGGCGGCCGGGCTCCTCGCCCGCGAGGACGAGGAGGTTCTCGCCGTTGCGGCGCATACGGGTCGCCAGGTGGTCCAGCTTGAAGAGGCTCTCCAGCTGGTCCGGGTCGGCCTCGTTGTTCTCCAGGTCGGTGATGAGGGTCAGCTGGCCCTCGATGAGCGACTGGTTGCGGCGCGAGAGGTTGGTGAAGATCGCGTTGACGTTGCCCCGCAGCATGGCCTGCTCGGCGGCGAGCCGGACGGCCTCGCGGTGCACCTGGTCGAAGGCGCGGGCGACCTCGCCGATCTCGTCCTGCGTGGTGATCGGGATCGGCTGCACCCGGGTGTCGACCCGGCCCGGGTCGGTGCGCGAGAGCTGGTCGACGAGGGAGGGCAGCCGCTGCTCGGCGATGCCGAAGGCGGCGGTACGCAGCTGGCGCATCGAGCGGCTCATCTGGCGGGCCATGAGGCCGGCCAGGATGAACGCGGCCAGCAGGGCGATGACGACGATGAGGCCGTTGACGATGGCGTCGGTCTTGGCGTCGGAGGAGATGCTCGCGGCCTCGTCCACCGCCTTGGCGACCAGCTCGTCCTCGACGGTGGCGTACCCCTCGAACTTCGCGGTCGCCGCGGCCATCCAGGTCTCGGGCGTGATGCCCTTCTTCGCCAGCTCAGCGGGGTCCTGCCCCTTGCCGATCTCCTGGGCCATGCCGTCGAAGACCGAACCGTCGATGCTCGGCGGCGCCACGAAGGGCCTGCCCGCGGCCTCGGCCTGCTCCTTGGCGGCCTTCAGCTGCCTGGCGCCCTCGGCGGCCTTGCCGGCCATGACCTGCTTGAGGCGGTCGACGTCGGCCTGGGTACCGCCGGAGTTGAACTCGCCGAGCGCGATCTGCTCCAGGTAGTTGTACGAGCCGAAGGCCTTGACCTGGTCGTTGTAGGTGCCGGGCTTCTTGCTCGGGCGCACCAGAAGGTGCATGCCGATCGAGCGCTGAAGCGATTCTGCAGCCTTGGACAGCTCGATCGCGTAGACGGTACGGCCGTAACTGGTGATGTTGCCGGTGCCGAGGCCGAGCTCGTTGGAGAACTCCATCAGCGAGTGCTGGACCTGGACGTAGCCCTCTTCGGTCTTCACCGGGTCCAGGGCCTGCGAATAGGCGGCCTTGCGCAGCTCGGGAAGCTTGGGCTCCTCGCCCTTGAAGAGCTTGAGGCGGCGCTCCAGGCCGGGCTTCGACGGCATGTCCTGCACCGCGGCGTCGAACTTCCGCGCCGCCTCGTCCGTGGTGGCCCGGGTCTGCTCGACCACATCGGCGTCACGGTCGCCGGAGAGCAGCGGCTGGGCGGTGAGGTCCCGCTCGTTCAGCAGCGCCTGCCCGTAGTCGGACGCGGCGCGCACGACGACGGCGATCTTCTCGGCCTCCTGCGCCTCGCCCCACGTGTCGATGGAGCCCTTCACCTGGAAGCCGCCCATGACGAGGCCGACCAGCACAGGGATCAGGAGGATCGCGTTCAGCCGGGTGGCCACCCGCCAGTTGCGCGGGGACAGCCGGCTGGTGCTGCCGCCGGCGGCGGGCTCCGTGCCGGGCACATCCGCAGGGGACGCCGCAGCGCGCGACGGCGGGGTGAAGTTGCCCCGCTCGGGCTGCGCCGCGGAGCCCTCGTTGCTTCGCCTCACTCGACCAACAACCTCTCGGCGTCGGCACCTACGCTGTGCCGGATTATTCGTTCAGGGCCGTACTACTGGGGAGTTCGTCGAATTGCAGCACGGGGACCGGCCCCGTTCCAAACACTCGGAATCGTCGATTCCGAGTGGCCCAGGCCTCAGATAAAACGGGCATAAAGAGCGAGCCCCGTCAAAAGGCGGGGCTCATGTGAGCGCAGTGGCACCGAATGGATGCATCGGGTGGCGGTGCGGAGTCAATTCTCTGTCGAAACGTTATGAACACGGGGGCGGATCGTGTCAAACGACACAGGCCGCCCCCGCGTGACTACGGCAACTTCCGTATGGCGATATCGACTTACACCGGGTGGAAGAACTACTTCAGGCGTGCCATCAGAGCGTGCTCGACCAGCGTGATCAGGCCGCTCTTGGCGTCCGCGCGGTGCCGGGCGTCCGTCGTGATGATGGGCGCGTCAGGCCCGATCTGGAGCGCTTCGCGCACCTCGTCGGGGGTGTAGGGCTGATGTCCGTCGAAGCCGTTGAGGGCGATGACGAACGGGAGGCCGCTGTTCTCGAAGTAGTCGACCGCGGGGAAGCAGTCGGCGAGACGGCGGGTGTCGACGAGGACGACGGCGCCGATGGCGCCGCGGACCAGGTCGTCCCACATGAACCAGAAGCGGTCCTGTCCGGGCGTACCGAAGAGGTACAGGATCAGGTCCTGGTCGAGCGTGATGCGGCCGAAGTCCATGGCGACGGTGGTCGTCGTCTTGTCCCCGGTGTGGGTCAGATCGTCGATGCCCGCGGACGCGGACGTCATGACGGCCTCGGTGCGCAGCGGGTTGATCTCCGACACGGCCCCGACGAACGTGGTCTTGCCCACGCCGAAGCCGCCCGCCACCACGATCTTCGCCGAGGTGGTGGCGCGGCCCGTACCGCCGTTAGAGCTTGCGAAGTCCACTGAGCACCCTTTCGAGCAGTGTCACATCCGGCGCGCCGCCGGCCTCTCCGTTGCCCGGCTGGTGGATGGCCACCATGCCGGCTTCCGCCAGGTCCGCCACCAGGATCCGGGCGACGCCGAGCGGCATCGACAGCAGCGCCGACACCTCCGCCACCGACTTGACCTCACGGCAGAGGTGGCAGATCCGCTGGTGCTCGGGGAGCAGGGTCCCCAGGTGAGCGGGGTCTGCCGTCGTGCTGACCAGAGCCTCTATCGCGAGCTGGTAGCGCGGCCGGGTCCGGCCGCCGGTCATGGCGTAAGGACGAACCAGCGGCTGGTCGCCTTCCCCGTCGTACGACGCGTGGTGCAGTGCGCCGTACGGATCGGGTGAGGCGGGTGGCGGGGTCATGAATCCTCCGGGCGTGACAGCAGGTTCTCGGCTTGCCGTCTGCAAGGGGCCGGTGAGGGGACTAAAGCGGCCTGTCGGGTGAGGGTTGTGGGCATTACCTGGGGGGATCGTGTCGTGAGTCCGCTGGACGGCCGCCTAGTGGAGCAGACTGCCTTGGAGCTCGGCGCGGAGGTCGGGCGTGAGGACGGTGCCCGCACGGTCGACCAGGAGGGCCATTTCGTACCCGACCAGACCGATGTCGGCGTCCGGGTGGGCCAGGACGGCGAGGGACGAGCCGTCGGAGATGGACATGAGGAAGAGGAATCCCCGCTCCATCTCCACAACCGTCTGACTGACGGCGCCGCCCTCGAAGATCCGGGACGCACCCGCGGTCAGCGAGGTGAGACCCGACGCGACAGCGGCGAGCTGGTCGGCGCGGTCGCGCGGGAAACCTTCGGACATCGCCAGCAGCAGGCCATCCGCGGAGACCACCACCGTGTGGGAAACCCCCGGGGTGTTGTCCACGAAGTTGGTGATCAGCCAGTTCAGATTCTGCGCGGCCTGACTCATGGGGCTCAACTAACGCTCCTGCTGGTGAGTGGGGCCGAGATGGATACTGCCGGTCTGCTGGCCGTTGTTGGCCTGCCGACCCTGCTGGATGCCCCGGCGGAGATTGGTCAGACGACCGCGCACGTCATCGGGCGCGCGCGAAACCTGAGGTCCGGACTGGTGATTCTGCTGCTGTGCGGTCCCCGGTACCAAATTGGCGCGGGGAACACGGCGGGGCAGCCCGGAAGTGGTGACCCCGCCGGCGGCGGGCTTCTTGACCCGCTCGGCCTGGCGTACGAGATCGTCGTTGGGCGAGGCCCGCCAGGAACTGGTGACCGAGGTGTCGGCCGCACCCCGCTGAGGCAGCGGCGGGACCGGCACTCCGGCGGCCTCCGGAGCGGCCGGCGCCTGCGGTTCGGCGGGCGGCTGCTGGCCGCCCTGGCCCGGACCGTGGAACCAGTTCGTCTCCAGGGTGTCGTACAGCGGCGTACGCCCGTCCCCGGGACCGGCCGGCGGCAGGGCCTCCGGCTGCTGGGGTTGCTGGGGCAGCGCGGGACGGTACGGAGCCTCGCCCGCCGGGGAGGCGGACGGACGCGGCGCACCGAAGCCGTTGCCCTCCGGGCCGTGCCCGCCCGGCGCGGGCAGTTGCCGGCCCTGGTCCTGCTGGGGCTGGTGCGGGACACCGAAGTCGGGCCGGGCGAACTGCGCGGTGCTCGCCGGGTCCTGGCCCTGCGGAGCCCCCTGCTGGTACGAGCGGTTCTGCGGAGCCCCCGGGCCCGAGAAGTCGGGCCGGGCGAACTCGGAGGTCGCGCCGGGACCCTGGCGGTCGTCGGCCGGCCGCTGGTTCGGCGAGGTGTTGAACGACGGGTCCTGGCCGGGGCCCGTCGGACGGGCGAACTGCCCGGTCGCGTCGTGCTCCTCGTGACCGCGCGGAGTGTCGGCGCCCCAGCTGGTGGAGGCGGGGCGCTGCGGCTGCGGGTTGCCCCCGGGCAGCTCGGCACGCGGGCCACCGGACGGCGGCAGCTGGCGGCCGGGGCCACCGGGCTGCTGGAAACCGCCCTGGGCGAGGCCGCCCTGCTCCTGCCGGGCCTGGGGCCGCTGCGCCCCGGGACCCTGCTGGATCGGCTGGTTCTGCTGGCCCTGCTGGTTCTGCTGGTTCTGCCAACCGGACGGGGCCGGCTGGTTCTGGTTCTGGTTCTGCGGGGCGAACGGGCCCGGACGGCCGTTCTGCCCGGGGGAGGGCGGAGCGCCGTGCCCGAACAGGTTGGGCTGCGCCGCCCCGTCGCCGCGGCCGGGCGCATCGCCCTGGGAGCCGCCCTGGGCGCCGCGGGCGCCGATCCGGGCGCTGTTGCCGAAGGCGCCGGAGAGGCCGCCGCCCTGGCGCTGCGGAGCCTGGCCCTGACCCGGGAAGTCCTGGCCCGGGCCGCCGTTGTCCGGCTGGCCGCCGCCCTGCGGCCGGCCCGTCGAGCCGTCCCGGGCCGGCAGTGCCGCCCGGGGGCCGGCGCCCGCGCCGACCTGGCCGCGCTGACCGCCCGGTCCACCGCCGAGGCTCTTGGCGCCCGGTCCGCCCGGACCGCTGCCGAGACCCGCGCGCTGGCCGTTGCCCGCACCGTTCCCGTTGCCGGCGAGCAGCCCGCCCGGGGCGCCGGACTGCTGCCCGGGGCCCTGCTTGGACGGCGGCTGCTTGCCGCCGTGCGCGACATCGACGGGCAGCATGACCAGCGCGGTCGTACCGCCGGAGTCGGAGGGGCGCAGCTGGATCCGGATGCCGTGACGCAGCGACAGCCGGCCGACCACGAACAGACCCATGCGGCGGGAGACGGAGACGTCCACCGTCGGCGGCTGCGCGAGCCGCTCGTTGATCGCGGCGAGGTCCTCGGGGGAGAGGCCGATGCCGGTGTCGTGGATCTCGACGAGCACGCGGCCGTCGGGCAGCGCGTGACCGGTGACCTTGACCTTCGTCTGCGGCGAGGAGAACGACGTCGCGTTCTCCAGCAGCTCGGCGAGCAGGTGCACGAGGTCGTTGACGACACGGCCGGCGACCTCGGTGGCGGGCACCGCGGACAGCTCGATGCGCTCGTACTGCTCCACCTCGGAGGCGGCGGCGCGGAGCACGTCGACCAGCGGGACGGGGCGGGTCCACCGGCGCCCCGGCTCCTCGCCCGCGAGGACGAGGAGGTTCTCGCCGTTACGGCGCATGCGGGTCGCGAGGTGGTCGAGCTTGAAGAGCGAGGACAGCTGGTCCGGGTCGGCCTCGCGCGACTCCAGCTCGGAGATGAGCGAGAGCTGGCGCTGGATGAGGCCCTGGGAGCGGCGCGAGAGGTTGGTGAACATCGCGTTGACGTTGCCCCGGAGGAGGGCCTGCTCGGCGGCGAGGCGGACGGCCTCGCGGTGCACGTCGTCGAAGGCCGCGGCCACCTGGCCGATCTCGTCCCGGGAGTGCACACCGACCGACTCGACGGAGGTGTCGACGTCCTGCGGGTCGGTCTCGGAGAGCTGCTTGACGAGCTCGGGCAGCCGGTCCTGGGCGACCCGGGTGGCGGTGTCCTGGAGACGGCGCAGGGAGCGGATCATGGAGCGGGCCACCACGAAGGCGCCGACGAGCGAGACGCCGAGCACGATGAAGATGACCGCACCGTTGATGATCGCGTCGCGCTGGGAGGCCTGGCGCAGCTCGCGTGCCTTGGCCTCCATGTCGCTGAGGAGGGTGGCCTCGATCGTCTCCATGGCCTTGATCTTGATGGTGCTCTGGTCGTACCAGTCCAGGTACGACCTGACCTGCTTGCCCTCGATCCCGTTCGTGGTGTCCAGGATCCGCTTGGCGTACATGTTCCCGGCGTTGATCTCCGGGTTGCCGTTGTCCAGGGGCGCCATGAGCTCTTCGGCGCTCTGCCCGGTCGTGGCGTAGATCTGCTTGAACGAGGTGAGGGCCCGGGACTCCTTGGCGAGCGCGTTGGAGCCGAACTGCCGGTCGTTCTGGTTCAGGTGCGGTTCCTTGACCGAACCGCCGGGCAGCGCCGCGGCGATGATCGCGCGCTGGACCGAGGCGTACTCCTTCGCGGAGGAGAACGCCGCCAGGGCCCGGGTCCGCTTGATCATGTCCGGGTTGCTGGTCGCCTGCGCCATGTCCTGCGAGAGGCTCAGCAGCGAGGTGATCAGCTGGCTGTACTGGTCGACCGTGTTGAGACTCGGCGAGCCCTCTTCGTACGCCGTCTTGCGGATCGTACGGATGGTGCCGAGCTGCGAGGCGATCGACGAGATGCTCGCGTGGATGCTCTCCAGCGAGTCGTCGCCCTCGGAGTCACCGATCGAGTCGGTCTCGTCGAGGAAGGCGTTCCTGGCCCGGTCGGTCTTGTCCCGGGGCCCGGTGACCTTGTAGTCGGTGGGCTTGGACTTGTTCGACAGCGGACCGGCCGACTGGTCGCGCTCCACCTGGAGCGCCTGGGCGAGCGAGGTCGCCTGCTTGGTCATCTTGGTCAGCAGCTGCATGTGCTCCAGCTGCTGCATGTCGGTCATCGACTCCTGGATCCGCAGACCGCCGAGGCTGGTCGCGGCGACCACGGGGAGGGCGAGGAGCGAGACCAGTCGCGTGCTGATGCGCCAGTTACGGAGCGCTATTCGCGAGCCCGTGTCGACCGGGCCACGCGGCTGCGCGGCCGTGTTCGGCTCCGCACCGCTCGTCGTGGAGCCCGGGCGCTGCGCACGGTCGCTGTTGTCGCCGGCAGCGGCCGGCCCGGGGTTCTGGGCGTGCCGGGGCGAGGAACCGCGGTCGGTCCCGCCGCGCGGCTCCTGTTCCGCCGGAGCGCTGCCATCCCTCTTGAAACGTCCCTGCACTAGCGTCGCAACCTCTGGACCAGGCGTCCCGCCCGCGGTTGCGGACAAGAACGGTGTCGGCGTCGTGGGGCACTGGACGCGCCCCATGGTGGTCGTATGAGTGACCGGCGTACTTCCCCCTCCCGCCGCCACTCGGCGCTGCGTTGCGCCCCTGCGCGCCGGCCTGAAACCCGCGGCGGTGCGTGGAATTCCAGCACAGTGCAGGATCTCCAACAAGGCCCATGTACCGGGCTGTGACCTGCGTGACACGTTGTGATGAACGAGTAACAAGCAGTGGAGAGTGATCGTGGGTAAAGCGGACTATTCAGGAGCAGTTACCTAGGGGCGGGGGGTGTCCCAGTCGCGATGATCAGGAGCGGAATAGTGGATTCAGTGGTGCAATGTCCGTTTCCTGGATCGCCGTCACCTGTCCGCAATGGGTCGAATGTCGATTAGTTCGTGAGCAAACTCACATGATGATCGTCGCCTCATCCCGGCTCCGGCGGGGAATCGGATGTTTAGCCTGACGCTTTACAGGGATGGCGAATCCGACAAGCCGGCGCCGCGCGAGCGACGCCCTCACCGACAGGGTCCTGACGGCAGATGAAGACGACGACGATGTTCCGCAACATTGCCAACCCCCGGCGCACCACGCTGGCGCACCTCAAGGACGCCGAAGCGCTGCAGACGCCCCTGGCGCCGGAGCACGCCGCCGACCTGCCCAACGTCACGGCCAACCCGCGCCGCACCATCCTCATGGAAGCCCCGGTCGCCGTCGGCCAGTAGTACCCCGCAACGCGCGCGGCTGTCCCCCCTCATCGGCGCGAGTGCCTCGCCCGGCGGCTAGCCTGGAGCGTCAGTCTTCCGTCAGCCAGCAAGTGAGGGGCGACAGCATCCCGTGCGCATCGCCAGGTTCTCCATCGACGGCAATGTCGCCTTCGGCGCCGTCGAGGGACAGGGCACCGTGGAATCCGGTGACCTCGTCCTCGACATCATCAAGGGCATTCCGTACGCCGACTTCGAGCTCTCGGGCACCAAGGTCCCGCTGAACAAGGTCCGGCTGCTGCCCCCCGTGCTCCCCAACAAGGTCGTGGCCATCGGCCGCAACTACGCGGAGCACGCCGCCGAACTCGGCCACGAGGTCCCCGACGCGCCCATCACCTTCTTCAAGCCGACCACCTCGGTGATCGGCTCCGGCGACGCGATCGAGTACCCCTCCTTCTCCGAGGACCTGCACCACGAGGCCGAGCTGGCCGTGGTCATCGGCCGCATGTGCCGCGAGGTCCCCCGCGAGCGCGTCAAGGACGTCATCCTCGGCTACACCTGCGCCAACGACGTCACCGCCCGCGATGTGCAGCAGCGCGAGAAGCAGTGGGCCCGCGCCAAGGGCTTCGACACCTCCTGCCCGCTGGGCCCCTGGGTGGAGACCGACGTGGACCCCCACGACCTCACCATCCAGGCGACGGTCAACGGCGAGCAGCGGCAGCTCGGCCGCACGAGCGACATGGTCCGCTCCGTCGAGGACCTGATCGTCCACATCACGGAGGCCATGACGCTGCTCCCGGGCGACGTCATCCTCACGGGCACCCCCGCGGGGGTCGGACCCCTGCACGTCGGCGACGAGGTCGCCGTCACCATCGAAGGCATCGGCACTCTCACCAACAAGGTGATCAAGCGTGGCTAACGCACCTGTACGCGTCCGTTTCTGTCCCTCCCCGACCGGCAACCCGCACGTGGGCCTGGTCCGGACGGCGCTGTTCAACTGGGCCTTCGCCCGGCACCACCAGGGCACCCTGGTCTTCCGGATCGAGGACACCGACGCCGCGCGCGACTCCGAGGAGTCCTACCAGCAGCTGCTCGACTCGATGCGCTGGCTCGGCCTGGACTGGGACGAGGGCCCCGAGATCGGCGGCCCGCACGCCCCCTACCGCCAGTCGCAGCGGATGGACCTGTACAAGGACGTCGCCGAGAAGCTGCTCGCCGGCGGGTACGCCTACCCCTGCTACTGCACCACCGAGGAGCTGGACACCCGCCGCGACGCCGCCCGCGCCGCCGGGAAGCCGTCCGGTTACGACGGCCACTGCCGTGACCTCACCGCCGAGCAGACCGCCGCGTACGAGGCCGAGGGCCGCTCCTCGATCGTCCGCTTCCGGATGCCCGACGAGGCCATCACCTTCACCGACCTGGTCCGCGGCGACATCACCGTCCAGCCGGAGAACGTCCCCGACTACGGCATCGTCCGCGCCAACGGGGCCCCGCTCTACACGCTGGTCAACCCGGTCGACGACGCCCTGATGGAGATCACCCACGTCCTGCGCGGCGAGGACCTGCTCTCCTCCACCCCGCGGCAGATCGCCCTGTACCGGGCTCTCATCGAGCTGGGCATCGCCAAGGACACCCCCGCCTTCGGCCACCTGCCGTACGTCATGGGTGAGGGCAACAAGAAGCTCTCCAAGCGCGACCCGCAGGCCTCCCTCAACCTCTACCGGGAGCGCGGCTTCCTCCCCGAAGGCCTGCTGAACTACCTGTCGCTGCTCGGCTGGTCGATCGCCGAGGACCGCGACATCTTCTCCGTGGACGAGCTGATCGCCGCGTTCGACATCAAGGACGTCAACGCCAACCCGGCCCGCTTCGACCTCAAGAAGTGCGAGCACATCAACGCCGAGCACATCCGCATGCTGGATGTGAAGGCGTTCACCGAGGCCTGCGGCCCCTGGCTGAAGGCCCCCTTCGCGCCCTGGGCCCCCGAGGCCTTCGACGCGGAGAAGTGGACCCGGATCGCCCCGTACGCCCAGACCCGGGTCACGGTCCTCTCCGACATCACCGACAACGTCGACTTCCTCTTCCTCGACGAGCCGGTGGAGGACGAGGCCTCCTGGACCAAGGCGATGAAGGGCGACCCGGTGGCCCTGCTCACCACGGCCCGCGCCAACCTGGAGACGGCCGACTGGAGCGACCCGGAGTCGCTGAAGAACGCCGTGCTGACCGCCGGCGAGGCCCACGGCCTCAAGCTCGGCAAGGCCCAGGCCCCGGTCCGCGTCGCCGTCACCGGCCGCACGGTGGGCCTGCCCCTCTTCGAGTCCCTGGAGATCCTGGGCCGCGAGAAGAGCCTGGCCCGGGTGGACGCCGCCCTGGCGAAGCTGACCGCGTAGGCGGGACGGACACCCCCGAGGAGGGC
>NZ_JBHXPF010000084.1:2183-25263 GCF_042718715.1 Streptomyces sp. NPDC058576 | reverse complement strand
CCTCACGGTCCAGCGTCAGGTCATCGGCGAAACGCCGGTCACCGGTCGCGTCGGGCACGTACTTCACACAGACAACGATCCTCAAGCTCACGCCGGCTCTCCTACTGCATCGTCATTTCCGGGCTGCCTTGTTGCACGCAGCATAGGCGCCTTGTCGGGCCGGATCCGGTCAGGACGACCGAGGCTCCGCGCCCGATATTACTCACCAGTACACCCAGTCTGTTACCCCTGAGCAACCGGACCGCACTGTGACCTTGCCAACCCGGCGGGCCTGTGCGTGCCCTCAGTCTCGCAGAGCCGTGAACCGTCCCTGGTGGTAGACCAGCGGACGACCGGCTTCGGCGGGCGCGCCCGCGACGGCCTCGGCGATGACGATGCGGTGATCCCCGGCCGGAACACGGGTCACGACGCGGCAGACCAGCCAGGCGGACACGTCCGCCAGCAGCGGAACGCCTTCGGGGCCGCTGCTCCAGTCGGTCGACGGACCGAAGCGGTCGGCCCCGCTGCGGGCGAAGGTCGCGGCCAGTTCCCGCTGGTGCTCCCCGAGTATGTGGACGCCGACGTACTCGGCCTCGGACAGCACGGGCCAGCTGGAGGACGACGTACCGATGCCGAAGGAGATCAGTGGGGGCTCGGCGGCGACGGAGGTCAGCGAGGTGGCGGTGAAGCCGACCGGGCGCTCCCCCGCCGCGGTGATCACGGCCACGCCCGCGGCGTGGCGGCGGAAGACGGAGCGGAAGAGTTCGGGCGTGGCCGCCGTCGGGGCGGGGACGAGATCGGGCGTTGCCGTCATGGAGGTGTCCTTCTGCGGGAGTGGCGTACGGGTCCGTGGGTGCTCAGACACCCGGACAGCGCGCACTCGCGTAGCGTGCGAGGTCCACATGGACCCGGCCGTAGAGAAGGAGTTCTGGCGGCATAACGTCACACTGACGATGCGTGGTGGGTGCAGTCAAGGGTGTTCCGGAATGTGGGAGATGCGTCACGGTCCGTCATATGGCGTGTCCCAGCGCCGCGACGACGTCGACGGTGCGGGGCTGTCCGGTGGCCCGGCGGACCACCTCACCCTCGGCGTCGAGCACCAGGACGGTCGGTGTCCTCGTGATGTCCAGCTGCCGCACCAGCGCGAGGTGGGCCTCGGCGTCGACCTCGATGTGGGTGACTCCTTCGACCATCGCGGCCACTTCGTCGAGTGTGCGGCGGGTGGCCCGGCACGGCTGGCAGAAGGCGCTGGAGAACTGGACGAGCGTGGCGCGTTCCCCGAGTTCCGCGCCGAGTTGGGATGCGTCGAGTCGCTGTCCGTGTGTCCGGCGGTCCACCTGTGCCTCCTGATCAGAGCTCTTCGTAAGGGGTCAGCACCGGCCGCCGCCCGGGCATTCCCGCAGCTCCCGGGGGACGCGCACGTGACGAGAATCTCGCGGTCCACGTCCGCCGGGACTGGCCAGCGGCTCGCGCATGGGGCACCATCGCCACAATGCCGAAAACCTACGGCTGCGTAACTTCCGCCGGGAGAACCCTCCCCAGGCACTGAAGAAGGGTCTTCTCCAGATGGCAGAACTCGTCTATCGACCGGTCATCGGCGCCGCTCGCACCCTGTTCAAGGCGCTCGACCTGAAGATCGACACTCAGGGTTCGGAGCACATCCCGAAGACCGGTGGTGCGGTGCTGGTCAGCAATCACATCAGCTACCTCGACTTCATCTTCACCGGCCTGGGCGCCCTGCCGCAGAAGCGGCTGGTCCGGTTCATGGCGAAGGAGTCGGTCTTCCGGCACAAGATCTCCGGTCCGCTGATGCGGGGAATGAAGCACATCCCGGTGGACCGCGACCAGGGCGAGGACGCATACGCGCACGCGCTCCGGTCACTGCGTTCCGGTGAGATCATCGGGGTGTTCCCCGAGGCCACCATCTCGCAGTCCTTCACGCTGAAGAGCTTCAAGTCAGGCGCCGCGCGCCTTGCCCAGGAGGCCGGGGTTCCGCTGATCCCGATGGCGCTCTGGGGCACGCAGCGGATCTGGACGAAGGGACGGCCGCGCAATTTCCAGCGCAGCCACATCCCGATCACCATTCGCGTCGGCGAACCCGTGGAGGCCCCCTCCGACCAGTACGCCGGTGCCATCACCCGGCGGCTGCGGGAGCGGGTCCAGGAGCTGCTGGAAGCGGCGCAGCGGGCCTACCCGGTGCGTCCGAAGGACGCGAGCGACACCTGGTGGGTGCCGGCCCATCTCGGCGGTACGGCCCCGACCCCCGCCGAGGTGCGCGAGCTCGGCTGACGGCCGCCCCGGGGCGGGGCGGCGTCGCTCTCACTTCACCGCGGTGCGTGGACGGTGATCCGCGCGCCGGGGCTCAGCCGCTCCAGGGTCGCGGCGAGTTCGGCGCCCGCGGCGTCGAGCTCGCCGTTCGTCATGGGTGCGAGGCCCTCCAGCAGGAAGACGGCGTTGACCGATTCCTCGGTGAGCCGGGTGCGTACGCCCTGGCGCCAGTTCCAGCGGCGGCAGGTGACGCTCTCGTCGTCGCACCAGACGACTTCGCCGGGCTCGGGGTGCTCCACCGACTCCTCGCCGCCGGCGACGGTGGGGAAGGGCTCGTCACCTTGCGCGCGGATCAGGCGCATCTGGCCCTTGATGTGGTCGGTGTCCTCTCCGCCGACCGGGAGCAGGTGGGCGACGCTGATCGCGTTGTAGGCGTCGACCAGCAGGTTGATGCGGGGCAGTCCGCCGTCGGCGAGGGCGCGCCGGGCGAGCGCCTCGGCCGAATTGCGGGTGCGGGAGGGCTTGGCCCCGAAGGCCCCGTAGGTCGCGCGCCAGGCCACCATGTGCGGGTCCTCGTGCGGGGCGCGGCCGTCCAGGCGCTCGGTGAGCCTGCGGGCGGCGGTGTCCAGCAGGGCGGAGCTGCGTGCGTCGCTGGGGCCGTTGACGAGGCCGTGCGCCTCGACGGCGACGTGGGTGAAGCTCGGTGCGATCGTGCGCACCTCGTCGGACACGGTGAGCGTGAGGGTCATCGTCTGCCTTACTGCGTTACTGCGTTGCCGGTGCGGTGACGTGCTGCGTGGTGCGGTGGTGCGCGGCGTCGGGTGGGCTCAGAGGCTCGTGGGAAGGTTCCGCCAGAGCTCCGAGCGGTCCCGGGAGCTCTTCAACGCCTGGAGGAGCCCCTCGGGTGGTGCAGCGCAGATTACCGGATAGTCGATTTCATTGAACTCCTCGCGCACCACCCAGGCCAGCCGCTCCTCCTCCAGCGAGAACTGCGCGTCGATGCCCGGCTTGTTGCCCCGGGGGTCCACCCGCGCCCAGCGCCCGGCCCCGGGCAGCCGCAGCGCGAAGGCGGCCCGCGCGTATGAGTATGCGGCGTCGGCGTCGAGCGCGAGGCGGGTCGCCGTTTCCCTCACCTGGGGATGATCGTGGTCGATGACCCCGTCGGCGGCCAGGTACCCCTCGATGTCGGGGCAGTACTGCGTTAGCTCCATGACCGGAGAGCGTACGAAGCGGCCGACCGGAAGTCCATCAATTTCCGGTCGGCCGTATAGTCATGCAAAGCGTGAGGAGCGTGCGTGCTAGCGCACCATCTCTTCCTTGAGTGCCTGGAGGAAGGCGTCGACGTCGTCCTCGCGGGTGTCGAACGCGCACATCCACCGGACGTCCCCGGCCGCCTCGTCCCAGAAGTAGAAGCGGAAGCGCTCCTGGAGCCGCTCGCTGACCGCGTGCGGCAGCCGGGCGAACACCGCGTTGGCCTGGACCGGGTAGAGGATCTCGACCCCGTCGATCGCCCGGACGCCCTCGGCGAGCCGCTGCGCCATGGCGTTGGCGTGCCGGGCGTTGCGCAGCCACAGGTCCTTGGCGAGCAGCGCCTCCAGTTGGACGGAGACGAAGCGCATCTTGGACGCGAGCTGCATGGAGAGCTTGCGCAGGTGCTTCATCGCCCGGACCGCGTCCGGGTTGAGCACGACGACGGCCTCGCCGAACAGGGCGCCGTTCTTCGTGCCGCCGAAGGACAGCACGTCGACGCCGACCGTGTTGGTGAACGTCCGCATCGGCACGTCCAGCGAGGCGGCGGCGTTGGCTATCCGGGCCCCGTCGAGGTGCACCTTCATGCCGCGCTCGTGGGCGTGGTCGCAGATGGCGCGGATCTCGTCGGGGGTGTAGACGGTGCCCAGCTCGGTGTTCTGGGTGATCGAGACGACCTGCGGCATGGCCCGGTGCTCGTCGTCCCAGCCGAACGCCTGCCGGTCGATGAGCTCGGGGGTGAGCTTGCCGTCCGGGGTGGGCACGGTGAGGAGCTTCAGCCCGCCCATCCGCTCGGGCGCCCCGCCCTCGTCCACGTTGATGTGGGCGGACTCGGCGCAGATGACCGCTCCCCAGCGGTCGGTGAGCGCCTGGAGGGCGACCACGTTGGCTCCGGTGCCGTTGAAGACAGGGAACGCTTCGGCGGTGGGGCCGAAGTGGCTGTGCATGACCCGCTGGAGGTGGCCGGTGTAGTCGTCCTCGCCGTAGGCGACCTGGTGGCCGCCGTTGGCGAGGGCGATGGCGGCGAGGACCTCCGGGTGCGCGCCCGCGTAGTTGTCACTGGCGAAGCCGCGTACCCGCGGATCGTGGTGACGTCGCGCGTCGGTCCTCACGGTTGCGGGGTCAGCCACAGGCGCTTTCCGTTCACTTCGGGGGCGGGCTCGTCCCAGACGCCGGCGATGGCCTCGGCCAGCGCCGTGACGTCGGTGAAGCCCGCGAACTTCGCATTCGGGCGCTCGGCGCGCATCGCGTCGTTCACCAGTGCCTTGACCACCAGGATCGCAGCAGCGGTACGCGGCCCCTCATCGCCCCCCGCCTTGCGGAAGGCGTCGCCGAGCGCGAGGGTCCACGCCTCGGCGGCGGCCTTGGCGGAGGAGTAGGCGGCGTTGCCCGCGGTGGGCTTGCTGGCCCCGGCGGCGCTGATCAGGAGGTAGCGGCCCCGGTCGCTGCGCTGGAGGGGCTCCTGGAAGGCCAGCGAGGTCGACTGGACGGTACGGATGAGCAGCTTCTCCAGAGCGTCCCAGTCGGACAGGACGGTCTCCTGGAACGACGGGCTGCCGCGCCAGCCGCCGACGAGGTGGACCAGGCCGTCGATGCGGCCGAACTCCGCCTCGGTGCGCTTGGCCCAGTCCCGGGTGGCGTCGAGGTCGAGCAGGTCGACGGTCTCGCCGGTGACGGTCGCGCCCCCGTGGGCGTACCGGGCGGCGTCCACCGCCTCGGCGAGGCGTTCGGGGTTGGCGTCGCATCCGACAACCGTGGCGCCCGCCTCGGCGAGCCGCAGCAGCGTCGCGCGTCCGGCGGGGCCGGCCGCTCCGGCGACCGCAACCACGGCTCCTTCGAGCACACCGGTCCCCTCGCCCGTGCCGTTTCCGTTCATGGCCACCGCCTCCTCGGGAGAATGGTTCACGCGGCTGCCCGCTCGTCGTTCGCCGCGGTGATTCCCTTGGTGGAGGCAATCACGTGCTTCAGCTTCTTGGCGAGCGCCTCATAGAACATGCTCAGGGGAAACTCGTCCGGAAGCACGTCGTCGACGAGCTTGCGAGGAGGAAGTGTGAGGTCCAGGGCGTCGGGGCCCTTGGCCCAGCGGGATCCCGGGTGCGGGGCGAGATAGGTGGAGACGAGGTCGTACGCGGCGAACCAGTGGACCAGCTTGGGGCGGTCGATGCCGTCGCGGTAGAGCTTCTCGATCTCGGCGCAGAGCTGGTTGGTGACCTGCGGGGCACGGTCCCAGTCGATCTTCAGGGTGTTGTCGGTCCAGCGGACGACGTCGTGCTTGTGCAGGTAGGCGAAGAGCAGCTGGCCGCCGAGACCGTCGTAGTTGCGGACGCGCTCGCCGGAGACCGGGAAGCGGAACATCCGGTCGAAGAGCACCGCGTACTGCACGTCGCGGCCGTGGGTGTTGCCCTCGGACTCCAGCTTCACGGCCTCCTTGAAGGCGGTGAGGTCGCAGCGCAGCTCCTCCAGGCCGTACATCCAGAACGGCTGGCGCTGCTTGATCATGAACGGGTCGAACGGCAGGTCGCCGTGGCTGTGGGTGCGGTCGTGGACCATGTCCCACAGGACGAACGCCTGCTCACAGCGCTGCTGGTCGCCGATCATCTCGCGGATGTCCTCGGGCAGCTCCAGGCCGAGCAGGTCGACGGAGGCCTCGGTGACGCGTCGGAAACGGGCGGCCTCGCGGTCGCAGAAGATGCCGCCCCAGCTGAAGCGCTCGGGGGCCTCGCGCACGGCGATGGTCTCCGGGAAGAGCACCGCGGAGTTGGTGTCGTAGCCGGAGGTGAAGTCCTCGAAGGTGATGCCGCAGAAGAGCGGGTTGTCGTAGCGGTTCGCCTCCAGGTCGGCGAGCCAGTCGGGCCAGACCATCTTCAGCACGACCGCTTCGAGGTTGCGGTCGGGGTTGCCGTTCTGCGTGTACATCGCGAAGACGACGAGGTGCTGGAGACCGTCGATCCGCGTCTTCGCGGGATGGAAGGCCAGCAGCGAGTCCAGGAAGTCGGGGACGCGGAAGCCGTCGGCGGCCCAGCGGCGCAGGTCGGTGACGAGCGCGCGGTGGTAGGCGGCGTCGTGCGGGAGGAGCGGGGACAGCTCCTCGACCGCGCCGATCACCCGGTCGAGGACGCGCTCGACGGCGGCCGGGGACGGGGCGCCGTCGGCCTCGAAGTCGATGGATCCGTCCTTGGACTGCCAGGGGCGGATCTCCTCGACGGCATCCCTGAGCACGGGCCAGGCCGGGTGCTCGACGACCCGCTGGGCCGTAGCTATCGCGCCGTCGGTGGCGTCGTGCACAAGAATTTCCGTCATAACACTTCCTCCACGGGAGAACCTCGCGTGGACTCACCGTAGCCGTGCAGGGTTCCTCCCGACAAGTGGGGGCCTGAAAATTATCCTGCGTACCCCCCATGGTCACCGCTGTTTTTCCTGTCGGATGCCGGGTAGGCGCGCAGTTCCCACAGCACCGCTCGGGGCAGGGCGGCCGGGCCCGCACGGCGGGGGACATCGCGCGCCCGGGCCGTTACCCTCCCCAGTGCCGTATTGCCGTACCTCAGCGCGGGCAGGAGCAGTCGACGGGAAGCCGCCGACGGAAACGAGGTCGCCTTGTCATTTCTCACCCTGGGTCATCGCGGAGTGATGGGCGTCGAGCCCGAGAACACCCTGCGCTCTTTCGTCCGCGCCGAGGCGTCCGGGATGGACGCCATCGAGCTGGATCTCCATCTCAGCAAGGACGGCGCGCTCGCCGTGATGCACGACGCGGACGTGGACCGCACCACGGACGGGACCGGGCCGATCGCGGCCAAGACCCTGGCGGAGCTGCGCGAGCTCGACGCCGGTCGGGGCGAGCGGATCCCGGTCTTCGAAGAGGTCCTGGACGCCGTCTCCTCCCCGCTCCAGGCGGAGATCAAGGACGTGGCGGCGGCCCGCGCGCTGGCGGACGTGATCCGGGAGCGCGAACTCGTCGGCCGGGTGGAGGTGTCCTCGTTCCACGACGAGGCCGTCACCGAGATCGCGCGGCTGGTGCCCGGCGTACGCACGGTCCTGATCGCCAGCCGCTGGAAGGCGGACGTGGTGGACCGGGCGAAGGCGGCGGGCGCGGCGACGCTCGCCCTGAACATCCGCCGCCTCACCCTGGAGGTGGTGGAGCACGCGCACGCCGAGAGCGTGAAGGTGATCGGCTGGGTGGTGAACACCCAGGACCAACTGCGCCTGGCGCGGGCCCTGGGCCTGGACGGCGCGACGACCGACTTCCCGGAGATCCGCCGCACCGGGCGCTTCACCGCGTGAGGGCGTCGCCCGGTCCGGTCGGCTCCGAGGCGCCCTCGACCGGCCTCAGATGTTCTTGACGAGCAGTTCGAAGGCCAGGTCGTCGCGCTGGGGGACGCCGAAGCGCTCGTCGCCGTACGGGAACGGGGTGAGCGCTCCCGTACGGCGGTAGCCGCGGCGCTCGTACCAGGCGATCAGGTCCTCGCGCAGCGAGATCACCGTCATGTGCATCTCGCCGACGCCCCAGCTCTCCTTCGCCGTGCGCTCCGCCTCGGCGATGATGAGCTTGCCGAGTCCGCCGCCCTGGAGTCCGGGCCGGACCGCGAACATGCCGAAGTAGGCCGCGTCGCCCCGGTGTTCGAGCTGGCAGCAGGCGATGAGTTCGCCACCGCGCTCGATCGCGAGAAGCCGGCTCGCCGAAGCGCCGATGACATCGCGCACGCCCTGTTCGTCGGTCCGCTGCCCCTGGAGGAGGTCCGCCTCGGTGGTCCAGCCGGTGCGGCTGGAGTCACCGCGGTAGGCGGACTCGATCAGGGCGACCAGCGCCGGGACGTCGGTCTCGGTCGCGTCACGGAAGGTCAGCCGGGCCGAGTCGGGCGTGGCGGTGTCCATGGTGGGCTCTCCGTTTCTCTGCTGCCGTACGCACGTGGCGGCTCCCGTGTCCGCTGCCGTACGCACGGTCGCTGTCGCGCGTGCGGTCGAGCGTAACGCGACCCGGAGCGCCCCCGGTGGGCCTCGGCGCGCTCCCTTCACTCCCCTGTGCGCCGGGTTCGGCGGCGTCGGCCTGGGCATCGATGGGGCGACCCGCAACAGTGCCGTACGTCCGATCAGGGGGAGGCGCGCCGTGCACGGAGAGGCTCTGGCCGGCTGGCTGCTGGTGGTGTTGTGCGCGGTGAGCGGGGCCTACTGCCTGCTGCGCACCCGCACGGGGACGCCACGGGAGCGCCGCACCGCGCGCTCGGAGGCGCTCATGGGTTTCGGCATGGCGGCGATGGCCGTTCCGGCGGCGGTGCTGTCGCCCCCGGACTGGGCCTGGGCGGTGTACGCGGTGCTGTTCGGCGGGGCCGCGCTGCGGGCGCTGCGGCCTGCCCTGCGCGGCGGCCACCATCTGCACCATCTCGTCGGCTCGCTGGCCATGGTCTACATGGCCGTGGTGATGGCGCCGGCGGTGACGGGCAGCGGCGGGGGCGGGCATGCCGGACACGGGGCGGCGGGAGCCGGCGGCATACCCGTGCTGACCGGGGTCCTGCTCCTCTACTACGCGTTCTACGTGCTGGGCTCGGCCGGTCGCCTGCTGCCCGGGACCGCGATCGCCCCGGCGGCCGGAGCGGGCGTCGGCGGCCCGGGTACGGGCGGTTTCGGGGGCGGGACGGAGGGCCGGCCCGAGCTCACGACGGCCTGCCGACTGACGATGGGCCTCGGCATGTTCGCCATGCTTCTCACTCTGTGAGACGGGAAGCGGGACAGAACCCCCGGCAAACAGTGGTCTGCGTCACTTGCCGCTCGGGGCCGTACCTGCGGTCGACCCGCCCCTCATAAGCTGAAGCCATGCTGGTCTCCCTCGCGCTGCTGCTGCTCGGTGCACTGACCGCTCTGGTGACTCCGCGTGTGATGGCGCGGGCCCGGTGGCCGGAGCGCGAGCCGGTGGTGGCCCTGTGGGTCTGGCAGTGCGTGGTGGCCGCGGTCCTCCTGTCGTTCGCCCTGTCCATGACCTTGAGCGCGGCCGCCGCCTGGCAGGCGGTGCGCGGCCACGTCTTCGCCCCCGCCCCGCACGCCGTCGTCGAGGCATACGCCCTGGCGGCGTACGGGCCGTGGTCGGCGGTCATCGCGGTGCTGCTGGCGCTGGGCGGGCTGTGGTCCGGGACGATGCTCCTGCGGGAGGTCCGGCGGGCGCGGCGTCGCCGCGAGCAGCGTCGGGCGGAACTGCTGGTGCGCGCCCCGCTGATGCCGGGCGAGGAGCCCGGAGCGGACCGTCTCGTCGTGCTGGAGGGCGAACGCCCCGACGCCTGGTGGCTGCCCGGCACCGCACCGCAACTCGTCATCACCACCGCCGCGTTGGGTCGCCTGAAAGGCCGTCAGCTCGATGCGGTGCTCGCCCATGAGCAGGGGCACGCCCAGGCCCGGCACGACTGGCTGCTGCACTGTTCGTCGGCGCTGGCCATCGGCTTCCCGCAGATCCCGGTGTTCGCCGCGTTCCGCGACGAGATGCACCGGCTGGTCGAACTGGCCGCCGACGACGTGGCCTCGCGCCGCTTCGGCAGGCTGACGACCGCGCTCGCCCTGGTCGGACTCAACGAGGACCGCGGGGTGTTCGGCCCCTGCCCCACCCCGCAGGCTCAACTCCCCCTCCGGGTCAACCGGTTGCTGGCCCCGGTCGAACGGCTCACCGCGGGCCGCAGGCTTCGGCTGACGGCCGCCGCCGCGCTGGTTCCGGTCGTCCCGGTGGTCGTGGCCTTCGTCCCGGGGCTCCGCGCCCTGGGATAGCCCCGGGGTGACCGGGGTTCCGCACCCGGGTTGGCCTTCGGGCGGTGCCCTCCGCGAGGATCACCCCATGTCCTCCCCCCTCTTCCGCTTCCGCTCCCCGGACCGCTCCCCGGACCGCTCCCCCCGCACCGCGCCCGCCCTGTGGACCGGAACCGCCGTCGGCGCGGCGGCCCTGGTGCTGCTCGTCCTGGTGGCGGCGCGCTGGTCGCCGCTGATGTCCCTGGACCGGACGGTCGCCGACGCCCTGCACCGGCACGCGGTGGCCGACCCCGGTCTGGTCCAGGTGAACCGGGTGCTGACGGACTGGGTGTGGGACCCCTGGACCATGCGCGTCCTGATCGCGGTGGCCGTGGTCGCCCTGTGGTGGCGGGGTGCGCGCCGGCTCGCCCTGTGGGTGGCCGCGACGAGTCTGCTCGCCACCCTTCTCCAGCAGGGGCTGAAGGCCGCGGTGGACCGGGATCGCCCGCAGTGGACCGACCCCGTGGACTCCGCGAACTTCGCGGCGTTCCCCTCCGGGCACGCCATGACGACCGTCGTGAGCTGCGGGCTGCTCCTGTGGCTGCTGCGGCTGTACGGCGCGGGCCCCGGACTGTGGGGCGCGGCACTGGCCGTGGCGGTGGTCTCGGCGGTCGGCGTGGCGGCGACCCGGGTATACCTGGGGGTGCACTGGCTGACCGATGTCGTGGGCGGTGCGCTGCTGGGGGTGGCGGTGGTGGCGCTGAGTGCCGCCGGGTACGCCCGGTACGCGGCGCCCCGGGAGGGATCGCACCCATGGTGATCAAGGGCGTGTTGTTCGACTTCTCCGGGACCCTGTTCCGGATCGAGCCGGTCCGGGACTGGCTCGCCGCCGTGCTGCGGGAGGAGGAGGTCGACGTACCGCCGGAGGATTTCGAGCGGTACGTGACCGGGCTCACCGAGGCCGGCGCCCTCCCTGGCGGCCCGGCTCCGCTCCGGGTCCCGGAGCGGCTGGCCGACGCGATGGCGCGCCGGGACCTGAGCGCGGCCCTGCACCGCGAGGCGTACACCGGCCTGGCCCGGGGCGTCGCCCTGCCCGATCCGGGGCTGTACGACGCGCTGTACGACCGCCATATGCGGCCGGAGGCCTGGCGGCCCTACCCGGACGCCGCGGAGGTGCTGGCGGGGCTTCGGAGGGCGGGGATCGCGGTCGGTGTGGTGAGCAACATCGGCTGGGACCTGCGCCCGGTCTTCCGTGCGCACGGCCTCGACGCCCTGGTCGACGCCTATGTCCTGTCCTTCGAGCACGGGCTCCAGAAGCCCGCCGAGGGACTGTTCCGCACCGCCTGCACGCTGATCGGCCGGGATCCGGCGGATGTGGTCATGGTCGGTGACGACCGGGGCGCGGACGGGGGCGCGGCCGCCGTGGGCTGCGAGGTCCGGTTCGTGGATCATCTGCCCGTGCGGGAGCGGCCGGACGGCCTGCGTTCCCTGGGGCTGGTCCCGGACTGAGGCCCGCAGGGGACAGCCGAGGCCCACGGCGAACAGGGCAGATCGGACCGGGGTGTGAGGCATATCCCGCCGCGGAAGGGGTAGGGGATGCGGCTTGTGGCCGTAGCCTGGTGGACATGTCCCCGATGTCGTCGTCCGTATCCGCCCGTTCCGCAGCCGAGGTCAACGCGGAGATCCGCGACCTGTGGCAGCGTTCGGGCGGGTTCCTGACGCCGCAGGACGAGGCCGCATATCAGCGGCTGCTGGTGGAGTGGGCCGCCGCCGCCGGCGGGAGCGTCCGCACCGCCGCCTGACCGCCGCACCCGCCGCTCGCCGTGACCTGAGCCTGTGGGAGATCGCGCCCGATCCGGCGATCCCCCGCGTCGCCGGATCCGGGCGCACCCTCGGCGTGTCTCGTGGGACACGGCCGCGGACCGCGCCGGGGACCGGAGTTGCGGAGTCCGCCGTCGCAGGGATCCAGCATGTCCCCACCCGGCTCATCGGTCAATGAATTTCCGTGGGCGCACGCACCGGGGCCGGGGTAGCCCCCCCGCCTTATACCCCCCGGGGGAACCGCCCCCCCCCAGCCCCAAAAACCCCCCCCCAAAACCCCCCCCCGCCGGGCCGCCCCACCCCGCCCCCCTCCCCCCCGGGGGCCCCCGGGCCCCCCGCATGCCTGAACAACCGCCGGAATGCCCGGCGAACCGGCTACCGGTCCCGCTGACGGATCAGCGGTCGAAGTAGTCCGGCTGCGTCTGCACGTTGAGCTCGTCCAGCTTCACCCGCTTCGCCGGGTCGGTACGCCGGTCGTCCAGCTTCAGCACGTCGAAGCCCTTGGCGATGTCGCTGGAGTAGATGTGACCGTTGTAGTAGTACGCCGACCAGGGGCCGGCCGTGGTGACCTGGTCGAGGGTGACCGGGCCGCGCTCGAAGAAGGCGATCTCCTTGGGCTTGGCCGAGTCGGTGAAGTCCCAGACGGAGATGCCGCCCTGGTACCAGGCCTGGACCATCAGGTCGCGGCCCTTCACCGGGATGATCGAGCCGTTGTGGGCGACGCAGACCTCGGCGTCGGCCTGGTGGCGGTCGATCTTGAAGTAGCTGCGGAAGACCAGCTTGCGCTGGTCGCCCTTGCCGACGATGTCGTAGATGCCGTCGGCGCCGCGCTTGGGACCGATGGCCTCGTTGCAGGTGGCCGCGCCGCCGCCGCCGAGCTCGTCGGTGAAGACGACCTTGTTCGCGCCCTGGTTGAAGGTCGCCGAGTGCCAGAACGCGAAGTTCACGTTGTCCTGGACCCGGTCGATGATCTTCGGGTGCTCCGGGTCCTCGATGGAGAACAGCAGACCGTCGCCCATGCAGGCGCCGGCGGCCAGGTCCTTGGACGGCAGCACCGTGATGTCGTGGCAGCCGGTCGTCTTGGAGACCCCGGGGTTCTCGGGCGCTCCCGGGTTACCGCCGTCCGGGAAGAGCACCGGGAAGTCGATGACCCGGGCCTTCTGGGGCGCCTTGAGCGGCACCTTGATGATGGAGATCCCGTCGTGCGGCGGCTTGCAGTCCGGGAACGTCTCGTTGGGCGAGTAAGAGGAGACGTACACGTACATGTTCTTCTTGCCGTCCGGCACCAGCGTGTGCGTGTGGGAACCGCAGGCGGTCTCCACGGCGGCGATGTACCTGGGCTGCCGCTTGTTGCTGATGTCGAAGATCTTCATGCCCTCCCAGGAGGACTTCTCCGTGGCGGGCTGGGAGGTGCTGGAGCAGGAGTCGTCGCTGCGCGAGGAGTCCGTCGACAGGAAGAGCAGGTTCCCTGAGACCGAGATGTCGTTCTGCGAGCCGGGGCAGAGGACCTGCGAGACCGTCTTGGGCTTCTTCGGCTTGCTGATGTCGTAGATGACGAAGCCGTCGTAGTTCCCGACGTACGCGTACTTCCCCTGGAACGCGAGGTCCGTGTTGGTGCCCTGGAGGGCGCCCTTCGGCACGTTCGTCAGGTGCTTGATGTTGGAGCTGTGGACGATCTCGTCCACGCCCGGTATGTCACCGCCGGTTATGGCGGCTTTGGCCTCGGCCTGGTCGCTCTTGGAGACGGAACCGCGTTCGGCCGGGGCGTCGCCCGGGTCGGGTGTGGCGGCCGCTGTGGTGGCCGTCAGCAGCGTGGCGAGGAGTCCGGCTGCGGCTGCCACCGCGCCCAGACGTCTGCGCCGCACGCGGGTGGTGTGCAACGAGGTCACTGCGTCCTCCCTTGTATCCGTTCGGGGTCGAACGGTTCTGGAACCTCCGGCAGTATCGTCCCTCACATGTACACATCAACAGATGGCAACACAGACGTAATGAAAGTTTTTGATCTTCGGTCGGTGGAAGCGTGTTAGGACGGACTGCAACAAACCATGTGGCACAGGAGGTCGCCGTGTTGATCCATCGCCGGTCCGCAGCTCTGCGCTCAACCGCTCTCGCGGCGGCGGCGGTTGCCGCCGTGCTCGTCCTCGGAGCCTGTGACGCGGACAGCGGTGACGGGACGTCGGACAAGGCCAAGGACGCGGGTCCCGGCGTGGTCGCGCCCGGCAGACCGGGTGAGCCCGCCCGGACGCTCTCCGCCGAGGAGGCCGCCAAGGAAGCCGGTCAGGACACCGCCAACTCCGCGGACTTCCGTTATGCGCAGATGATGATCGAACACCACGGCCAGGCGCTGGTGATGACCGAACTCGTTCCAAAACAGGCATCCGACAGCACCATCAAGCGGCTCGCGGAACGCATATCGGCAGGCCAGAAGCCGGAGATCGGCGCCATGGAGGGATGGCTGAAGAGAAACGACGGCGACCAGCACCAGCAGCACCACGACCACACCGGCATGCCCGGCATGGCGACCGAGGCCCAGCTGAAGAAGTTGCGCGCCGCCGAGGGCAAGGCCTTCGACAAGCTCTTCCTGGAGCTGATGATCACCCACCACCAGGGGGCGGTCACCATGGCCACGGAGGCGCTCACCGAGGGGAACGACATCTTCGTCGAGGAGATGGCGAGCGACGTGGTCGCCCAGCAGACGGTGGAGATCGACCGGATGCGCGGGCTGTTGGACTGAGACCCGCCCCGAGGCGTGCCCGTGCAACCACCTGGTGCACAGGCGGTGCGGATCGGCCCGGCGGTGCGATCCTGGAAGCACCCTCCGGGAAGAGGTGCGCTGTGCTCTCCGTCGCCGTCGTCGGTTCCGGTCCCAGCGGGGTCTACACCGCCCAGGCCCTGCTCCAGCAGTCGCTCGTGCCCGACGTGCGGGTGCACGTCCTGGACCGGCTGCCCACCCCGTACGGACTCGTGCGGTACGGGGTGGCCCCCGACCACGAGAAGATCAAGTCGCTGCAGAACAGTCTGCGGACGGTGCTGGAGGACGAGCGCGTCACCTTCGTGGGCAACGTCGGCGTCGGCGGGGCGGAAGGGGTCTCCCCCGCCAGGCTCGCGGAGCTGTACCACGCGGTCGTCTACTGCGTCGGGGCATCGGCGGACCGCCCGCTGGCGGTGCCCGGCGAGAGCCTGCCGGGCAGCTACTCCGCGACCCGCTTCGTCTCCTGGTACAGCGCCCACCCGGACATCGGCGCCGACCCGTTCGCCCTGGACGCCCGCTCGGCCGTCGTGATCGGCGTGGGCAACGTGGCGGTCGACGTGGCACGGATCCTGGCGCGCGGCGCCGACGAACTGCGGACCACCGACGTCCCCCGCGCCGCGCTGAGCGCGCTGGAGGCCAGCCGGGTGCGCGATGTGCACATCGTGGGCCGCCGGGGCCCCTCCCAGGCCCGGTTCACCACCAAGGAGCTGCGGGAGCTGGGGGCGCTGCCCGGGGCACGGGTCGTCGTCGACCCGGCGGAACTCGCGCTCGACCCGGCGTACGCCGCTGCGGACGGCCTGCCCGGATCCCTGCCGCTGCCCGCCGTGGTGCGGCGGAACCTGGAGGTGCTGCGCGGCTGGTCGGCGGGCGGGGCCGGGACGGGCGCCACAGGGGCCGGGGCGGCAGCCGCCGGGCCCGTGCGCCGCATCCGGCTGCGGTTCTTCCTGCGGCCGGTGGAGCTGCTGGAGCGCGGCGGGCGGGTCGCCGGGGTGCGGTTCGCCCGGACGGCTCCGGACGGCGCCGGCGGGGTCCTGGACACCGGCGCGTACGAGGACGTCGAGGCGCAACTGGTCCTGCGGGCGGTCGGCTATCGCGGGGTGGAGCTGCCGGGGCTGCCCTTCGACCCGGTGCGCGGCACGGTGCCGCACGCGGCGGGCCGGGTGCTGCGGGGTGGGGTGGCGTCGCCGGGTGAGTACGTGGCGGGGTGGATCAAGCGGGGGCCGACCGGGGTGATCGGCTCGAACCGCTCCTGCGCCAAGGAGACGGTGGCCTCCCTGCTGGAGGACGCGCCCGCGCTGACGCGGCGTACGGCGGCGGACGATCCGCTGGCCGTGCTGCGGGAGTGGGGGCTCCGGCCGGTGGAGTGGGCCGGCTGGCTGTCGATCGAGCGCGCGGAGGCTGAGCTGGGCCGTTCGCTGGGGCGCGGCCCGGTGAAGATCCCCGACTGGGCGGGTCTGCTGGCGGCGGCCCGGGACGAGAACGCCTAGGGCGTGTCGTTCGGATCAGGTCGGATCGGGGAGCGGGGTCCGGTGCGGGCAGCTGCAAGGCGGAGGAAACGACACGCCCCGGCCGCCCCGCGCGGTCACTCCCGGGTCGCCACCACCAGCCGGGCGCGGGGGCTGCCGTCGGGGCGCGCGCCCAGTTCGGTCAGCGGCTGCAACCGCACGACGAATCCGGCCTGCGTCAGGTCCTCCAGCACGTCGCCGAGCCGGAACGTGCGGTAGTACATGACGAACTGCGGGCGCCACAGGGCGTTGCGCACCCGCATCGCCGCGTCGAAGCCGAACAACGACCAGTAGGCGCGTGATCCCACCGGCGGCGGTGCGCCGATCGGGAAGACGAACTGTCCGCCCGGCCGGAGCGAGCCGTACACCTCGGCGAAGAGGCCGAAGCGTTCGGCGGGCAGGAAGTGGCCGAACGCGCCGAAGCTCAGGGCGAGATCGAAAGCCGGCGCGAAGGGCAGGGAGCGGGCGTCGGCCCGTACCCAGTGCACCGCCGGCCCCTCTTCCCCCGGCGGGAAGGCGGCCCGGGCCTCGGCGAGCATGCCCGCGCTGAAGTCGACCCCGACCGCCCGCTCCCGGCACAACCGCCGGAGCACGCCCACGCCCGCGCCCGTGCCGCAGCAGACGTCGAGCCCGGTGTCGAAGGGGCCGAGCTCGCCCACCGCCCGGGTGACGGCGTCGAGTACGCGCTCCGGGGTGCGATAGGGCGTCCGGTCGAACTTCGGGGCGAGGAGGTCGTATCCGCGCTCGATCGACGAGAGCGCCTGGACGGCCAGTTCGCGC
The DNA here is from genome assembly GCF_042718715.1 of Streptomyces sp. NPDC058576. Classification (NCBI taxonomy): domain Bacteria; kingdom Bacillati; phylum Actinomycetota; class Actinomycetes; order Kitasatosporales; family Streptomycetaceae; genus Streptomyces; species Streptomyces sp. NPDC058576. Next base: position 8,211 of record NZ_JBHXPF010000084.1, on the reverse strand, counting down.
ACGGTGGGGCCCTGTTCGGTAAACATCACGGCCACCCTATCGACGCGGCGGACCCCCTGCTGCCGCCGAGGGGCGCGGCAGCCCCGGCCGGGCCGATCGAGGCGTCAACGGCCCTCGGGAAGACGACGCTTGAGAGTGACGGCGGCATCGGCGGCATAGGCCTGGGTCCAGCTGCGGCCGGCCCCGGACTTCCAGGTGACGTGGACCGTGGAGCCGTCGGTCCGGGCGCTCTCGACGGTCATGGCCCGGTCGCCGTCGCGCACGTCGCCGCGGCGCAGTTCGCCAGCCTCGACCGTGACGGGGCGCTCCGCCGGCGCGTTCTCGGTCTCCTCGGCCGCCCGGAGGAGCGCGGCGGCCAGCTCGCGGGCCGCCTCGGGGGTGCACGACCAGAGGAGCTCGCCCGCCGGGGGCGTGAGGCGGATACCGACGCGGGGAGCCGGGTCGGGGGCGCCCGCGGTGACCGTGACCGGCAGGTGCTCGCCCGCGGTGACCGTGACCGGCACCGGGTGGCCGTCGGCGTCCGTGATCCCGGTCCCGCTGCTCATCGTCGTCTCCTCGGTGTCCCTGGGCGCGGCCGTCCCCGGGGCCCCGGGTTCTCGGCCCCGGGCCTCCGGCCGGCGTCCGGCCTCCGCATGGCCTCGGTACGGCTTCTGTACGGCTTCTGTACGGCCGCCACCAGCATGTCAGCACCCGGCGGCGTGTGTACGCTGTACGCGCGGGCTCGCCGGAGCCGGCTCCCGCGCGCCCCAGCGGGGTGGTTGGCGGGGCGCAATTGCGGGCCTCGCCGCCTGCCCGGCCGGCTCGGCGGAGCGGGCTCAGGTCCGATAGACGTCCAGGCGGCCGCACATGCCGAACTTCCCGTGCGCCGAGGGCCGTTCGGCGTGCACGCGGGCGACGGCGAGGTGGCCGACCTCGCCCCGGTCCAGTGCGTCGAGCTGGTCGGCGGTGGCGGCGGCGGCCGTGGCGGCCCCCCTCTCCCAGCGGGTGCGCCAGTCGGCCGTACGGGGGCGGACGAGCGCGGCGGCGGCCCGGTGGAACGCGGCCAGCGGCTCCGGGTCGCCGTCCTCCAGAGCCCCGCGCAGCGCGAGGAACCCCTCCACGGCGAGGTCGCGCCGGGCCCGCGCCGCCCGCTCCTGCACGGCCTCCTCGGCGTCCACGGGCAGCGCCACCGCCGCGCGGTAGGCGTCCGGGTCCGTGAGCCGGCGGGGCGGCAGGGTGAGCACGGCGTCACCGGCCTCGGGCAGCCCGCTGTTCTGCATGAGCACGATGAGGCGCAGCCCGTCCTCGTTGACCAGGCGGTGGATGGTGCCCGGGGTGAACCAGACAAGCGCACCGGGCGTCAGCGGGGTCTCCCGGTACCCCTCGGCCGTGAGGGTCTGCACGGAGCCGCTGCCGCCGACCACGACGTACCCCTCCGAGCAGGTCAGGTGCAGATGCGGGGTGCCTCCGCGCAGCCCGTCGGCGGCGGGCCAGTCGTAGACGCTCAGGTGCGAGACGGCGACGGCGCCGGGCAGTCCTTCGAAGGTCACCACGGGGGCTCCTGGGTCTCGGTGGCACGGGCCCTGAACGACCGCGCGCAAGCGCTTTCTACCGCTGTCGAACGCTAGGGCCGCCGCCGGACACCGGTCAAGGGAGCCGCGTGGGCGGGGCAGCGCCGCGGGCCATGCGCACGGGGCGGCGGCGTGTGCGCGAGCCACTGTCAGTGGCCGGGTGCAGACTGGCACTGTTCCGGCACAACGGCGTATCGGGAGGTCCAGGACCATGACCGATGTATTGCTCACCGCAGGCACCCGCAAGGGGCTCTTCATCGGCCGCAGACGCGGCGGGACCTGGGAGATCACGGGCCCGCACTTCAACGCGCAGGCGATCTACTCGGTGGCCGTGGACACCCGGGGGGACATCCCGAGGATCCTGGTCGGCGGGGACAGCGCGCACTGGGGGCCGTCCGTCTTCCACTCCGACGATCTGGGCGAGACCTGGGTCGAGCCGCGCCGGCCCGCGGTGAAGTTCCCCCAGTTCACCGGGGCTTCGCTGGAGCGCGTCTGGCAGTTGCATCCGGCGGGACCGGAGGCGCCGGACGTGGTCTACGCGGGCACGGAGCCGGCCGCGCTGTTCCGTTCCGAGGACCGGGGCGAGTCGTTCGAACTGGTCCGTCCGCTCTGGGAGCACCCGACCCGCTCGCGGTGGGAGCCGGGCGGCGGCGGAGAGGGGCTGCACACCGTCCTGACCGACTCCCGGGACGCCAAGGCCGTGACCGTCGCCGTGTCGACGGCGGGCGTGTTCCGGACCAAGGACGGCGGGGCGAGCTGGGAACCGTCGAACAGGGGCGTCTCCGCGGTCTTCCTCCCCGACCCGGACCCGGAGTTCGGGCAGTGCGTCCACAAGGTCACCCGGGACGCGGCCGACCCGGACCGGCTCTATCTCCAGAACCACTGGGGCGTGTTCCGCAGCGACGACTCCGGCGACCACTGGAGCGACATCGGCGCGGGCCTGCCCTCCGACTTCGGGTTCGCCGCCGCCGCGCACCCGCACCGCGGCGACACGGCGTATGTCTTCCCGATCAACGCCGACGCCGACCGGGTCCCGGCGGAGCACCGCTGCCGGGTGTTCCGTACGACCGACGCCGGACGCACCTGGGAGCCGCTCTCCGAGGGCCTGCCGGACGGCGAGCATTACGGGACGGTGCTGCGGGACGCGCTGTGCACCGACGACGCGGATCCCGCCGGGGTCTACTTCGGCAACCGCAACGGCGAGTTGTACGCCAGTGCGGACGACGGGGACAGCTGGCAGCAGCTCGCGTCCCATCTGCCGGACGTCCTGTGCGTACGGGCGGTGGCGCTCGGCTGACGGGCGGCCGGCCGAAGCGCCGACGGCAGTTGATCGGAGTGGTCCTATCAGCAGTAGAGTGCGGGCCGTGGCAGCACGACCGTTGAAAGAGATCATCGAGCCGGGATGGGCCGACGCCCTCGAACCCGTCGCCGAACGCATCGCCGCTATGGGCGACTTCCTCCGCGCGGAGATCGCCGCGGGACGCACGTACCTGCCCTCCGGGGCTCATGTACTGCGGGCGTTCCAGCAGCCGTTCGAGGAGGTGAGAGTGCTGGTCGTCGGCCAGGATCCGTATCCCACCCCGGGACACGCGATCGGGCTGAGCTTCGCGGTGGCCCCGGACGTCCGGCCGCTGCCGGGCAGTCTGGAGAACATCTTCCGTGAGCTGCACGGTGATCTGGGGCTGCCCAGGCCCTCCAACGGTGATCTCACGCCGTGGACGCGGCAGGGGGTGCTGCTGCTCAACAGGGCGCTGACCACCGCGCCGCGGCGGCCCGCCGCCCACCGGGGCAAGGGCTGGGAAGAGGTGACCGAGCAGGCCATCAAGGCGCTGGTGGCCCGGGGCACTCCGCTGGTGTCGGTCCTGTGGGGGCGCGATGCCCGCAATCTGCGTCCGCTGCTGGGCGACTTCCCGGCCATCGAGTCCGCGCACCCCTCCCCCATGTCCGCGGACCGGGGCTTCTTCGGGTCGCGGCCGTTCAGCCGGGTCAACGAACTGCTGGAGCGCCAGGGGGCGCAGCCGGTGGACTGGCGGCTTCCGTGACCCACCCTCCGGCGGCGCCCGATCCGGCCGGACCCGGCGGGTATGTCCTGGGGGTCGACTCCGGGGGCTCCGGGCTGCGGGTGGCGCTCGGCCGGGTGGGGCTGTCCGGACCTCTGGCGACGACGGTCTGCGCAGAGCCGGTGCGGACGGGGCCGGGCGGCATCGACGCCGGGCATCTGCTGGAACAGCTGCTGCCCGCCGCGCGGGAGTTGCTGGACCGGGCGACGGCCGCCGCGTCCGGCGAGGCCGGGAGCGACAGCGCCCAGACCGACGCCCGGCCCAGCGGCTCCCGGGCCGACGGCGCTCCGGCGTACGAGGTCGAGGCGGTGGCGATCGGGGCCGCCGGCATGGCCACGCTGGGCGAGCGGTTGCGGGCGGAGCTGCCCGGCGCGCTCGCGGACGCGCTGGGGGTACGCCGGGTGGCGCTGGCCGCCGACGCGGTGACGGCCTACGCGGGCGCGGTGGGACAGCGCCCCGGTGCGGTCGTCGCGGGCGGCACGGGCATGATCGCCCTCGGTACGGACCTGAAGGAGTGGCACCGGGCCGACGGGTGGGGTCATCTTCTGGGTGACAGTGGCGGCGGCGCGTGGATCGGCCGGGCCGGGCTGGACGCGGCGATGCGGGCCCACGACGGGCGGCGTGGCGGTTCCGCCGCGCTGCTGGACCGCCTGCGGGCCGTGTTCGGACCGGCGGAGGAGTTGCCGGGGCTGCTCTATCCGCGCTCCGACCGGCCGGCCGTGCTGGCCTCGTTCGCCCCGGAGGTGGCGGCGTGCGCCGGAGCGGATCCGGTCGCCGCCGGCATTCTGCGACAGGCCGCCGGCCATATCGCCGAGGCCGCGGCGGCCGTGTGCCCGACGCCCGCCGGGATGGGCGTCGAGGCCGGCGAGGGGGGCGGCGAGGCCGGCGAAGTGGCTCTGACCGGTGGTCTGTTCCGAATGGGCGAGCCGCTGGTCGCACCCCTGCGCGAGGAGTTGGCGCGGCTGTTGCCTGGGGCCCGGGTGACCGCCGAGACGGGCGATCCGCTGACGGGCGCACTCCGGATCGCGCGCGCCCTGGCGGCCGGGGACCTGCGTCTGCCGCGTCACCCGACGATGTTGTTCGTGCCCTCGGAGCACGAGAACGGACAGCACGGTGGAACGGCGGTGCGCGAGAAGCCCCGGACGGGGTGAGGGGCGGCGGGACGGCGAGGAGGCGGAGGGTCCTGAGGGAACGACGGAGCCGACAACGGGCCCGACAGACAGGGACACTCCGGCGGTACATCACTCATCGGACATAAGCGGATAGTTAACGCTCGACCGGACCCTCCCCGAACAGAGGGGCAGGCAAAACCAGTAGCATGCGGCGCCATGAGCACCCCCACTGGGCCCGCTTCCGGCCTGCCTGTACGAATGCCGCGACCTCGCCAGTCCGGACGGCACCGCCGCCCGGAGCCCGTGGTCGCACCTGAGGGCGCTGCCGCGCTCGTTCTCGCCGTTCCCGGTACCCCTTCATCGGCCACGCGCAGCCTGGCCGAGGAAGTGATCAGCATCGCCCGTTCCGAGCTGCCCGGCCTCAACGCCCGGATCGGCTACCTCGACGGCGACGATGCCGAGTACCCGACCCTTGCCACCGTTCTCGCCCACAACGCCGCGGAGCGCGTCGCGCGCTTCGAGCAGGCCGTCGCCGCCGGCCGTGAGGTCGCCGAGCCCATGGGTCCGTCCGCCGTCGTGGTCCCGCTGCTCGCGGGCCCCGACAGCGCGCTGATCCGGCGGATACGGCAGGCCGTGATGGACAGCGGCACGCAGGCCGAGCTGACCGATGTGCTCGGCCCGCACCCGCTGCTCGCCGAGGCGCTGCACGTACGGCTGTCGGAGGCCGGTCTCGCGCGCGCCGACCGCGCCAGGCTGTTCACCGTGGCCACCGCCGCCGACGGCATCGTGCTGGCCACCGTGGGCGGCGAGGAGGCAGTCCAGGCCGCCGGGATCACCGGCATGCTGCTGGCCGCCCGGCTCGCCGTGCCGGTGATGGCCGCCGCGCTGGACGTGGAGGGCTCGGTCGCCTCGATCGCGGAGCAGCTGCAGGGCTCCGGCTCCGCGCAGCTGGCGCTGGCGCCGTACCTGGTGGGCCCGGAGGTCGATCCCGGCCTGCTGGACGCCGCCGCGAAGGAGGCGGGCTGCGCGACGGCCGAGCCGCTGGGCGCCTACCCGGCGATCGGCAAGCTCGTGCTGTCCCTGTACGCCACGACGCTGGGCATCACACCGGCGACTCCGCAGGGCGCCCAGGGAGCTCAGACTTACTGACCGGACGCCGTCGCCGTGAGGCGGCGGCTCGGGAAGCCGGACAGGGGGCCGGGGCCCGCCCCGGCGGCAAACTCGGGTTCGGCGCCCGCCCGCCGGGGCGGGTGCGCGGGCCCCGGAACCGGCGGCAATAGGGGGGGGGCCGCGCCCTGGACGGCGG
>NZ_JBHXPF010000084.1:0-2173 GCF_042718715.1 Streptomyces sp. NPDC058576 | reverse complement strand
TGTCAGCCCCACCCCCACACCCCTGTGGGGGTTATAAAACAACCCCCCGTTTTCTGGGCCCCGCCGCGGTGGGGGGCGGGGGGGGGGGACCCCGGCTCCGCCGGCGGGCCCGGCCGGGTTCTAAGCTGTGGGGCCCGGCCCCGCCGCGCTGTGACGGGACGGCTGCGCCGTAACGGGACGACTTGCGCGGGGCGGCCGCGCTTGTCCGGGCGGCCGCTGCCGGTCGAGGACGGCGCGGATGGTCAGACGAGGACGACGCAGGAGGCCGCGGGGACCTCGACGGAGCCCGCGTGCCGCGGAATGCCCGTCTCGGCGTCCACGGCGAACCAGCTGACGTTCCCGGAGTGCTCGTTGGCCGCGTAGAGCCACTGGCCGCTCGGGTCGAGGGTGAGGTCGCGCGGCCAGCGGCCGCCGCAGCCGACGGTGGCCACCAGGGCCGCCTTCTCGCCGCTCTCGTCGAGGGTGAGCACGGAGATGCTGTCGTGCCCCCGGTTGGCGGTCCACAGAAAGCGGCCGTCACGCGCGACGACCACCTCGGACGGGTAGGTGCGCACCGCGTCGTCGGCCGGCCCGGCCCGCTCGTGATCGGGCAGTACCGGCGTCTCCCCGAGCACGTCGAGGCGGCCCGTCGCCGCGTCCCAGCGGCAGACGGTGAGGGTCGGTTCCAGCTCACCCAGGACGTAGGCGAGAGCGCCCGAGGGGTGGAAGGCCAGATGGCGCGGGCCGGTGCCCGGACGCAGGGCCGTCTCGCCGTGCAGCCGCAGGGCGCCGGTGGCGGGGTCCAGGGCGCAGACGCGTACGGAGTCGGTGCCGAGGTCCACGCTGACCACCCAGTTCCCGGAGGGGTCGGCGAGTACCTGGTGGGCGTGCGGGGCTTCCTGGCGGCCGGCGTCCGGACCGCCGCCCTCGTGCCGGAGCACCGAGGCCGCCGCTCCGAGCGATCCGTCGGCGAGCACGGGCAGGGCGGTGACGCTGCCGGAGGTGTAGTTGGCGGTGACCAGGTGGTTCGCGGCGAGCGCGAGGTGAGTGGGCGCATCACCCTCGACGGCCCGGACGGGGCCCAGGAGGGCCGGTACATCCTCGTCGAGGGCGAAGGCGGCGGCGACGCCCGGGGCGCTCTCGCCGACGGCGTACAGGACCGTACCGCCGGCTCGGGGGCCGACCGCGAGGAACGAGGGGTCGGGCACGGCGTCCGTGGATCCGAGCACGGTCAGCGCGCCGGTGTCCCGGTCCACGGCGGCAGCGGTGATGCCGCGCCCGCCCGCCGAGGTGAACGACCCAATGAATGCCCGCCCGGCACTGTTGCCCATCATCGCGCTGCCCCTCTTCACCGTCGCCGCGATCTTCACGGCCGACGGTAGCAGGCAGCCCGCTGCGGTCCAGACCAATACGGCCGGAAGGAATCGGCGGGTGCGGGACCGGGGTCGACCCGCGCTCGATCGTGGGCGACAGCGGGCTCGGCCACTGCCCGCAACGCGTCGTCGACCTTCCACAGTCTCTTCACAAGAGGCGAACAATCTCTCGACCGGAGGAGCGCAAACACGTCAGAACAAGCCGACTTCGGCGCCCGATTCACCCCGGAACGTAACCCGAAGAAGCCTCTCTTGCCTTGCGGTAACTGTTTCGATGTCAACTAAATCGAGGCTGGAAACCGCCCCCGGAAGGCATCATTCCTCGCGCCCGAACACATGAACGGTCAAGGTCGGACAAAGCAAAGTGCGATCAGCGGGGGGAATCATGGGGCAGGACGGACCTGGGGCGAGACTCGGCCTGCGGAGAATCGACCGCGCCACCCGATGGGCCGGCATTCTGCTGTGCTGGGCCCACGGTGCCGCGATGGCCGTGACCGCCGCCGAGGCCATACTCCGGTCGACTGCCGACTGGTGGGCCGTCGCCTGGGCAGTGACCGCCGCCCTGTTCGTCACCTGGGCTCTCCTCCGGGCGGTCCAGAAGAGGCCTCTCCGCATGGCCGACGGCAGCGAGAGCGGGGGAGCCGGCCCCTGCTCCCCCGAAGATTCCACCTGCTACGACCGCGCCGCATAGCCACGCCCGGAAGAGAGTCCGACCGACGACCGACGTCAGGGCGGGGTGGGGGCCCCCGCCCGCCCGCGCCCCCCCCCGCCCCCGCCGGCGCGCGTATTGGGGGGCTGGGGGCGCCGGAGACGAGGGGTGT